>DGWI01000022.1 GCA_002396085.1 Porphyromonadaceae bacterium UBA4262
CTAACTTTTGGGGTGCAGTTCATTTGAAGCGGTTTTTTGTTGGATTCAGGATCCTTACTCGCTGATGCCTGAGTTGTCGGGCATCTGCTGAGTCTGCTCAGGACCGTAGGGCTGTTGCGGATACTGTGGCTGCTGCGGATACTGCGGCTGCTGGCCGTAGGGATCCTGCACAGGCTGCTGCGGCATCTGCGGCTGCTGCGGATACTGCGGCTGCTGGCCGTAAGGATCCTGCACAGGCTGTTGCGGCATCTGTGGCTGCTGCGGATACTGCGGCTGCTGGCCGTAAGGATCCTGCACAGGCTGTTGCGGCATCTGTGGCTGTTGCGGATACTGCGGCTGTTGGCCGTAAGGATCCTGCACTGGTTGTTGTGGCATCTGCGGCTGCTGCGGATATTGCGGCTGCTGGCCGTAAGGATCCTGTACAGGCTGCTGCGGCATCTGCGGCTGTTGCGGAGCCTGATAGGGTTGCTGAGCGGGTTGCTGCATGGGCTGCTGCGGCATCTGTTGCTGCATGCCTGGAGCGGCATTCACGCCTGCGGGAACGGGTTCGACTGCCGGTTTCTTGTTCTTACCCCTGATGACCAGCCAAGCAATCAAGCCGCCTGCAATCACCAGGAGCGAGATGCCCAAGAGCGGACGATAGAATACCCATGCCAGACCGATGACGATGAGCGACCATGCAATACCGAGCACGGTGCAAATCAGACCGACACCGAAGTTCATGATGCTGGCCAGGAATGGAACGACCTTGAGCAGGATGACCAGGAAGTTGAAGATACCCTTCAGACCACCGATGACGAGCAACACACCCAGCAGGCGCAATGCCCATTTGATCATGTCGTTCTCGTCCTTGGCCTGTTGAACCATCTCGGCAGCCGTGGCTGCGCCATTGTTCAGGCGAGAGAATGTATAGCCATTCTTGGCGACATATTGTGTGAAGGTGTTGCCCTTGACCTGAGCCATAATCGAGATCTCGTTCTCAGGCTTGACAGCCTTGAAGGTTACACGCACGTCACCCACCTGTACGTTGGCAGGGTCACCATAGTAAACCGTGTTGCCCGAAATGTCGCTGAAGTCGGTGTTTAGGCTTTGGCATGCACGAGCCACGTCCTCATCTGACAAGACAGTGTCGGCTGGAGCCCCAATTGCTGCCTTGGCAAATTCGGCGGGATCGGTATACACGTTTAAGTCTTCAGCCTCACCAACCGATTTGATGAAGAAGTCGGGCAGTTTATAAGCACCGAAACTCACATCCTCGGCATAGATTGTCTGGTCGTCAAACTGTGCACGCACGCCATTGGCCTGACGATACTGTGGATCATGGAACGAACCCGAATTGACAGGCTCGTCAACCCACTTCAGGTCGTAATAGTAAGTGGTGACAACTTCTTCGCCGCCACCCAGTTTGTCACGTTTCTTTTCTTCTTTGCGTTCGACCCACTGGTAGTATTCTACCTTGCGGTCCAGCTTGGTGAAGTTTCCGGCCACGGGAAAGGTGCCGTCATTCAGGATGTTGTTGGATACGGCCTTGCTGGTGGCATGCACCATCTTGCCGTCAAGCGATGCATCCATCTTGTCGGGATGCTCCATTTCTACGGTTGCCTGTTGTGCTTCGACGATGGCATCACCGGTCTTGACGGTGCGCCCCTCGTTCCACCACAACAGCACTGTGCCGGCCAGGAACATGAGGAAGCCCGTTCCGATTTGCTTGAACGAGTTGCCCACGCGGGTTCCATAGCTAGTGGTTGTAGTTTCTGTGTAAGCCATAAGTGTTTAAATTTGATGAATTAAAAGTATTGTTAATTAATTTATGACCACAAAAGTAGGAAAAAAAGTTGATATTTAAAATTTTTTTGGCGTTTTTTTTGAGTTTTATCGCTTTTCTTTGCCGATTTCATCTTTCTGCGGCCAACGATTCTGGGTCAACGGCAGTGTGTAGTAGGCACTGACAGTAAATCCAAGTGCGCGTCCACGAGGACCAAAACCAGGGATGTACCATGGCCGTCCGTGCTCGGTGGTCTTGCATTTGAACAGGTTGTGCCACCTCAAGGTCCATCCTAGCGACCAGGGACCAAAAATCTTGACCTTCAGTCCGGCAACCACCTCGCCCCACAACGCGTTGCTGCGCTCTCCTCGAATGTTGAAGAAACGGTCTTCTTGCCAATAGGAGTTGCGGTACTGGGCCTCCACGTCATACTTGAACGTGCTCATGCCCAGGCGCAGACCCACAAAGGCCTGATAGTCGGGGCTGCTCTTGAACAAGAAGTTGTAGTTGGCACCCACCTTGGCATAGGGTGAGGGCTTGGCCCGGTAGGTGAAGTGCATGTCTTCGGGGGTGGTTTTGGCCCAGCCGATGCCCAATTCAATGGTGGGCTGCAGGCGGTTCCACATGTTCAAGGTAGCATGCACGTCCACGCTGCTGTGGTCTTGCCCCAATGCCATGAGCACAGGGTCGATGAAGTTGACGCCGAGCCACAGTGAGGTGAGCCGCGGGTAGCGGGGATAGTTGTGGCGAATCGAGTCTTCGCGAGCCTTCTTCTGTGCTGCCAGCGTGTCACCTGTGATATACTGCTCAATCAGTTCGGGGTCAACATCCCGTCCGGGCTGTTTGACCACATTGGTGTTGGGGCGCACAGGCGTGATGTGGCGACCCTTGTTGACCTGGGTGGTGTCTTGTGCCCAAACCATTGTGGCTACTAGCAGGAGTAGGTATGTTGCAATTTGTCGTTTCATAGCGGTGTCAATCGTTTGGTACATAGATGCGTAGGTTCAGTTGATCGACATGGGTCACATGGGGCAACGGAACGGTGATCGAGTCAATCACGTTATGCGTCGTGGTCACATTTGTGATGTCAAAGTAGTACATCGCGCCGCATTCCACGCTGGCAAAGTATTCCACGGGCTGATAGTCGATGGTCACGGTGTCGGTCAGCGTCAGGTCGTCAGCGGTGAAGGTCAGCCTCCACTGGGTCGAGGTGGTGCCGGCGCGCAGGGGCAAGTGCAGGTCACTCACCGTTTCGTTATTCACGAGCAGGGAGTCGCCTGGTGCCCCGATGGCAGTCACGGTCAGCCCATTTGCCGACAGTTGTGTTGTCGTCCCGCTCGCATAGAACCGTGCCATCGGCACCGCACTCCCATTATCATAGCAACTCCCATCCCCACATCCCGTGAGACATAAGACTGATAAGATATAGACATAAGAACAAAAGGACAATAAACTTAACTTATGCCTGGCAAGGAGATAAGAACATGAGGTCATATGCTTGATGTTGTCAGAGAATTTCATTTTTTGGGAGTATAGACTCTATATTTTCTTCTGGCATCAAACAATTCACTCCCAAAATTAATAAGGAGACCATCATCAATGCCAGTTGCTGTGAGATAATTAACAAGTTGGGTCTCGAAGGCTTTGGTGATGTGGTCGACTGCTTTCAACTCAAGAATCAATCGATTCTCGACGATGATGTCAGCATAATAGTTGCCAATGAGATGTCCTTTATACTTCACAGGTATTTGTACCTCTTTCTTGGCTTGTAATCCTGAATCGGCTAGTTCGATCATCATGGCCTTCCTATAAACCTCTTCGACATAACCTGGTGTTAAAGCCTTATGGACGCGAAAGCCACAATCAATGACTTTCCTGACCAGTGTATTGATGTCCATATCCATAATTGCAAGGTAATTGTTCTCATTATTCCACAAGACGCGTCGACTGCTTGGCATACATGTTATTGAGTGCTCAACAGAATGCAAGGTAGTCTGTTGTTCTTAGACGTTTTTGTCCTCCTGTTCTTATGTCTTGTCTTTGATCACAGGGTGCTAGAGGAGTTCGTGGCTGATCTCGTAGTGGTTGCGCGAGGGGGAGTTGCGCGTGATCAGTTCGCCCAGGAAGCCCGTGAGGAATAATTGGGTGCCCAGTATCATTGCCGTGAGTGCCAAGAAGAAGTAGGGTGAGTTGGTCACCAGCGTGTAGTGATTGCCCACGTGCATGTTGTAGAGTTTGAGCGCGCCCACCACAATCACCGCGATGAAGCCCAGCAAGAACATCAGGCTGCCCAGCAGGCCGAAGAAATGCATCGGCTTGACTCCAAACTTGGCTTGGAACCACAGCGTGAGCAGATCCAGATACCCGTTGACAAAACGGTCGAGCCCAAACTTTGACACACCATACTTGCGAGCCTGGTGATGAACCACTTTCTCACCGATCTTGCTAAATCCGGCAATCTTGGCCAGATAGGGAACATAGCGGTGCATGTCGCCATAGACCTCGATGTGCTTGACCACATCGCTGCGATAGGCCTTCAGGCCGCAGTTGAAGTCGTGCAGGTTGTGGATACCGCTCACACGCCTGGCTGTGGCGTTGAACAACTTGGTGGGCAGCGTCTTGGACAGTGGGTCATAGCGTTTCTTCTTCCAGCCACTCACCAGGTCATAGCCCTCCTCGGTGATCATGCGATACAGTTCGGGAATCTCGTCGGGGCTGTCCTGCAAGTCGGCATCCATGGTGATGACCACATCGCCCTGGGTGCGCATGAATCCCGTGTTCAGTGCCGGCGATTTGCCATAGTTGCGGCGAAAGCACACCCCCTTGATAGCGGGGTTCTGGGCATGCAGTTGTTCGATCACCTGCCACGAGCGGTCGGTGCTGCCGTCATTGATCATGAGCACCTCATAGGTGTAGCCATGCTCTTGCATCACACGTTCGATCCATGCCGCCAACTCGGGCAGCGACTCGGCCTCATTATATAAAGGTACTACTACAGAAATGTCCATTATGATTAATTGAGAATTGTGAATTTATAATTGAGAATAGAAAATGATAGGTGTCGGGACAGTCATTGCAGTTTGGCGAAGGCTGCCGTGATGGCACTCAGGATGCAGCCCGAGAAGGTCACCAGCCAGAAGGTGCTGGTCACCGTCTCGATGGGCGAGGGTAGGGCACCAGTGTCGATGGCGCGTTGCATGCCCACCAGCAACTCATTGCCCTTCAACTCGGGGACGGTGCTATAGATGTCGACAAACTGCTGGGTCACCTCGTAGATATAGCCTGGCCTGACCCACTGCAGCACAGCCCATGTGATCAAGCCTGTGATGAGAGCGCCATAAATGATCATCAGGATGCCCAGCATCCACAGGGTGGCATACTCGCAGGTCATGCCCTCCTCCAGATAGTAACGACGTTGCATCCGCCACACCAACCACGGGCCAGCGATGAGCAGCACAATCACTACCCACGACAGGGCGGGAATGCGGTCGGCAAATATCGAGCATACCGAGATGGTGGTCATGAACAACCCCATGGGCACACCCATTTCAGCACCGCGCTGAAAGACACTTTTGCGTTCGTCCATAACAAATGATGGTTTTTGTCTGAAATTGCAAAGGTACAACAAAATCAAAAAAAATCGCGTTTTTTGGCTATAATTTTAGAAAAATGTGCTACTTTTGTGCCCAAATTCCGACTAGAATATGCCTCGTACGACACATTTTATCGTCTTGTTGGGTATTGTCATCATCATGGCGGCATGTACTGCCACAGGAGGTGATAGCGACCGCACCAGGCTCGATGGCCTCGACTCGACCTTCCAGAAGATCGAGTCGGTGACACGCATGCAGGCCATTGTCGACAGTGCTGATGCCGCCGACGACAAGCAGGTGCTGATGATGGCACTCAAGCAACTGGGCAAACTCTACCGCAACAACAGTCGTTTTCAGGATGCCATTACCACGCACAGTCGTGAACTGGACATTGCCAGTCGGCTCAAGGACACTGTCGAGATGGTGCGGGCTCTCAACAATTTGGGCACCAACTTTCGTCGCATGGGCATCCTCGAGGAAGCGACCAGTTATCACTATCAGGCACTCAGTTGCTGTGACAAGTATAGCCGGCAAGATGACCCCATCATGCTCAAGAATCGTGTGGTCTCGCTCAACGGGATAGGCAACATCTACATGACCATGGGCAACTACCAGGCTGCCGACTCGATACTGCGTGCGGCGCTGGCCGGCGAGCGCAGGCTGGGCAGTGAACTGGGGCAGGCTATCAATCTGGCGAACATCGGCTCGATACTTGAGCGTCAAGGGCAACGCGACTCGGCATGGCTCTACTACCGGCAGTCGCTTGAACTGAATCGTCGTGCCCACAGCGACTTGGGGGTCTCGCTCTGTCACACCCACTTCGGTGAACTCTATGAGAAGGATGGCCAGTACGACCAGGCCATCAACGAGTATAACCAGGCCTACAGCATCATGCAGCGCAACAGCGACTCGTGGCACTGGCTGGAATCGTGTGTGGCACTGGCGCGCGTATATATAAAGAAAGGTGACTATCCCCGTGCTCAGTCCTACATCAGGCTCACCGACAGCATCGCCACCGCCATCAACTCGCTCGAGCATCAGGGCCAGGCCTTGCAACTCAAGTACCAGTTGTCCGCGTTGCAGGGCGACAGCAAGCAGGCGCTTGAATACTTTGTACAGGCCGATGCGCTCGAGGACAGTGTGCGGCTGCATGGCAACTCGAGCCAGATGATGAATGCGCGCGTCAACTATGAGCGCCAGCGCCGTCAGGCCGAGTTCGACCTCATCAACCGCAACTATGAGAGCGAGCGCAAACTCAAGAACATCTTCATCCTGACGGCAGTGCTCATCGTGCTCATGGCCGCCACCGCCATTGCCTTCCTGCTCTATACGCTCAGGGCACGCCGCCGTGGCGAGTTGTTGCGGCAGCAGGTCGAGCAGATGCGGCAGAACTTCTTCACCAACGTCACGCATGAGTTCCGCACCCCACTCACCGTCATCATGGGGTTGTCACAGCAGATGCAACACCCTGGCACCACTGCCGACCAGGTCACGCACCAGGCCAGCATCATCAACCGTCAGGGCAACAACTTGCTGCAACTCATCAATCAGTTGCTCGACATCAGTCGTGTGCGCAGCGAGATTGGCGAACCCGAGTGGCGCACTGGCAATATTGTCACCTATGTGTCCATGCTCACCGAGGCCTACCAGATACTGGCGCAGCAGCGGGGCATCCAACTGAATTTTGCCGCACAGAACAATGACATCGTGATGGATTTCGCCCCCTACTACATGCGCCGCATTGTGGGCAATCTTGTGGGCAATTCGCTCAAGTTCACGCCCGACGGGGGTACCATCAACGTGACCTGTGCACTCAACGCCGACCAGAATGTGCAACTGCAGGTGGCCGACACCGGTCGTGGCATTGCTCCCGACGACTTACCGCACATCTTCGAGGCATTCTACATGGGCAAGGCTGTCAGCCATGGCGACATGAGCACGGGCGTGGGCTTGTCGCTGGTCAGCCAGATTGTCTCGGCCATGCAGGGGACCATTGTCGTGCACAGCGATGTCGGCAAGGGAACGGTGTTTACCGTCACCCTGCCCCAGAAGCATGGACATGGTAACTGGCCTGCCATGGAGGGCGAGAACATTCAACCCGCCGAGGTCGTGTCGACTGTCGAAGATAGGCTCAGCGACTCGGACAATAGCGATGACGAGGCGTGTCGCATACTCATCGTCGAGGACCACAACGACGTGGCCTATTACATCGGCACGCAATTGCAGTCGCTCTATAGCGTGTACTATGCCAGCAATGGTGTTGAGGCTCTTGCCAAGGCCGAGCGGCTGGTGCCCGACCTGATCATCACCGACCTGATGATGCCCGAGATGGACGGCTATGAGTTGTGTAGGCGTGTGCGGGCTCATCAGGTGCTCAACCACATACCCATCGTCATGGTCACGGCCCGCTGCACCGACGAGGACCGCATCAGGGGCTACGAGCTCGGGGCTGATGCCTATCTGGAGAAACCATTCAATCCCGACGAACTGCGCATGCGCGTAGCCACGTTGCTCGACCAGCGGCACCAGTTGCGTCAGCACTTCTTGCAGCAACTGGCACTGGTCACAACACAGGGCGAGGCTGTGCAACTGGCCGAGGACGACGCGTCGGTGCCTGTCGCAATCGAGCCAGCATCGTTGCCTCCTGTCGTGCCTCCCGCTCAGGCGGCATCGGCCGATGTCGAGGAGCCTAAGGTCGCTGAGCCGAAACAGAATATCAAGGTCATCACGCAGGGCGAACAAGAGTTTATCAAGCAACTTCTGCTGTTGGTCGAGCAGGCGATGGCCGAGCATCGTGTCGACCTTGAAGCAATCGCGTCACAACTGGCCATGACCAGCGCGCAATTGCGCCGCAAGGTGCATGCCATCACCGGAAAAACACCGCTCAACTACATCAATGAGTTGCGCATGGCACGCGCGGCTCAACTGCTCGTCGATGAGCCTGACCTCAATGTGGGCGATGTCGCCGACCGGTGCGGATATGATGACATGGCTTACTTTGCACGCCAGTTCAAGCAATATCACCAGATGACCCCTAGTCAGTATCGCAGCAGCGCAAATGCTTGATTGTGTGCAGGATAACCTGATTATGACAAAAATGTCCTAGTGCCGATATTGGCATTTTGTAAGAAATCTCCTAACTTTTGTAAGAAATCTCCTAACTGCGACCGAGAGAACGGCAGTAATTTTGCAACATGAAAACTAACGGTTACACATCGCCCGATTATGTGCAATTGCAACGAAACATTGAGCAGCAGTTGCAGCGCATAGCTCGCCGAGGATTCTCGCCAAAGACCGACAATGCCACCCGTCAGGGATGGTACAAGCGGTTCAGGCAACTCCTCACCGGGATGAGGCCTGTGTGATATTACCTTATTAATATAATAAGGCTTGAGACCCCCACACGGCTGCCCAGGCAGCCGACTAATGCTTGCAAAACGAATCTGTCTGTATTTTGAGGCAGGAGATCTAGCATCTCGGGTAGGTGCAGGACTTGTGTTTTTTTAACATGGCGACATTTATGTCGCGAGGCGGATGAATTGTTGAACTGTTGTCGTCAAAATCAAAAAAAGACGAAAATTTTGAAGAAAATTTTGTCAGTTCAAAAAAAGTTCGTAATATTGTAGTCGAAAAGTGAATAAACTTTTCAGGTCGGCTGCTAAATGGCTGAAAGTCAGTATGGATGTCAGTGGCATGAATTTCTATGCGCGGCTTGATGCGATGCGACAAATCGACCACTAGAGACCAGAAATGGACTTAGAGACCGAAAATAAAATTTTATTAACAATTATTAACTATTTAAAACGTTTTAATTATGAAGATTAAATCTTTACTCGTTGCAGGTCTTGCAATGCTGGCAATGAACGCTTATGCTGAGTCGTTCACTTGCGCCTCGACAGTCACTCTTCCCGAGGGCTACACCATTGAAGCTGGTGCAACCGATCAGAGCTTCCAGGAACTTACCCTGACTCGCATCGACGACAACACCGACAACTTCACCAACCTGCAGGTCAACATGTATCTGCCCGCTGGTCTGAGCGTTTCTACTTGCGGTGGCCACAATGACACCAAGTTCTACGATGAGGATAATGAGGAAGAACGTCAGGCTCTGAACATGGCAACTAGCATGCACCCCGATGGTTATTATGTGATTGGTCTGTCGAACGCTACTTATCGTAATGACCAGATCAAGATCACCAAGAACCCCGTCAAAATTGCTCGCATGAAATTTGCTGCTGACGAGACTTTCAAGGGTGGTGACATCAAGGCTTATGTGAAGTACACCGACTACGCTAACAACGACTACACCAACCCCGAGTGCCTCGTCGCTCACATTGAGGGTCACAGTGCAGTTGCTAACGTTGCTGCTGGCAAGGCTGTTGCTGGTGTGAAGTACTACAATGTTGCTGGCCAGGCTTCGGACAAGGCTTTCGACGGCGTGAATGTTGTCGTTACTACCTATGCCGATGGCACTCAGGAAGTTGTTAAGGTTGTGAAGTAATTCAGCATCCTGTAACTACAATCGTACAAGGGCCTCCCATTATGGGGGGCTCTTTTTTTTGGAAACTATATACCTGTTGTCCTCTAGTAGATAAGATATGTTTGTTAACCGTATAGAATGTCGTCGCCGAAGGCGACAATTTAAGTAACCGAGGGTGGAGCGAAGCGACACCTTCGGTTACTTAAACAAACTACCTCGCTGTAAGCGAGCACCTTGTAGCGCAACCAAATCTTGTGCAAACGAGCGCAATGATGCTTGCATCAAGAGTGTAGCCAAGATTATCCAAATGCTCGCTTTCAGCGAGGATAATTGATAGCATTCTATCCGAGGGTGTCACTACGTTCCACCCCCGGTTACTCAAATCAATCGCTTTCAGCGATATTACTGTAATCGGGGACAACAGGTATATAGTTTACCTTTTTTTGTGTTTGATTGAGCGATTTTGCATTAACATAAAGTGTTAAATTCTTGATTCTATTGTTGGATAATAGAAATATTGTGTACCTTTGCATCGATTTTAGCGATTGATGCTTGGTCAATGTTGATGAGTCACGACATAACTGCCTCGTTTGCAAGCATGAACACTGTTCGTGCTATGGCTATGACACCCTTGCTAATTTCGGGTTATCCCGACAGTTGCTACGCCGCACGAGCCTCGCACTCTTGTGGCGCATGTTGTGTTTGTGTGACGACAATGATTATTTAACTCCATATTTATTAATTATCTATCTAAACAACAATGCTTAAGAGAATGAAGTTTTGGGCACTGATGCTGATGCTTTGCGCGGCACTGGGCCTGAACGCACAGGTGACTACCTCGGCTATGTCGGGTGTGGTGACCGATGAGAACAATGAGAGCATGATTGGTGCCACGGTGCAGGCGGTGCACACACCGTCGGGTACCAAGTACACTGCCGTGACCAACTTGGATGGCCGCTACACCATCCAGGGTATGCGTACCGGTGGCCCGTATCGTGTCGAGGTGACCTATGTGGGTTATCAGCCCCAGGTGGCCGAGGGTATCACCCTGCAACTGGCCGAGACCTTCAACCTGGACGTGAACATGAGCCTCAACGCCAACACACTGAGTGAGGTCGTCGTTACCGCTCTGGGTACCAAGTTCACCACCGAGAAGACCGGTGCCGCCACCAACATCAACAACTCGCAGATCACGGCGTTGCCCACGGTGACCCGCAGTCTGACCGACGTCACCCGTCTGTCGCCCTACGGTGGCAACGGCATGAGTTTTGTCGGTACTGACGGCCGTACGGCCAACTTCACCGTTGATGGCGCTAACTTCAACAATAACTTCGGTCTGAGCGAGAACCTCCCCGGTGGTGGCAACCCCATCTCTCTCGAGGCTATCGAGGAGATGCAGGTCGTGATTTCGCCCTACGACGTGCGTCAGACCAACTTCATCGGCGGTGGCGTGAACGCCATCACCAAGAGCGGTACCAACACCTTCCGTGGCAGTGCCTACTTCTATCACCGCAACGAGAACATGCGTGGCGATGCCGTTGAGCGCACGCAGATTGGTCAGGCCCGCGATAAGTTCAGCGTATCGACCTATGGCGTGACTCTGGGCGGCCCCATCATCAAGGACAAACTGTTCTTCTTTGTCAACGGTGAGATGACCAAGCAGCCCGGCACGGTCAATATGTGGAGAGCTTCGCAGAACGGCGTGGGCAATGCCGAGCAGTACATCTCGCGCACATCGCTGAGCGACCTGGCTCGCGTGAGTGAGTTTGTCAAGAGCAAATATGGCTATGACACGGGCAGTTACACCAACTTCCCCGCCGATGAGAACAACTACAAGGTGCTGGCTCGCCTCGACTGGAACATCACCGATGCTCATCACCTGGCCCTGCGCTACAACTACACCAAGAACCGCTACTGGAGCAACCCCAACGGCTCGTCGATGGACGGTGGCTCTCGCATGCCCACCGCTCGCGTGTCGCAGAAGTCTTACTCGTTTGCCAACTCGATGTATGGCATGGACAACCTGGTGCACACCTTCTCGTTCGACCTCAACAGCCGTCTGACCGACAATCTGTCGAATCAGTTCCTGGCCACATTCTCTAAGCTGGACGATGTGCGTGCCAGCAACTCGAGCGAGTTCCCCTTCATCGACATCACCATGACCGATGCCGAGGGCAACCGCGACAACTACATGGCTCTGGGCTATGAGCTCTTCACCTGGAACAACGCCGTGCACAACACACACTGGAACTTCAAGGACGACCTCACCTGGTACTATGGCACCCACAAACTGATGGGCGGCCTCTCGTTTGAGCACCAGATGGCCGACAACCAGTATATGCGCAACGGTACAGGTTACTATCGCTATCGCAGCGTTGATGACTTCATCAATGGTGCCGCTCCCGAGATTGTCAACCTGACCTACGGTTACGGTGGCGAGACCAAGCCTGCTGCACGCGTCCGCTTCAACAAGGCTGGTCTGTATGTACAGGACGAGTGGAACGTCACTCGTCGCTTCAAGTTGAACTATGGCATTCGCCTGGATGCTCTGTTCTTCAACAACGGTGACTTGCTGACCAACAATGCCATCCTCGACATCGACTACAATGGTCGTCACATCGACACTGGCAAGTGGCCCAGCACCCAACTCATTGCTCAACCCCGTGTGGGCTTCAGCTGGGACATCAAGGGTGACAAGTCCCTGAAGCTGCGTGGTGGAACAGGTCTGTTCGCTGGCCGTCTGCCTCTGGTGTTCTTCACCAACATGCCCACCAACGGTGGTCTCGTTCAGTATCAGGCTAACCTCAGCGGCAACACCAAGGTGTGGGATGGCAAGACCGGCACTCCCACCCGCGGATTTGAGAACTACACGGGTGCCTACACCACCGATGCCAATGGCAACCGCTTTATCGACATGAACCAGTTTGCCGGTGGTCTGGTGACCGATGCCAATGGCAATGCCAATATCGCCGCCCTGCAGCAGAAGTTGTTCAGCATGGGTTATCCCCAGAACGTGACCTCTGACATGGGTACTGTTCCCTCGGCCATCTCGGCTGTTGACTCTAAGTTCAAGATGCCGATGGCTTGGAAGACTTCTCTGGCCGTTGACTACACGATTCCCGTTTCGTTCCCCTTCACCGCTACTGTCGAGGGTATCTTCACCAAGACCGTCAAGGCCGCCACTATCAGCGACTGGAGTATCCCCAGCGTGGCTGGCTTCGCCCGCTTCAATGGTGCCGACAACCGCCCCATCTATCCTGCCGGATTCCGCACTGCCACCAAGGCTTTCGTGCTCGAGAACACCAGCAAGGGTTATGGTTGGACTGCCAACGTGACCTTGAATGCTCGCCCCGCCGACTGGATCAGCCTGATGGCTGCTTACACTCACGTGGTGAACAAGGAAATCACCGGTCTGCCCGGTTCGGCTGCCGAGAGCGCATTCACCTATGTGCCCACCAGCGAGGGTCCCAACCACATCAAGTTGCACAACTCGCAGTATGTGACTCCCGACCGCTTTGTGCTGTCGGCTATCGGTCATGACAAGAGCGGCAACCACTATGGCCTGATCTATGAGACCTGGCGCGGTGGTTACAACTACTCTTACATGATGGTCAACGACATGAACGGTGACGGCTACAACTACGACGCACTCTACATCCCCACCGATGCAGAGGTCGAGGCTGGTGAATTCCGCTTTGTCTCGCAGGACGACCAGACCCGCTTCATGGACTATGTGCACAACAACAGTTACCTGAAGAACAATCAGGGCAAGTATGCCGAGGGTTACAGCCTCTATAGCCCCTGGGTGCACCGTGTGGACCTGAGCTACAAGCACGACTTCTCGTTTAAGGTGTGTGGTGCTAAGCACACTCTGCAGTTGAGCTTCGACATCAAGAATGTGCTCAACCTGTTCAACAGCAAGTGGGGCGTGGCCAAGTATCTCAACCCCGCCATTGGTTCGGACGCTCGTATCCTCAAGTATGAGGGTGCCGATGCAGAGGGTTATGCAACCTACTCGACTCCGGCAGTCATCAATGCCGATACGCAGACATTCGTTCGCAACAAGGCCATCGGTCAGTGCTGGAACGCTTCGATCGGTATCAAGTACATCTTCAACTAAAATTTATAATGTGTTATCGGTTTTCAGTTATCAGTTATCGGTCAACAACATGGTGACCTGCACTGAAGACTGAAAACCGGTGACCGAAAACTGATAACAAAAACAACAATGAAACTCAGATATTTCATTCCCGCAATCATCGCATTGTTCACTCTGGCACTGACCAGTTGCAACGATGACGACAGCGCAACACTGCTCGACGAGATTCAGGTCACGTCGTCCTATGTGGGCATTCCCCTTGACGGTGGCTCAAACTCGATTAGTGTGAACGCTAAAGAGGCATGGTCGGTCGATGCCGACGAGATTCCCGAGTGGCTCACTGTCAGCCCCATGAGTGGCCAGGCAGGTAAGACCGACGTTACGTTCAGTGCTCCTTCGGCACTTGATGGCCGCACCGCTGTGCTGCATATCACTTGCGCCGGCAAGAAGCAGACCATCAACATCATCCAGGGCCTTCCCGTGATCGAGGATGCTACTTGCGCCGAGGTCATTGCTGGTCCCGAGAGCAAGACCTATCGTGTGACCGGTACTGTCAAGTCGATTATCAACACCACATACGGTAACTGGTATCTGGCCGATGAGACCGGTGAGATCTACATCTATGGTACACTTGACGCCAAGGGCAACGAGAAGAACTTCTTGAGCCTGGGCATCGAGGTGGGCGACATCGTCACCGTTGAGGGTCCCAAGACTCTGTACGGCACCACTGTCGAGTTGGTTAACGTGACTGTTGTCAAGATCCAGAAGTCGCTGGTCAAGGTCGAGAGCGTTGATCCCGCCGATGCAACCTTCCCGATGGAGGGTGGCGACATCACCGTCAACCTCAGTTGCAAGACCAACAATGGTATCTCGGTCGAGATTCCCGACGCTGCCAAGGATTGGCTCTCGATTGTCTCGATTGCCGGTGGCTCGGAGCCTGTGGTGAAGTTCCACGCCGCTCCCAATGCCGGTGGCGACCGCGATGTCACTGTGGTGTTCAAGACCAACGATGGCAAGAAGGAGTACACTGCCGAGACTTCATTCACCCAGAAGGGTGCTATCATGGAGGTCCCTGTATCTGACTTCCTCAATGCTGCCGAGGACAACTCGCAATATCGCATCACAGGCATCATCACTCGCCTCTACTCGAGCGACAGCCAGGGCAAGAGTTTCTACATCCGCGACTACAGCGGTGAGGTGCTCGTCTATCGTGCCGAGGGCTTCATCGAGTCGGGGGCCAAGGTTGGTGATATCATCACCCTCGTGGGCAAGCGCACCTCTTATCGCGATACTCCGCAGATGGGTTCGAGCAAGGTTGAGGACTTGAAGGTCGTGACCGCGGTCACCCTCGATGAGTTCATCGCCAAGGAGGACAATCCTAATGTCTACTACATGGTCACCGGTACAATCGACGAGATTGTCAACCCGACCTACGGCAACCTCTATCTCAAGGATGGCGACACCCGCCTCTATGTCTATGGCTGCTATCCCGGATGGGGTGCTACCGGCGACAACCGCAAGAACTTCTTGGAGAACGAGGGCATCAAGGTCGGTGACAAACTCACCGTCATTGGTCCCAAGAGCACTCACAACGGCACCATTGAGGTCAATGGTGGTCTCTTCTTCGACTACGAGCCTGCTCGTTGATAGGAGAGTGTACAATATCACGACAACCGCGCAGACAACATGTCTGTGCGGTTGTTTTTTTGACCAAAAGTTTGTACCTTTGTCGGCGCAATGCGAGCCACAGGCTCGCACAAGTCAACAAAACAAGAACAAATGAAAAGACTGACACTCACACTGTGCGCGATGGTGCTGGCAATGGCCAGTTGGGCTGTGTCGCGCGACAACTACACCGTGATTATCTCGCTTGATGGTTTCCGTTGGGACTATCCCGAGGCCTTCGACACACCGTTCCTCGACCAGATGGCACATGACGGGGTCAAGGCGGTGATGATGCCGTCGTTCCCCAGCAAGACGTTTCCCAACCACTACACGCTGGCCACAGGACTGGTTCCCGACCACCACGGCATCATCAACAACAACTTTGTGGTGCGCAAGACGGGTAAGGTCTACTCGCTGAGCAACAAGGAGACCCGCACCGACCCGCAGTACTATGGTGGCGACCCCGTCTGGCTCACTGCCAAGCGTCAAGGGGTCAAGACGGCTACCGTCTTCTGGGTGGGCAGCGATGTCGCCATCCAGGGCGACCATGCCGACTACTGGCACGACTACCTCACCGAGGGGAATATGCCCTACACGGCACGGTGTGCCGAGATCCTGCGGCTGCTATGTCTGCCCGAGCACGAGCGTCCACACCTGATTATGGCCTACTTTGAGCAGCCCGACCGCAGTGGGCACAAGAATGGCCCCATTTGTCATGAGACGCGACGTGCCATGGAGTCAATGGATGTCTTGCTCGACGACCTGTGGCAAGGCATCAAGCATTTGCCTCACGGGGCCAAGGTCAACCTCATTGTCACGGGCGACCATGGCATGACTTGGCTCAATCCTGAGCGGCAAATCAATCCGGCGCAGTATCTGGATCCCGCGTGGATCGAGAGCATCCACAACGACTTTCCGGTGATGATCAACGCCAGCAAGCCCTCCTATATCAACGATATCGTCCATGCCTTGAAGGGGGTGGACCATATCCGTGTGTGGCGACGCAGCGAGATTCCCGCCTATCTCAACTATGGCAAGAACGAGAACATGAGCGACATCATCGTCTTGCCCGATGTGGGGTGGTACTTCAGCGCCGACAAACTCAAAAACAAGGGCTCGCATGGCTTTGACCACACATGCAGTGACATGTGGGTTGGCTTCCGCGCCATCGGCCCCGACTTCAAGCAGGGCTACCAGCGCAAGGACACCTTCCGCAACGTGTGCATCTACCCGCTGCTGTGCCACTTGCTCGGTGTCACCCCTAGCCCCAACGATGGCTCGCTCGACGAGGTGATCGACCTGCTCCGCTGATGGCTATATAATAATGACCAGAGGCACTAGATCGTCTAGATTTTCTAGACAGTCTGGTGCCTCTGGTGATTCTAGTACCGCTAGTGTCGCTATTTCCCTAGCATGATGTTGATGACGGTGTTGACATCGCTGATGTCAACCTTGCCATCGCCCGTTACATCGGCCACATCGGTGTGCTCGGCCTTGCCTAGCATGATGTTGATGACGGCATTGACATCGCTGATGTCGACCTTGCCGTCACCCGTCACGTCGCCGGGCACAGAGGGCTGGTGATTCTGATACTCGTAGGCTCCCAGGTCGATGGCATTGCCGACGATGCGTGCGTTGCCCGCCAGGTCGGTCTCTACCTCAAAGCCTGCGGCCACTGTGCCAGCATCGATAAACTCGCTGCCCGCGACCAGTGCCCATGAGGCATTGCCAATCTGGATCAGTTCGTCGTCGGTGGTGGCGATGCCGCGGCACGAGGGGGCACTCTCAAAGTTGCTGCCGTCGGCCTCAAGATAGATGCTGTTGAGCACAGTGCTAGCCTCCAACTCGTGGTTCACCATGCCGACGTTGGCCGTGTCGGCCTCGGCGTTGGCACGGATGGCATTGCGCTGGGCTGTGGTGTTGACCACCTTGCCTGAGCCTGCCACATAGATGCCACCGCCCCAGAAGGCCGTGTTGTTCCACACCGCCGCATTGACCACCGCGCCGTCCAGCAGCAGGATGCCGCCGCCGCGTCCGCCCATGGTCTCGCCATATTCGGGTGCGTCGGCATAGCAATTGTACACGTAGGCATTGGTCACGCGGCCGTTGTAGTTGTAGATGCCGCCACCCAGCAGACCACGGCAACTCATCACTGTGATGCCCGTGGCATTGCCGTTGTTGAAGAGGGCACCCCCACCGCTGGCATAGCAGTCGTCGAAGTAGCAGTTCTCCACCGTGCCGCCGTTGTTGTAGAGCGCACCGCCGTCATCGGCGACACAATCAACAAACACGCAGTTGCGGATGCTGCACTTGCGGGCATAGACAGCACCGCCCAGTCCGCTGCCATAACTCGAGTGGGCATAGTTGCGGGCAAAAAGGCAGTCCTCAATCACGCCCTCGCCGTCGCTGTAGAGAAACACAGCACCTCCATAGGCATTGCTGTCGCTCGTCGACTGGGCATAGAAGTACGATGAGTTTTCCAGCACCTTGCAGGCACGCAACTGCACATTGCCCTGGGCATAGAGCGCACCACCCCAAGCCTTGGTCTGCCACACGCTGGCGTTGGCGCCGGTGAGTGTGAAGCCGTTAATCTCGGTGGGGTTTTGGATGATGTCAGCGCAGTAGAGCACATGAGCGCCGTTGTTGTGCGTGCCGATGACCTCGAGCGAGTCGTTGTCGGTGAGCCATGTGTAGCGGTAACTTGTGCCCTCGGCAATGGCGCGTTGCCAGGTGTCGGGGATGTCGTCGTCGGCACTGAGGATGGTGGTGTGTGCAAAGTTGTAGGGCTTTCCATCGGTAGGCATTTCTCGTTCGTCCTTGCTTTGCTCATAGCCGGCAAAGCCACCATAGAGGCTCACGCCGTCCTTGAGAAAGAACGTGCGCGACGTGGGTTTGTTGCTGCGGATGAGCGAGTCGGGACGGTAGGTGCCTTGCGCCACCCACACCTCGTCGCCTGGCTGAGCCTGGTCGATGGCGGCCTGCAGGTCGCCCATGGCGTTCTGCCACGACGTGCCGTTGCCCGTCGCACCTTGCTTGACATAGTGTACGTTGGCCATCATGGCCATTGCAGTGGCTATCATTGCCACTGCCACAATAGTTTTCTTCATCGTGTGTTGAAATTATCTAGAGGCTCTAGACATCTAGATAATCTAGACATTCTAGTGCCTCTAGGTTATAAATGAGAGAATATAGTATTACTTGACCACCTTGCGGCTGCGGCTCTGACCATTGCCGAGGATGTCACGAGCGATGTAGAGGCCGCTCTGGGGCTCACGGTCGAGAATCGTGCCGTTGATGCCATAGTAGATGGTGCGCACCACCTGTGCGTCGCCATCGATGGTGTTAATGCCGGTGTGAGGAGCATAGCCGGTCACCTGCCAGCCCTTGAGTGTGGCGGGCGTGCCGTCGACACCGGGCAGAGCATCATAACCGAAGATTTTGGCATATTCCTGGTTGTATTCACTGACACTGACATTGGTCACGTCGGGCAAAGCATCGATAATTTCAATCCAGCGTTCAGCAGTCAGATTGTTGTGCTGCAGTGTCAGGCCCTGCAGATAACTCATGTTCTTGAAGGTAACATCGGTCAGTTGGTTCTCCTGGGCAGCCAGGCGGTAGAGGTAACTCGAGTTGCTCAGATCCAGCGTCTGCAACTGGTTGTTATTGACCTGCACATAGTAGAGGTTGTGTTGGCTCAGATCCAGTTCGGCCAATTGGTTATAAGCCAAGTTCAGGTCATAGACATGAGGTGCAACGCTCAGGTCGATGGCGCTAAGCAAGTTGTTGTTGGCATAGAGGACATAGAGGTTGCTGTTGCCACTCAGATCCAGTGATGTGAGTTGATTTTCCTCGCAGGTCAGACGTGAGAGCTGGCTCAGCATGGTAGTGTTGAGTGTCGTGAGTTGGTTGCCGCCGATGTTCAGGTAACGAACACCTGCATTGTTGCTCAGGTCGATGGCAGTGAGGTTGTTGTTGGTCAGGTGCACACCTTCCAGGTTGGGATTCTGGCTCAGGTCGATGGCACCAATCTGGTTGTCAGCGAGGCTCAGGGTCTTGAGTGCCGGTGCTCCAGCAATGTCGATGGTGGCAATCTGGTTCTCATAGGCATACAGGTCCTCGAGTGCGGTCATGCCGGTGAGGTCAAGGCCTTGCAGTTGGTTGCCCTGGCAGTTCAGTTCGGTCACGGCACTCAGCCCGGTGACATCAAGGTTGGTGAGGTTGTTGTTGCGCACATCCACCTGATAGATAACACTGGTCTTGGGCAGCAGCACGCCGCTCAGCAGGTTGTCGCCGCAGTCAATCTTGGTCAGGGCAGTCATGGCCGAGCAGTCGAGTGTGCCCGTAATCTGGTTCTCGCTCACATCCAGCACACGCATGGCAGTGCAGCCGGCAATGTCCAGATTCTTGAGCGAACCACCCTCGGCATACAGACCGGTCAGAGCCGTCATGTGGCTCAGGTTCAGCGTGGAGAATGCGTTGTAGTTCATCTGCAACTGTTGCATGTTCGGACAGCCGTCCAGATTGACATCGGTCAGGTTCACGCTGTTGGCCACAATCTGGATAAAGTCGCCATAGAGTTTCATGGTCTGGCCTTTCAGTGTCTCGGTGTAGTAGGCACCGCTGGTGTAGTCCACAAGGTTACCATCACCCCAGTCGACCTGGAATGCATCACTGGCAACCAGTCCCAGACGGGTCGATTGACCCACTTGGCTGGCCGCAAAGGTCAGAGTTGCAGTTGGTTCGGCTGCCCACATCGCTGTGGCAGCGCAGATTGAGAGAGCACATGTAAGTAAATTTTTCATCATCTTAATGGTATTTTGAGTAAAACATGTTTATTTTGATAGGCAAAGGTAGTGAAAAGTATCCAACAGATAGCAAGTTTTAACAAAAATAACATGTGTCGACTGCATATAGAAACCAAGAACCCCTCTCCATGGTCAGGAGAGGAGTTCCGGCTGGCGGTTTTCGCACCGCAGTTATTTGTTGAGAATTACTTGCCCAGCATGATGTTAATCACGGCATTGACATCGCTCACATCGATTGCAGTGTCACCCTCGGTGACATAGGCGCGGCCGTCGTACTTGTCGGCGTTGTCCTTGCCCAGCATGATGTTGATGAGGATGTTGACATCGGTCACATCGACCTTGCCGTCATTGTTGACATCGCCCTTGAGCGTCTGTGGAGTCACTTCGGTGGTGCCGGGGCACAGAATCTCGGTGGCATCGACCGTCTGCATGGCCTTGAAGTAGGCGCGGAACGGAGCCACAGTCTGCGGTGTGTCGTATAGCACAAAGCGTGCTCCCTGGGCATCCATGGTGTAGATGTTGCCCTCGCTGACGGGGATGTAGGTGCCACTGAACATATAATTCATGCCACTGGTGATGGCAATGGGCTCGGCCTTGAGCAGGACGTTATCGGCGCTCCAACTCATCACCTTACCCGTCATGTCGCGGTCACTGGCCACGGCCACCAGATAGGGCACATTGGCCTCCATTGTTGTGGCGGCATCAAATGTTACCGCACCATCATCCTCACGCGGGAAGTTGAACACCCAGTAGTCGGTGTTGGCCACAGGTGTGCGACCATCAATGCTCACTGTGGTGGCGGCAAACGGCAGCACCATCGTGCTCCATGCGGTGCGCTCGTCGGCCTTGCGGGCCTGGGTGAACGTGCGCTTGTAGGTCACTTTGCCGGCATTGACGCTCTGTGGCACCAGATAGGGATTGCCATCCTCGAGCACAATCTCGGTGGCATTTTGCCCCTTGACCACATTCTTGCCATTGAGGCTGGCGGGCACTGCGGCGTTCTCGTCCAGCACATAGATGGTGTTGGGGTTCTCGTTGGGCGTGATGCTGGTCAGGTTCAGACCCTCAAGGCTCACGGCAGCGGCATTGGCCGGCACCTGATAGTCCTCGACGGGCTTCACTCCCTGGCGCGCACCGTCGGCACTCCACACCACGATACCCGGACGGATGTCGTAGTAGACCGACTCGCCCGGCTTGACGATGTTGTCGACGTGCGAGGCATCCTCGTCCATGGGCACGTTGTTGCGGGCATAGATGTTCATGGCGTAGGTCGAGCCGAAGGCCAGGTTGTCGAAGTCGAAGTAGTAGGTCCGGGTCTCGCCGGCGGGCACCGAGATGGTCAACTGCTGATAGGACACCATCGAGCCCTTGCCATTCTCGACGATGAACAGCGGAGCCAGGATATACTTGTTATACTCGGTCGTGCCATGGTTGGTGATGGCGGCACTGAAGTGGGCATGGCTGTCATAGATCACGCCATTGTCACCCTCGTTGTCGCCAGCCACGGCGTTCTCGGCGCGGATCACCACCGACAGGTCAGCCACGTCAAAGTCGGTCGAGCCACCGTCAACGATGGTCACCGTGCCCGTGCCGGGGATGCTGGGGTTCCAAGTGTTGTCGTAGGTCGACAGGTAGGCGGTTTTGGTTCCGGCGTTCTGCGGGGTGAAGTTGAAGGTGACCACCTTCTGGCCGTAGGCCGGAATCTCGGCCTCGACCACGGTGAGATACTCGCCATACTCATCGATCTGCTCGTTGGTCAGATAGTAGTAGAGCTTGCCGCTGAAGCGGTCCATGCTGTTGTTCTTGACTGTGACATGGCACTGCTCGGCCACGCCGACCTTCTCGCCGCCGGTGAACTCGAAGTTCACTGCCTGCAGGTCGTTGAGCGGGTGGTCGACAAAGGTGGCGGTGTTGCCGTTGAACGTCACGGCGATGTAGTAGCGGTCGCTCTCGAGCATGGGCAGCCAGTCGTTGCTGTCCTGTGCCTGGCTGATGGGCCGGATGTAGTAGGTGCCGCTGGTGATGCCGCGCCCGAACTTGTAGGTTGTCGACGTGTTGCTGAACGGCCACTGGTCGGTATAGCCTGACGAGGCATAGTAGGAGTTGCTGGCGATGAGCTCGACCATGTTGCCCTCGGCGTCAAACAGTGCGATGCCGGTCTTATACTTCGTGCCGTCGTCGATGTGGTCTTCCCACGTGACGCGGATCTGCTTGCTCTTGGTGAGCTTGAAGTAGCCGTCGCTGCCGCGCTCATACTGCTTGTTGCTTGAGCTGTACATGTTGAACACGGTGGTCACATGGGTCACCTGCTCGGGCTGTCCGCTGTAGCCGGGCTTGATGCCGATGATGGCCGTCTGGTCGATGTTGTAGCCCTCGGCACTGCTGGCGGCACCGATGCCACCGGCGTAGGGGTTGAGCACCGACAGCACAAAGTAGCCGTTGCCCAGGCCGCCCCAGCCCCAGTTGATGTGGTAATAGTCGCCGCGCTCATAGCCGTCGCACACAAACGAGTGTCCGCCGCCGCTGCCGGCACGGCCGTTATAGATCATCGGGCGACCGGCAGCCAGCTCCTGATAGATCATCTCCTCCCACGTCGGCTGGTCATAGTCGCTGCGATACACCAGGTTGGCATCGTAGTCAAAGTAGTTGTTGAGCGCCTTGGGGATATAGGGGTCGCTCGTGCTCGATGCCGACAGGCCATATTTCATCTGGGCCGCACAGCCGGCATAGAGCATCAGCCACGACACGGCCTCGGTGTAGACCTCGTCCTCGGCACCGGTGTAGGTGTCCTTCATGTGTGCCCAGTCGAAGGCAATCGGCTCGAGTGCATCAGTGACGAAGGTGCCGTATTCCTCCGTATAAGGGTCATAATAATTGGCGGTGTACGACGGGATGGTCTGGCTGCACTGTGCGGGCCAGTTGTGATACTTCATGATCTGTGCCATCGATGTGGCTACACAGCCTGTGTAGGACAACTCGCCGATGGTGTCGCCATCCTCCACATGCATAAACTCGGGGCAGTGGTTCCAGTAAGGGGTGGCTTGGTCCCACTTGGTGGTGATGAGTGGCGCGATGGAGTTGCGTGTGTTTACCGTCTGTGCGCGGCGCGGGGCGGCAAGCACGGTGGCGGCCTCCACGTCGCTCATCGTGGCCAGATGCTGCAACTGTGCAGCATAGCCATCGAGCATGGCTTGCATGTTGCTAGGGACCTTGGTGGCATCAAAGTGCCCCTCGGTCGAGTAACCCAGAATCGGGTTGGTGCGGTCATCGCCCGAGACAATAACGAAACCATTGTCATTGCCGACATTGTAGATGTAGTAGTAGCCGGTGTTGGCTGCAATTTGCATGGATGGGGATTGAGCCGCCATGCGGGGGGTCAAAGCGGAGCTTTGCTTCTGCTGCATAAAGATAGCAGCGGCTTCGCGAGCCTGGTCCTGCGTGACTGGAGCACCCCATGCCGACAGAATCAGCAGGAACATCGCACTCAGCAGGGCTAGAGTTCTTTTAGTCATAGATGTTAGTTAATTATGGTTTAGGTTAATAATATACAATATAAAAAGCGGACAAAATTAGTCAAAAAGAATGGAACTGAAGAAGTAATATATCAAAAATCTACAAAATTTGTGATTTATTCACCAAAATGGCAAAAACTATCCCTCGCGTTGGCGAATGGCCTCAAACAAGAGGATAGCGGCACTGACCGACACGTTGAGCGAGTCGAGTTGTCCGCGCATGGGGATGCGGATGTGGGCATCGGCAGCCTGACGCCACCGGTCGGTCAATCCTGTCGACTCGGTGCCCATGACGATGGCTGTGCCGCGACGCATGTCGGTGGCATAGTAGGGGTGAGAGTCCTGCAGTTGGGCTGTGAGTATCTGGATGTTGTGAGTTTTGAGAAATTGGATGCATTGCTCCGACGTGCAAGCCACAGTGGGCACGGTGAAGATGGCACCGATGCTGCTGCGGATGATGTTGGGGTTGTACAGGTCGGTCAGTGGGTCGCACACTAGCACGGCATCGGCAGGCGCGGCATCGGCACTGCGCAGCACTGCCCCCAGGTTGCCGGGCTTCTCGACGGCTTCAAGCACCATGAGCAGCGGTCGCTCGGGCAGATGCAAGTCGTCGAGCGTGAGTAGGCGAGGTCGCACCTCGGCAATGATGCCCTCGGTGCTGCCGCGGTAGGCAATCTTCTCATACACTTCGTGGGTCACTTCATAGCATGGGCAGTGATAGTCATCGGCGGGGCCACCGAGCAGGGCAGGACAAAAGTAAACCGCTAATACCTCGTGACCCGCTTGCGCACAGTGCATTAGTTCGCGCTGGCCTTCCACCACGATGATGCCGCTCTCGCGTCGCATAGCCGACTTCTGTTGCAGTGCCACCAGCCGTTTGATGCGAGCATTCTGCACACTGCTAATCCTCATATTCTCTTCCATGCCGCAAAGATAGGCAAAAAAAATGAGACGGCGGCCCTTCATGATAAGAACGCTGCGCAGGAATTGACCCTGTGCAGCGAATATTGCTAAGGATGTTCGGTTAGAACGGTGGCAGGATGTTGAGGCTTGGAGCGGCGGTGGCGGTGCCACGATAGCGCAGGCGGACGGGAGGTCGCTCGCCACTGAGGATGAGCAAGACGGTACGGTCAAATGGACCTGGCGGACGACCCACAGTGTCGTAGGTGATGCGTATCACTCCCCCCTTGCCCGGTTTAATTGCCTCGCGAGGATAGTCGACAGTAGTGCAGTTGCATGATGACAATGCACCCAGGATGAAGATTGTTGAGTCGCTAGCGTTGACAAAGTCAAACTGGCAGGTGTTGTAGCCACTCTGCACCGAAATCTCGCCGAAGTCGTGGATAGTGTCGTTGAAGACGAGGCCATCCTTGTCGGCAGCAAAGGCTGAGCCGACAAGGATAAACACAAACAAGGTAACTATGTGACGCTTGAAGTCTATCATAGAGTGATATTTGACTGCAAGTGGATGCGACTAGACGAACTGCCCACCATGATCTGGTAGGTACCATGTGGTGTCACGAAGCCACCCGTCTTGTCATCCCAGTAACGCAGTTCGCTGGTTGGGATGGTGATATTGATGGTCTGTTTCTTGCCACGGGCGATGCTCACGCGTTCAAAGCCCTTGAGTTGCTTGATGGGCATGTAGGTACCCGTTTCGGGATAGTGGACATAGACCTGTGCCACCTCGTCGCCGTCACGTTTGCCGGTGTTGGTGATGTCAAAACTCACACGCACCTCATCGCCCACAACGCTCGTGTTCAAGCGGCTATAGCGGAATGTCGTGTAACTCAGACCATATCCGAACTCATAGAGTGGTCGTCCTGTGAAGTATTGATAGGTTCGACCTGGTCCGCTCGTGAGCGAGTAGTCGTCAAATGCCGGCAGGTCGTCCATCGAGCGGTAGAAGGTGAGTGGCAACCGTCCTCCGGGATTATAGTCACCAAAGAGTGCTTCGGCCACCGCGTTGCCACCCTGCTCGCCTGGATACCAGGCATCGAGGATGGCGGGGATGTGCTCGTCAATCCAGTTGATGGCTAGCGAACTGCCCGCTACCAGCACCACAACGGTGCGCGGGTTGATCTTATAGATTTCTTGGATGAACTCACGTTGGTCGGCAGGCAACTCAAGTGTATAGCGGTCTTGACCCTCGCGCTCGATGCTCTTGTCGATGCCCATCACCGCCACCACGACATCGCTCTCGCGGGCCACACGGCCGGCGTCGCCATACATGGCGATGCGGTCGCGTGTATCGACTTGTGGTGCACGCCAGTAGAGTCGTGCGAAGGCATCACCACCGCCGTCAAAGTATTCAATGACGATGTGATACTTCTTGCCGGCCTCCAGGGTGACTTCGGCATGATCCTCGGCTGCCGGGCGCGACACCCACGAGTCAATGACCTGGCGGCCGTCAATCCACATGCGGCAGCCGTCATCGGTCTTGAGTGTGATGCGATAGTCACCACTCACTGTGGGGCAGAGGTCACCCGTCCAGCGGGCCGACATCGGTGCAAAACTGCGGATGGGGTCGGGTGGTTGGCTAGCCGGGTCATAGTATATTTCCTCCTCAACGCGCGTGCGAGGCGTACCCTGCAGATTGGCGTTGTCGAAGTATTCGGCCTTGATGCCTTCGGGGAAGAAACTCTTGTTGATGGGTTCATAGCCGTTGGCCATCGACACCCAGGGGGCGTGTAGCACCTCCACCTGGTTGCCCACCCGTGCGCGAATGGCATCGAGCACCGTGACAGGGTCGTTGACGGGTGTACCGCTGTAGTCACCAAACTCGCAACGGGCCGCATTGAGACCAACGACACCGAGTTTCTTGATCTTCTTTGGGTTGAGAGGCAGCATATTATTCTGGTTCTTGAGCAGAACCAGGCTCTGTCGCGCCACCTCTAGTGCCAACTGCTGATGCTCCTTGCAGCCCACCACATCGGGGCTGATGCGGTTGTAGGGATTTAAACTCGGGTCATCAAACAATCCTAGTTTGAAGCGTCCACGCAAGATATGGTAGGCTGCCGAGTCGATGTCGGCATCGCTGACACGATAGTGGTGGTAGGCATCAAGCAATGGCTCACAATAGACATCGTGTGCGCACTCCAGATCCAACCCAGCTTTGATGGCAAGCACAGCGGCAGTCTCATAGTCACGCACAAACTTGTGTTGGGTCACCATCCACTGCGGTGCGCTGCAGTCGCTCACCACATAGCCCTGAAAACCCCAGTCGTGGCGCAGCACCTTCTGCAGCAGGTAGGCATTGACCGTGCAGGGCACATTGTTGACGGCATTGTAGGCACTCATCACACTTTGCACCTTGCCCTCGATGACGCAACGCTCAAATGCTGGCAGGTAATATTCGCGCAGGTCACGCTCGCTGATGATGGCATTGCAACTGGCGCGGTTGTGTTCCTCGTTGTTGGCGGCAAAGTGCTTGGTGGTCGACACAACCTTGATGTATCGCGGGTCGTCACCTTGCAGGCCGCGCACGAAGGCGCACCCCAACTTGCCGGTCAGGAAGGGATCCTCACCATAGGTCTCGGGTGTGCGGCCCCAGCGTGGATCGCGTGCCATGTTGATGGTGGGTGACCAGAAGGTGAGCAGATCGCTCGAGCCGTCGTGCTGCTTCTTTCCTTGCTCGAAGTAGTTCCACTTGCCTCGTGCCTCGTCGCTGATAGCAGTGGTGACACGGTGCAGCAGCGACGGATTCCAAGTGGCAGCCAAGCCGATGGCTTGGGGGAAGACAGTGAACTTGCCCGGGCGGACAATGCCATGCAGTGCCTCGTTGCCGTGATAGTACTTGTCGATGCCCAGTCGGGGTATGGCTGGAGCATTGTGTGTCATGAGCGATACCTTCTCTTCAAGCGTCATGCGACCCAGCAGGTCCATGATGCGCTCATGCATCGGTGCATTCATGTCACGAAATAAAGGGTGATCACTGGCCTGGGCACCAGCCAGCAGAGACAACGTGGCTGTGCATCCTAGCAGGATATGACGGAGTTTTGTCATTGTCAGAGTATTATGGTGTTAAACGAATGTGCTTTGAGTTGCAGGTTCAAGTAACGACCTTGCCAGTTGAGTGACAATGTCTGTGCCTGGTCGGTGCGGTTGACGAGCAGCACTGTCACTTGGCCGTCGGGATTCTCAAAGGCTAGTATCTGTTCATTGTCCTCGGGCGTGACCAGGCGATAAGCCCCGGGTTTCACGCTATGGCACAGGTGCTTCATCAGGTAGAACTCAGGATGATAGGTCACTGTCTTTTGCTCGGTGTCGATGGTGATGAGCGAGTTTTGCTTCCATCCCCAGGGACTAGTTCCATGTTGGTCAAGCACCATGTTCCAGTAACTGAACACCACTGCCCCGTTGCGCAGATAATGGCTCATCTGCCACCAGGTGTGCTCGGCTGCACCCCAGTCGTTGCTGCCGTTGCCGCACTCGGCCTCGGTGTGCATCATCTTGAGGTGAGGATACTCCTTGTTGATATAGGGGATGGCTCCCTTGCCATCCCACTGGAATCCAACGCCTCGCCAGTACTTCTTGGCCTTGGGGTCATCAAGGGCCACGCGTGTGAAGGCAGGATTGTCGCGGTTGATGGTGCCAAAGTAGATGTCGGTCTTGATGCCGTCGTGCTCAAAGCGCGGGCCCAGGAAGTTGCCCACAAAGTAGGCCATATCCTCGGGTCGCCAGGTGCAACTGGCGTACTTCTGAGTCGAGCATGGCTCATTCTGGATGCAGATGGCCTCGATGGGCACACCCTCGGCAGTGTATGCCTGGACATACTTGGCAAAGTAGAGGGCATAGGCATTGAGCACACCATTCATCATCTTGATGCCCGTGGTGGGTAGTTCTTGCTCCAGCGCGCGTGGCATGCCGTTGTGGTTGGGCTTGTCGTTGTCGTAGCAGCCGGCATAGTGGTTGCTGACCTTCATCCATGCCGGTGGGCTCCAGGGCGAGGCCCAGAACTTGAGCGTTGGCTGGAACTGCTGTGCGGCTTTGACATAGCGCAACAGGATGTGCCGGTCACGCGCGATGCTGAAGTTAACCATCTCGTAGTCATCGGCAACGTCGTTGAGCGAATAATAGTTCATCGCAAAGTCACTGGCTCCGATGGGCAGACGGCAGTAGGTGAAATTGCACTCGCTGGGTGCAAACAGTTGGCGCATCACTTCTTGTCGCTGTGACTCATCGAGGCAGCACAGCGCATCCCAGCCCAACTCGTTGAAGGTGCCTCCCAGACCATCAATCTGTTGCGCGTGTTGTGTCGAGATCGTGATCGCTTGCGCTTGTGGGATCTGTGACCACTTGACTGCTTTCTCGCGGTGCCAGCAGTCGCCTGGTGATGAACTATACCAGTCGAGTGCGCCCAGTGTTTGTGCAACAGTGGCCAGGAGTGTAAGGATGATAATGGATTGCTTGCGCATGTCTATTGGATAAGAAATGTGTTAAACGATTTGGGTTGCAAGGTCATGCGTAGCACCTGGCAGTCAACGGCAATCTTCATGTGGCGCTCATGATTGTGTTTGTTGGCAACAAACACGATGGTTGTGCCGTCAGGGTTGCGGAAGGCCAGCATGGTCTCGTCTTGGCCCATGGTTTTGAGTTTATAAGCACCAGGCTTGACATAGTGGCTGAGGTGCTTCATCAGGTAGAACTCAGGCGTGTAGGTGACGGTGCGGTCGTTAGAGTTGACGACCACCAGCGTGTTCTGATCCCATCCCCACGAACTGGTGCCCTTGTCACGCAGCACCATGTTGAAGTACATGTAAGTATTGATGCCGTTGTCAATGTAGTTCTTGACCATATCAAAGGTGTGTTCGGCTGCAGCCCAGTCGTTGGTTCCGCTTCCGCACTCATTCTCAGTGCACATCAATGGCATGAGTGGGAACTGACGTCGCATGGGTGCGACAATATCTTTGCCCTCCCACTGGAAGCCGGCACCACTGATGTATCTTCCTGCAATGGGGTCTTTGACCACCTGCAACACCTCGTCCAGTCGGTCGGTATTCATGGTGCCGTGCCAGATTTGTACACCGGGATGGTCCTTCTTGAGTTTGGGTCCCAAGTACTTACCGATAAATAGTGCGGTGCCTTGTGGCGACCACGAGCAATTGGGCCAGATGTTGATGGTGTAGGGCTCGTTCTGGAACATGATCATGTTGATGTTGATGCCCTCTTGCTTGTAGGCCGTGAGATAGCGTGAGAAGTAGGTGGCATAGGCCTGCAAGTATTTCTTCTTGAGGATAAATTGGTCTTGCCCATGGGTCATGTCAGGGCCGGGATAACCATTACCTTGTCCAGCCTTGGTGGCATAGTGACCGTTGGTTTTCATCCATGTGGGCGGCGTCCAGGGACATGCCCACAACTGTAGATTGGGATTGACGCTCAAGGCAGCCTTGATGTAGGGAATCAGGCCTGTGCGGTCGCGGTCGATGCTGAAGTGACGCATCTTGAAGTCGCCTGCATGATCATTGAGGCTATAGTAGTCGCGGGCAAAGTCATTGGCTCCGATGGGGGTGCGGCAGTAGGTGAAGCACACACCATCGGTGGGGTGGAACAGTTGGTCTAAAACAGCCTGACGCGTGCTGCTATCCAACAGTTGCAGCGCATCCCAGCCGAGTTCGCCAAAGCAGCCGCCGAATCCCAACATCTGTTGCTCCTTGTAGTGTGTGACAATCACATCGTTGACATCGTCTTGTTCGAAGTCGGTGATGGTGATATCATGATTAGTCTGCCACGGTGACTGAACCGTGCTGCTGGTCCACTGCACATTGAAGGCACTGACTTGAAGCACAGTTGTCATTAGAGTGATGATTATAACAATCTTCCAATATCTCATGGGTTAATAGCGGTTTAATGATGTGGATAAGGGAGGGCCGATGGAGGCATAGCGCCAATGTCACTTCCCCAGTTGGTGTGGCGGCTGCTCATGTTGAGCATGATGGTACCGCCGTTTTGTATGTCTTCATGATTGAACCACGGACGATTGCATGGTTGCCCGTTGATGGTTGCGCTCATGATATACTTGGCTTGTTCGCTGGCCGAGGGTGCCTGGATATTCAGAACTTTACCCCCAGCGAGGCTGATGCGGATGTCGTTGAAGAAAGGACTACCCAGGTTGTAAACAGGCAAGCCTGGTGTCACGGGATAGAATCCTATCATCGAGAACACCACAAATCCCGACAGGCCACCGCCGTCTTCATCGCCTGGCATGCCCATCAGGTCGTTACGGAACCATTGGTGCACAAGTTCGCGCACACGCTTCTGCGTCTTCCAGGGCTGCCCGGCATAGTTGTAGAGGTAGGGGATGTGCATTGAGGGTTCATTGCCCATGGTGAATTGCCCGACATTACCTGTCTGGTCAGGCAACTGGTGGTAGAAGTTGTAACGCTCGGTACCCAGCCACTCGTCAAAGGTCTGGTCGAGATTCTTCACAAAGGCTTCACGCCCACCCATCAGGTTGACAAGGTCGGCAGGATTGTGCTGGACATCCCAGCGATAGGTCCAGCCGTTGTTCTCGTCATAGTATTCGCGTGCTCCGATGCCGCCCGAAAAGCGGTAATCGAAGGGCTCAATCCACTGTCCGTCCTTGTCTTTGGGATGAAAGAACGAGGTGGCGGGGTTGAACAAGTTGCGGTAGTTGTAACTGCAACGCAAGTAGTGGCGTGCCTCATCGTTGCGTCCCAGCGCTGTCGCTATCTGCGACAGGCACCACTGGTCGTAACTAGTGCCGAGGGTTACTGCCACGGGTTGGCGCTTCTCCCAACTGTTGACTCCGGGCACGTTCTCGCGTTCGCCAGGCTTGAGTGCCGGGATATAGCCATGATCACGATAGAATGTGTCAAGCCATGTCGCGTCATGTGATGACCACGGAGCCAAAGTCTTCTCCTCAATGCCTCGGCGGCAATAGTCGTAGGCCTTGGCGAGGTCAAAGTCATGCAGCCCCTTGCCCCAAGCATCGGCTACAACGGCAACACCGTGGTTGCAGTTCATGCGTCGCGAGTCGCCTGTCACCGCAGGGAAGGTGGGGAACCAATGACGTGGGTCGTGCTCAGCAGTGCGCAACAGCGAGCGAATCATGTCGGTCTCGCGCTCAGGATCGATGAGCATGCGCAGTGGATGCGCGGCACGATAGGTGTCCCACAACCAGTCGTCGGTGTAGAAAGGGTGCCCCTCATCGCTGTGTACCTGATGGTCGGCAGGGCAGAAGTATTGACCTTGCTCGCTGATGCACACGGGGCGTTCCATGCAGCGGTAGAGTGAGGTATAGAACACCGCGCGGTCATTCTCGGTGCCACCCGTGACAGTGATTTTGCCCAATTCTTGATTCCACACATTGCGACCTTGTTCCATCACCTGCTCGAGCGACTTCTTGGCCACCTCGGCATTAAAGTTGCGCTGTGCCTGCTCTGTGCTGATGTAGGACACGGCATAGCGCAGGTTTACGACGCTTTTGCCAGGATATTGCAACACCACGCAGGCGTTGTCGCCACTGGCGCTGTGTTGTGTGTCATCCAGGCGATGGCTTTGCAGTGCACCTGTCGCGACAGGTGCCCGGTCGACCTCGGCATAGAGGTAGACTCGCACACCTCCCCAGGTGTTCTGGTAACCAGTGATGCACTTGCCTTGCACATGCATCTCACCATTACCCGAGTTGAGGAGTAAGAAGCCGGGTTGAACTTCATTGAATTGCAACTTGTAGATGGCACTGTGTTGTAGGGGTGACATCTCGACTGTCACTCGTTGCTCGTCAAGGTCACTGCTATAGTAGTAAGGCTTGATTTGCTCGTTGTCATAGTCGGTGCGCATGATCGGGTGCAGTTGTCCCTCGGTCTGTGTAACCGACAGGGCAAAGCAACTGTTCTCGCGATGATTGACAACGATGAGTGGCAGTCCGCTCACCTTGCCCTCGACATGACTGCCTCGATTGGGATAGAAGCGCAACATACCGTAGGGCAAGTGTACGGTTGGATAGGTGGGCTTGAGCAGATGGCTAATATTGCCCATATAAGGGTTCACATAGTCAACAACATCGGTTGCCATGGCTTGCGCCCATAACGCAAGCCACAGTATCAATACTAACAATCTGCTCAGTTCCCTCATTTCTTAGTGTTTACAGTTATAAACTGAAAAATAGAAAAACTATTTTCTCTGTACGCAACTTTCGGTCATTTCAATCCATGCTTCCTCGCCGGCAATGGTGTCTTTGTAGCGATAGTGCAAGTGGAAAACATATCGGTTGCGCGTGTCGACGGCAAAGTAGTTGTCCTCGGCACCACCCAGCATCTCAACCACCAGTGATCCATAGGGAGTGATGGTGATAGAGTTGTCACTGTTGATGGTCAGTGTCATGGCATACTTGTCAATCTCGGCCTTAGTGACATTGGCAGGGTTATAGGTGTTGGTACCGGCAAAGCAGCGTACCTGATTCTTGCTCAGTGGAGCAAAAATGCGGGTCACCGAGATACCGCCGGCTACGTCGCCGGCTGCCAGATGGCGGTCTTCGACACCAGTCACCTGATAATAGGTGGTCGACGCCATGGTGGCATACTTGTTGCGCAGCACAATCTGATAGAGCACCTTCTGCTTGTCGGGATTGATCTCGTAGTCGCTGACCGACTTGATGCGCAACGGGATGAAGTAGGTCGAGTCGGGACTCAGGCCGTCAGGACGAATCTTGATGGGCAATAATGCATAGTTGTCCTCGTTGTCGGCTCGCAAGATGGTCTGATAGGAATCAATACTATACTTGCTTGCATCGAGCGTGTGGGCATAGCGCGATGAGTCGAGGTCAAAATACATGTAGTTGTAGTCGCCCACGGCATCGGGGTCTGGCTCGAGGGTTACGGTCACATCGTGGTCGATGTGTTGGGTACCGGCACAGTAAGCTGTGATATAACCTATCGACTCTTCACCCAGGTCATGCTCCGACTCGAAGGTGTAATCATCGGTGCTGAGCAGGTAGATGACTTTCTTGTACAACTCACCGCGGAACTGCGCGTTCTCGTCGCAACTGGTCATCAGCAGTGACAACATGATGGCGGTGAGGATATATAATTTCTTCATTTTCATATTCTATCGGATAACATTAAATGGTTTACCATCCAGGGTTCTGGTCCAGCGAGCGTGACTTGCGGACTTCGTTTCGCTCAAGTGGCAGCAGCACCATCTTGCGGTCGACCGTGCGGTTGCGGTAGTCACTGTGGTTGATGATGGTGCGAACATAGTAGTTGCTGGCATCGCTCTCGATGTTCATGCCCGTGATGGGCTCACTCTCGACTTCCTCGAGAATGCCCCAACGGCGCACGTCCCAGAATCGCCGCCCCTCGCACATGAATTCAATGAAGCGCTCGTGGCGAATCTGAGCGTCAAATTCGCTCTCGCTGGCTGCCTGTTCGTCGGTGAGGGCAGGCTGTCCTGCACGGAAGCGCACCTGGTTGAACCCGAAGACGGCCTCTTGCAGATTGCCGCTGCGCGACAGGGTGTAGGTCTCTCCACTCTCCATGGTCACAGTGTGTGTTGAAGTCAGGTGATTGACTGCCTCAGCATACGAGAGCAGAATCTCGGCATAACGGATGATGGGGAAAGTCTTGCTGGTGCGTGTCGAGCCATCGCCATTGTACCAGTTGTCCTCGGGGTGGATATACTTCTTGAGCACATATCCCGTGATGCACTGGTTGCGAGGCTCTTGGATGGCCTTGTCGCGTCCAGCGTTGCCACCATTATAATAATAGATGGTCTGTTGCCTGAAGTTCTGGTTGGAGCACGATGTTGCGGGCCAGTAGCATCCGTTGTAGCCCACGCAGCAATAGAATCGCATCTCGCGGTTGACATACATGTTGTTGGTTCCGCGCAACACACGATAGCCCGAGAAATAGCGCAACGTGCGCGACACGCCCGTCTCGCTGTACTCGCCGGCGTTGCGTGCCTCCTCGATGGTCTTGCCGTCCTCCATTCGATACTCGTCAATGACTTTTTGTGGCAGGCACATGCCGTTGAAGCCGTTCATGAAGATGGGGAACGACTGCTGGGTGAAGGCCTGGATTGACCCTGAGGTCTTGCCCCAAATCAGTTCCTTGTTCTGGATGGGATAGGTCGTGCCATTGAACATGTTAGCGTACGACTTGTAGGGGTCGATATCACCTGCTCCATAGGGGAAATCAAGGTTACTGACTGTCTCGGGTAGTGGTGCGGTGACATCAGTTGCGTCGCCCACCGATGTGGACACGCGCTCGACTGTGTGCAGCTGGTAGCGATTCATGTCAATCACGCGCTTGCAGGCAGCAGCAGCCAGAGCCCACTTGTGCTCATCGTAGGTCTGCGACACATACAGTTCGCCATCGGTCGAACGTGTCCACGAGCCGAAGTAGCGGCGTGCAGCGGCACCTCCATTAAATGCAGGGCTGGCGGCATGCAGGCGCACGCGAGCAATGATGGCATAGGCAGCACCCTTAGTGGGACGCCCAAAGTTGAGGATGGGCACATCATTGGGTATATACTTGGCTGCGGTCTCGAGTTCGTTGCAGATGTAGTCGACCGTCTCGTCGTAGGTGGCACGACCGCGCTCATAGTAGTCAGCGTCGCGGTTGGTGTCCATCACATCGTCACCCAGGATGACAGCAGGGCCATAACTCATGAGAATCATGTAGTAAGCATAGCCACGCATGAAGTGGGTGTATCCGATAAGTTCGGCACGCTGTAGCGGCGTGATGTCTTGGCACTCGTCAATGCGGTTGAGAATCGTGTTGGCCTTGCGGATGACCTTGTAGCAGGGATCCCAAGCGTTCATGCCGCGCAGGTTGCTCGAACTGACCAGTCCCAGTGTCAGGGCCTTGCCATGGAACAAATCTTCGGTCATGAGGGTGAAAATCTCGTCGGTGCCTGTCTCGCCTGGCAACACATCGTTGCCGAAGATGGCACTCTCGTCGGGCAATTGTCCGGCTGCACCCCACAGATAACGCTCCAGGTTCAGTCGTGTGGTGAAGACCGAGTCATACTTGAGCGTGTCGTCAAAGTATTCACTGACATCCAAAAAATCCTCGCACGAACTGGCAATGATGGCTATAGCGCCAATGACCAGCCAAAGAAGTTTTCTCATCTTTATCATAGTTGTATTTTTAGTTACAAGTTACAAGTTATGAGTTACAAGCTAGAAATTGAGGTAGAGCTGAATAGCATAGGAGGTGGGAATGGGGTAAGCACCGCCGTTATATTCGGCCTGCTCGGGATCCCACAACTTCATAGGACTCCATACTGCCAGATTGGAGATGACAAACTGCGCATCGGCCGACTTTAGACCCAGACGCTTGAAGAATCCTTGAGCCTCCATGTGATAGTTCAGGTTAATCTCCTGCAGGCGCAAATAGCGCGCATTGGCGTGCCAGAAGGTCGACAACTGCGTGTTGTTCTCGTTGCGGCCATAGCTCAGGCGCGGGAAGCGGGCATTGGGGTTCTCGGTCGACGGGTCACCCGAGTAACTTGCCGGAATCCAGCGGTTCTTGGGGTCGGCAACGATGGTGAGCACATTGCCCGTCTCGCCATTGTAGAACGGGATATAGCCCTCGCCGTTGGTCGTGCCGTTGACATAGTAGTAGTCGGTGTTGCCCGTACCCTTGAAGAGCATGCTCAGTGTCAGAGCCTTCCAGCGAGCTTCGAAACCGAAGCCGTACATCAGCTTGGGATAGTTGGGATAGGACAGAGGCACCTTGTCATCATCGTCGATGATGCCGTCGCCGTTCACATCCTTATACTTGATGTCGCCGGGCATATAGGTGCCGAACGTCTGCCGCGGACTCTGCGCCACATCCTGCTCGTCACGGAACAGGCCCAATGCGATATAACCGCGGAAGGCGTTGTTGACATATCCTGTGTAGTTCTGGTAGTCGTAGGGCTGCTCGGCCTGCTCCCAGTTCTCGACCTTGTTGGCCGAATAGGTGAAGTTGCCTCGCACTGTCACCGACCAGTCATCACCGAAGTTATGGCGATAAGAGATATTACCGTCCGAGCCATAACTCTTCATCTTACCCACGTTACCAAAGGGCATCTGCATCAGACCGGCATAACCGGGAATCTGCGAACGGCGCTGGTAGATGCCGTCGCGCATGTCACGGAAAAAGTCGATGACAAACTCCAGTCGCTGGTTGAACAACTTACCCTCGATGCCGATGTCGGCCTTCTTGGCACGCTCCCAGCGCAAGTTGTCGGCACCGACGCGCTCCTCGGTGATGTAGCCGCTGGTGCTGCCCCAGCCACCGCCACCACCCGACACCTGCATCAGAGTCAGGTAGGGGAAGCGCTCATCGGTCAGACGGTCGTTACCCACTGTACCATACGAACCACGAATCTTGAGGAAACTCAGCCAGGGCATGTGCTCGCGCACCCAGTCATAGCTGGTGGGAACCCAACCTAGACCCACTGAGGGGAAGAAACCAAAACGCCGACCGGCTTGGAAGTTCTCTGAACCCGTATAACCGAAGTTCGCATCGATGAAGTAGGTGTCCTTCAAGCCATAGGTGATGCGGCCCGAAACACCCTGATAACTGATGGGGATAGCATACATTGAGCGCAATGTGGCGTCGCGTCCGTCGATGCTGCCGTCCATGGTCTGCTCACGGCTCATATAGTAATACAGTAGCGCACCCAGGCGATGATCTTCATGCACCACTTTGTCCCATGTGAGAGTCGACTCGACATGCCACTTGTAGTACTGGGCATCGTCGTGGTTATAGGTTGCGGGTTGCGCGTCAACACGCTTGACAATACCCAACTCGCCAGTGTACTTGCGTGTCGAGGCATAGTACATTTCGGGCAAGATGGAGCGAATCTCGCGCAGGTTTGACCATGTGTCATAAGCGCCCTGAGCGCGAATCTTCAGTCCGTCAAGCAGCATGCTCAAGTCCTGCTTGATTTCGAGGGTGGCCTTGCCCCGGAAGTGCCGGATGTTGGTCATACCCGTGTAGTTGAGCATCACGTAAGGCGAATAGGCATTGTTCGAGCCGTAGGCAGGCAACTGACCAGTCGAGTAGACCGTGGGGATGGTGATGGGCGTGAGGTTGCGCTGTGTAGCCCACAGTGCATCGGTGTTGTTGTTGCCCGGCTCCTTCTTGATCGACACGAAACCATCTGCACCAAAGTAGAGTTGAGTGGTTTTGGTCAGGTTGATGTCGAGATTAGCACGATAGTTGAGCGTGCGGTAGCCCACGGCCGTCGAGTACTTCGACGACTTGTCCTGGCGATAGGCTGCACTCTCGTAGCTGGTACCCAGACTCAGGTAGTAACGAGCCAACGAGCCGCCACCACGAGCATTGATAAAGTAACTCTGTGCCAGTGAGTTCTTGTGCAGCACCTCATGTTGCCAGTTGACATCAGGATAGAGGTCAGGATCCAGGTGATACTTGATAATGTCAAGCTCAATGTCGCTGTAGAGCGGGGCATTGCCGCGCACCATGCGAGCCTCATTGGCCAACTTGGCATACTCATACGAGCTGAGATAGTCAGGCATATTGACCAGATGCGAGACAGTGAAGTTGGCACGGCCTGTGATTTGCAGGCGGTCTTGCGTACCGCGCTTGGTAGTGACAAGCACCACACCATTAGCACCACGCACACCATAGACGGCTGTGGCCGATGCGTCTTTGAGCACCGAGAACGACTCGATGTCGGCCGGGTCTATCTCGCTCAGATTCCCTTCAAGACCGTCGATGAGCACAAGGGCACTGCTATTGGCACCGAATGTGCCGATACCTCGCACCCAGAACTCCGAGATGTTCTTGCCGGGCTCACCACTGCGCTGAATCGAAATCACACCTGGCACACGTCCACCCAGCATATTCTGGATGTTGGTGGCTGGCACTTGCAAGTCCTTGGTGTCGACTGCGGTGATGGCACCCACGGTGCTGATTTTGCGTTGAGTTCCCAGACCGACGACCACTGTTTCTTGCAGCATAGTCGAACTGGTCTCCATCTGAATACGCAAATCTGTCTCGTTCTTGGTAATTGCGACTTCCTGCTTCTCATAGCCGATCGACGAGAAGACGAGAACGTCGTTCTTGCTGACCTTGATGGTAAACTTGCCGTCGGCATCGGTGGCGGTGCCGCCACCAGGTCGGTCTTTGGCAAAGACCACCACACCCGGGAAAGTCTCGCCCGTTTCATCGGTGACAGTACCTGACACCGTCAGTTGCTGCGCTGTCGCCGCCAGTGAACTGGCCAGCAGCAGAATGAAAAGTATTGCCTTTTTCATATGTTTTTTTGAGTTGCGAGTTACAAGTTGTTAGTTGCGAGTTACGAGCTACGAGATTCTCGCTTCTTGATTCTTGCTTCTCGATTCTTGTTTCTTTATTCGATGGCCAGACGGCGAATACACTGATTGTCGAAGTCGCCGATGTAGATGATGCCGTCGTTGTTGATACACACACCAAAGGGGCGGTTGAACAGTGCGTCCTCGGGACTACCGTCCTGATAGCCCGATTTGCCGGGCTGTCCGATGACTGTGCTCACCTTTCCATCGCTAGTGACCTTGCGGATGCAGTGGTTATTGGTATCGGCGATGTACATGTCATCGTTGTCATCGAGGATGAGCTGACGCGGTTCGCTGAACATGGCCGAAGCTCCGTTTCCGTCGATGTAGCCTGGTTGTCCCGAGATTCCTGCCAGCAACTTGTGTTCGCCTGTGCGGATGTTGTAAGTGAACACGCAATGGTTGTTGGTGTAGGCCAGATAGAGCATGTTGGGATTCTTCTTGCTGAAGGCCATATAAGAGTCACTGCCGCTCATCAGACCGCTCGACACCTGGTTGGTCAAGCCTGTCTCAGGATTGACGCGATAGAGAATACCGTTCTTGGCACGAATGTACATGAAGCCGTCCTCGGTACACATGGCGAACGAGTGCTTGTAGTCGATAGTCAAGGTCTCGCCAGTGTTGGGTTTCATGGCCTGCTTGATGGGGCTCCACATGTTGTCGCTCGACATGGTCCAGTACTCCAGCCCGTTGTCGGTGGGGATATAGACCGTTTTTCCGTCGTCGAGCATACAGGGCTGGTTCAGGGGTGCACCCGAGTCGGGAATCAACAATCGGCTCACGTCCTCGTCCTCGTTGACCAGAATCACCTTGTTCTCGTGATAGTAGTTGTTCTTGTTGCGCAGACTTGCGATGATGTTGTTGTCCTTGTCGACGGCCAGATAGGTCACGTAGGGCATCGATGTCTGAGCCAAGTTGCCAGTGACCACATCATCGGGTGCGCCCACGATGCCACACACGGTGGTGACCACGGTCTGAATCTTATAGGTGAACGGTGTGGGGTACTCGACACTCTTGTCGCCCACTTGCACACGCACCCTGCACTTGACAATGCTGTTCTCGTCGCCCTCGCCGGGTTTGCGGGGACAGATGGCGTAAATCTTGTTGCCGATGGCCTCGATGACAGCTGCCTCCTTATCATTGAAGTAGACTTTAATGTTACTGGCATCGGTTCCAAAATTCTCACCATTGAGGATTACTTTGGTGGCTACACCGCCCGAGTCGGGATAGAAGTCGGTCAGAGTGATAGCCTTGCTAGGATCGTATGGCTCATAGCCATTTTCCTTGTCACTCTCGCATGATGCGAAACATGGCAGCAGGAGCATGGCAAGCATACCTGCCGCGACATGGAATGTTTTGATTTTGTTCATATCTGATAATTTTATTATTTCTTATAAAGACGGAACACGCGTGCGAGGTCGTTGGGAGAACTGTAGATGAGGTTCCCGTCGGCCAGGTTGATGGCATCGCCGCTCCAGCACTCAATGCTGCGGCCTGTGTCAATGGTTGCAGCATCAATGCCCAGAGTCGAGAGGTCAAGGGTCACATCCTTGTTGCCAACGCCATAGTTGAAGTGCACCACAACGTATGAGTCATCGGCCTCGGCATAGAACAGGTCGATTGAGTTATTGACTCCGAACAGGCGATGTCCGTAGGCTGGACGGAACTTCAGGTGCATCGCAATCAAGTCGTTAATGCGCTCGTAGGTCGAGTATTTCTTGGCCTTGTTCTGTGATACGGTTGTGCCCACATAGGAGCCACGTGTACTCAGGTTATCACCCAGTATGCAGTAGCCAGTCACCACAGCGGTGGTCATGCGAGAGATGTTCTCGGCCTCACTACGGTTACCCATCACCAGGTGGTCGGGATCGTTGAAGTTGTAGACTCGGTCGAGCCACCAACCAAACGAGAAACTGTTCATCATGTAACTGGTGTGCCACATCTCGCCCCAGGCATCACAACTGATGCGGCGTGCATCGGCAAACTCATAGGGGAAAAGGGGAGCAATCGATAGGTCGATGATGACACTGTCGCCCAGACGCTCGCGCAGGTAGTTCATGCCGAAGTTGTAGGCCTGTGTACCTGTGTAGATGCCTTCGCCATGATAACTGTCGGCCTCGTGACTACCTGTGTTCAAGAAGTCGAGTTTCAGATATTTAAAGCCACTTTGCAAGAATTTCTCGCAGAACCAGTTGACGCGTGACATTGTGGCAGGAGCCGTGGGGTCAAGGGCACCAATTGAGCGGCCATTGATGCGCATCACTGCGTCGCCATAGCTGTAACCGTTATTGCCCTCCAGAGCTGTGCTTTCATTGCCCACCCAGTCGCTCCAGGGAGTCCAGTAGGCACCAGCCTCCTGGCCATTGGCGTGGCAGTATTCGACAAACTTCTTGCGCTCGTCCCAGTTCATGTTGTCCCATGCGTCCAAGCCGATGTAGATGATACCGTCGGGTGCAAAGTGAGCATTGTCCTGTATGTTCTCTTTAATGAAATCGGATACTGAAAGTGCACCCTCATAGTTGCAATGCTTCTCCATGCCTCCCCAACTGTTCCAGCCCCAAATAGAGGTCTGGTCGCAGGGATGCTTGGGGGTGATGACGGCATTGACCTCGCCATAGGTCTCCATGCCTGTGCGCCAGTCGTCGAATAGACCCAGCAGCATCAGTGCCGAACTCACGGTTGTGCCCCGCACGGTGCCATGGGGTTGTAGCACGCCATTGCGTTCATCGCGTGTGGCAGCATGCGTCACACCGCTGAAGCATTCCAGTCGCGACAGGTGGCCTTGCGACAGTGGGCTGCCCGTCAGACGAACTGCCGACTTCCACATATCATGAGTCACCGAACCGATGACCATGCCCTCCTGAGTAACACCGTTGAAGATGGCTGTTACCTCAAACGAGATGCTGTCGCGGGCAAAACGACCCGAGGCTGTCGATGTCGTGCTGGTGCCACGGCTCAGGGGGAAAGAACCATAGGTGACAAACCCGTCATTGTCGTAGGGCACAGTCAGAAAACGGTTGGCGACCTCCTGGGGCAAAAACAGATTGTTGGCCTCACTGAAGATGGGGCAGATATAGTTGGATGCCACTTCGCCACCGTCAGGCATCGACAATGTGACATCGGTGAGCAGGTATTGGCGGTCGGCAAACAGATAGAACTTCTGCTCGACATTGGGCTTGCCTGCGCTCTGGTAGAGGATAGTTACCAACTTGCCACTGCCCACAGCGTTGGTGAAATCTTGTTGGGATACCTGCGCTGTGCCATAGCCAGCCGTCTGATAGATGGTCGAGTTGTACTTGAAGCGTGCCGTCATGTCGTGCAGCACGTTCTTCCCGTCTTGAGTCAATGCGACCATCTGCGTGGTTTCGTCCAGTGTGATGTTCCACTTGCCGTAGTCGATACTTTCGGCCTGAGACAGTCCACTGCCAGTGAGGCATGCTGTGACGAGTAGTGCCAGTTGTAGTTGTCTATAGATTTTCATCGATTTGAATGAATTTGTATTGTTCGGTTGGTCGTGCTGATTTTAAGCATGGCAAAAGTAGAGTAATTCGCGCGTACATCATTAAACAGATTTCTCAAAAAATAGCAAAATCCGCTCATGGCACCGATGCAGCCCTCATTTGAACCTAGATTGCAGAGACTTGCTCCCATATTCAGCGTTGTTCAAGCACATCACGGCAAATTTACAGATTTCTTTTTATTTCACCAAAACTAAATCATCTTGTTGCTACCCATCATTTTTGTTGGTGTGTTTTGCCGAGCATGGTGTTGATGACGATGTTAATGTCAGTGACATCGATTGCACCATCGCCCGACACGTCGGCTCGCGACATGTGTGTCGCGTTGCTGTCTTTGCCTAGCATCACGTTGATGACAATGTTGACATCGCTCACATCGACAGCCCCGTCACAATTGACATCACACGTCTGGCAGTCATTGGCCAGGTCAACCACTAGGGTGACTACCGAGCGGGCGGGAATCTCGATGGCCTCACCAGTGTAGTCGTAGGGCAGGTTGCGGTCGTAGTTGAGGGCAAGGGCATTGCTCGTGGTGTACTTCTTGACTCCTGCCACCTGTTTGTTGCTGTCGGTGATTGAGAGGGTCACCGATTGATTGGACTGCGCCATATTGACATAGACCACCACTGCCTCCAGACCGTCGGGTGAAACATAAGCCGAGCCCATCAGACCATTGAGGTCGTCAGCTCCTGTGAGACCGACGCGTTGGTAACCTGGCCGGATGAAGCGGCTGTAGTTGCCCAGCACCCATAGGTTGCGGTTGTCGACAATGGTACCGCCGTTCTTCAAGTCGCCATAACTTTCTGTGCCAGTGTCGCCTGCGGCGTTGACACGCAACAGATAGAAGCGATTTTTCTGTCCCCAACGTTCTTGGGCAAACGCTGTCCAGTAACTCCACGATGATACGCCGGCATAGACCAGATCGCAATAGATGACCTTGGCCATATACAGGGCGATGTCCATGTAGGTGGCTTCATCATAACCACCTTCGGGAAAGCCTGCCGATGCCGAGGGTGCAGCATCAAGCATGCTCCACTCGCTCTGAACCAAGCCCACCCCATGACTTGCAGCACCTTGAGCCGCAGTTGTGCGGGCACTGGTCAGGGCATTGTTGGTGGTGAATGACCAGTAACTGTGGGCAGCGGCAACAGGTGCCACATGCGGCAGGTTGCCCACGTATGATGTGCTGCCGGGGCTGAAGAAGGCATCGAGTTGGCTCGTCGCGTGGGTGTGGATGATTGACCATCCGCCAGTGAGGTATTGCCACTCAGCGGCCTCTGGAATCAGAATCTGCGTCGCTAGTGAGCGACTGTCGAGTGCGGAGTTCAGTTGTCGCACCAATAGCGCTATCTCATCGTTCTGCCACGGTGAGCCTTCTTGATTGCTTGATGAAGTCCAGTCATATTGTGGCTCATTGACTGGCGAGATGTAGCGTATGGGATAGCCCATGTCCACAAAGTGCTTGGCGACTGTTGCCATATATCCGGCAAAGTCGTCATAGCAATCACTCTTGAGGTTGGCATTAGTGTTCAGTAGGCTGGAGTTGAATGCTTTGCCGTTCTTGGTGTACTGCACCAGGGGCGAGTTGCTGAACAGCAGGATACTCTCAACGCCATATTCAGTAGCCTTCTGCATCAGCCAGCGCTGACCGGCGCAACGGCTCCAGTCGTAACTTGTGCCGTTGGTGGCCAGGTAACTATCGGCACGGCGATACGCATCCTCAATGCCGCTGTCATCGCCTTGTGCGGCACTGCCTGCACCCAGGTTGACGCGCCACAGGCTCAGCCCGATGCCCTCGGGATTGCCTCCACGATTATACGAGCGGGCGAACAGCAACTTGGCGGCCCGTTCTCGCATCGTGTCGTTAAAGTACCGTCCCACATAGTCGCCCAGCCAGCAGTCAGATGCTCCAAAGCCGGTGACAATCTGGTGCTTGGCTTGCAAATTGATTGTTGTTGTGGTGGCTGCTGTGCAGAGTGCCACAGCAGCCACCATCATGATGATTGTGATCTTCTTTCTCATGGATTTACTTGCCCAACATCAAGTTGATGATTGCATTGACATCAGCGATGTCGATTGCGTCATCGCCAAAATCGACTTCGCCCAGATAGATACGCGCATCACCATAGACTTGCATTAGGCGCAGGTTGGCATGGTCAAACTTGGCCCGTTGTTCTATCACGACACCAGAGGTGTGATTGGTCTTGATGGTCAAATCCTGGGCTTGCATGCCAGTTAACCCCAGTGCTAAAAACAACGATAGGATGAAATTGTTTCTCATTTTTGTATCTTAAAAAATGCGCAAGTTACACGCACTGGGTGAGGTAACTTGCGCAAAAGTCAGTATTAACCTTTCTATAATTTCTTACTTGCCGAGCATTGCGTTGATGATAGCGTTGATATCAGCAATATCAACAGCACCGTCACCGTTCATGTCGCAAATCAGGTTCACATCAGCCTTGCCCAGCATCATGTTGATGGCTGCATTGACATCAGCGATATCAACAGCACCGTCACCGTTTGCATCGCCAGGAACGCCTTGAGCATCCACGTGCTTGTCAAACCAGATGTCCCACACATTGGCACCAGTGCTAGTACTGGGCGTGTTGTAAACCATGAACAGGTCGTGCTTGCCAGTGACATTCACCAGGAACTCGCCAGCAGTGCGCTTGCGCACACTCCATGCGCCTGTTCCTTGCAGACGGACCACTGCGATGGGCTCATGACCCTCAAGGATAGCGGGCAGATTCTGATCCCAATCCTCGGGAGTGTAGATGAAGTCAGGATCAAGGTCGAGATAGAACGAGAAGTTCGACACATCGATATCGCCAATCCACGAGGGTTCGCTCGAGTGGTTGACAATGATGCGCTTCCAGCCACCCTCGCCGAAGTCGACACCGTCGCCATCGCCGAAGAAGTCAATGACTGTGCCATTGCCAGTGTAGCCGATGTTGCCTGCGCCCTCATACTGGCCGCGGTTCTTCACCTCGTAGCCCCAAGGATTACCTTGGCCCTCGGGACAACCTTCAAATGTAAAGTGGAATGCATCGGCATCGGGCTCGACATCTTCAAGAACGATGCCGCAGTCGACGTGCTCGACCCACAGGATGTCCTCGACAAACTCGATGGCCTGCAAGTTGGTGCTGCCACCCAGCCACTTGACTAACACGCGGTGCTGGCCAGTGATGTTGGGCAGGTTCTTGGCAAAGGGGAACGGACCCTGGTTGCCCAGGTCAAGACCCGACCATACGGTGAGGAACTTGTTGGCTTCGGTCACCTCGTCAAGGTAGAACTCCAGGTAGTCGTAGATGTTAGATGCCCAGTGGGTCATATAGCATACAAGTTGTTTGTACTTGCCATTGCCAAAGTCCACCGTTCCATAGTCGGCGATGAAGCCCTCATGGGTCCAGCCCCAGGCATTCTTGCCGTTGGCCGAAGTGTCGATGCGAGTGTCGGGATAGTCAGTACCCTCGCCCACGGGGACGGCGGGTTCTGAGTCAATCGAGTAAATCTTGAGCGTGATCAGGTCATAACCAGGCTTCTCATTGGGGTTGAGCAGACGGATGCCGCTGTCCCAGTCGCCCGGATCGCTGACGAAGTCCTCGGGAGTCAGTGCGTTCTCATAGAAGTTAATCGAACGGATGTTGCCCGAACCGCCAACAAAGGTCATCCACACCTTCTGCTTGCCGGTAGGCTTGACATAGGTGATACCCTCAATGGCAGGACCGCCACCAGGAAGCAGTGAGTCGACCTCGCAATTGTAGGACATATTGGCGGCATACAAGCCATAGCGCTGATAGCCACCAGTCTCGTTGAAGGCCATCTGCGTGAAGGGAACTGAACTCTCGTAGGTGCTGCCTGCGTGGAGAACTGCCCAACCATCGGTGTACCAACCATTGGCAAACTCGATGCTCGTTGCCTCGAAGTTATCACCATTGGTGCCGAAGTCTATCTCACCAAGGCAAACACGTGTGGTGGTGCCACAGTTGCCGATGTTCTGATTCAGGCGATCAAACACTGCGCCCTCCTCAATGGTCATGTCGCCAGCGTGGACAAAAACGTCAGCGGCTTGCATGGTGAACGGAGCCACCAAAGCCACTAGGCTAGCTAGAAAAGTAGATTTTTTCATCATAATGTTAGTTTATTAGAGTGAATGAAAATTATTGCTCTTTTTTCAACTGCAAAATTACCACCTCTATTTATTAGGCTATGAAACTATTGTTTCAAAAAATAGCAATTTTTCGATTTGTCACATTTTTAGAAGATTAACGATCAGTGCGGAAGGGGGCGACGGGCAGATTGTCACGGCCTCGCAGATTGTTGGGTGGACAGTTGGCCCATGCATAACGAACTGCTACAGGCATCGACACTTGCGTCGACCAAACGGTCAGTTGGTCGCCTTGCACGGTGGCTTGTGCGGGATGAAACACCATGTCGGGTCCGGCAATGACTAGGCCTTCGGCTTGTTGCCCTGAGATGGTGATGGGCTGATTGAAGGTGAGCACCATCTTGTTGCCCTCGACGCGGTGTCCGATGTATTGAGGCACCTGGTAGTGTCCTTTGCCGTATGTGTCGGCCAGTGCGGCAAGCGCCAGACGGCGGCCCACCTCCTGCTTGTTCTTGGGGTGGATGTCGTAAGGCTCGCCGATATCAATCGCGAGAGCCATGTCGGTGTGCTCAAGCGTGAGTGCATTGGCTTGAGCCTCACGCAGATAAGCCCATGACGAATTGGGCTGTACCAGGGCTGGCTCTTGCCATCCAGCCAGTTGCACAAAGTAGAAAGGCATTGTGGCATTGCGCCATGTCTGTCGCCAGTCGTGAATCAACGCCTGGAACAATGGAGTGTAGCCTTTCCACCTTGAAGCGTTTTCCTCGCCTTGATACCAGATGACACCCTTGATTGCGAAGTCCTTGAACGGATGGACCATGGCATTATAGAGGTTGGCAGGATAGTTCTGATGGTCGGGGTGGATGGCGCGGTAGGGTAGGTCTTCCTGAGCCACACCGATGTGCCAACGCCAGTCGCCAGCCAGCGAGATGACATCATCGGCGATGCCGATGGACAAGTCGCTCGCATCGCCGCAGATGCCGCCCAAGCCACTGCCGTCCTTCACCTTGACGGTAATAATAGCCTTGCCGGCCTTGATCCACTCGGCGGGTATCTTGTAGTTGCGCACAATCCAGTAGCCGTCGGTCTCGCCCACCTTGTGCCCATTGAACCACGTGATGTCGATGTCATCGACCTTGCCCACCTTGAGGGTGAGTTCCTTGCCGGCCCATCGTTCGGGCAGATTGACCACCTTCTGGAACCAGACGATACCGTCGAAGTTGTTTAGTCCTTGCCACTCCCAGGCATTGGGTAATGGCATGGTGCCCCAGTCCTCGCTGCTTTGCTCGGCATCAATCCACCGAGGTTTTCCGTCTTGCATGCCTTGATCGGCGCGGTCATAGTTGGCTTGCCAGTCTTTCACGTCTTGGTCATACTTGTGGCACAGTGCTTCGCGGTCGCCGTTGGCTGTCAGGATGGCTTGTGCATTGTTTTGATGTTCAATCACATGAGTTAATGTCGGGGCACTGGTCCAGGCCTCGGCAGGTGTGCCTCCCCACGAACTGTCGATGACACCGATGGGCACACCCAGTTGCTGCTGCAACTGGCGGGCAAAGAAATAGGCGACCGACGAGAAGTTCTCGACCGTGGCACCCGAGCACACAGCCCATCCGTCACCATTGACTTGCGGCAACTGGTTGGGAACGAGTGATGTTACATGCTTGCTTTGCAGCAGGCGAATTTGTGGATGGTCGGCGTTAGCCAGTTCTTGTTGCCAATCTTTGACTTGGCCCCAACCCTTGACGGGCATCTCCATATTGCTCTGGCCCGAGCAGAACCACACCTCGCCCACAAGCACGTTTTGCAGTGTGCGCGTGTCGCCATCGTTGATGGTGATGGTGTGTGGGCCACCGGCCTTGGGAGTGGGTAGTGCAACGGCAAATGTACCATCGGCACCGATGACACCTGTTGTTGCCTTTTTGTTCCACGATGCGGTGACAGTCACTTGCCCTGTGCGATTAGACTTTCCTTTGACCAACAGCGTGCTGCGTTGCTGCACCACCATATTGCTGCTCAAGTAGGCGGGCAGGGTCACAGTTGCCGAAGTGCTCATCGCCATGGCGTTGGCCAGAGCGATGAGCAACGAGGTGCTAATGATCTTATTGATCTCTTTCATTTGCTTGGAGAATTATTGTTTTCGAGTAATCGAGTATTCGAGCAATCGAGCAATCGGGTTTGATTAAAATGCTTTAGTGCTGCGGGTGGTGGCTTGGGCTGGGACGAGTCCTGGCGAGGTGACACGCACTGTGATGTCGCCTGGAGTGAAGGTTGTGCGCACAGCCACGCGCATCAGGCCGCCCTCGGCTTGCAGTTCTGGGTCACCTGGTGCATGATAACTGAGCGGTTTTCCCTCGGTGACATAGAAGTTGTAGGAACCCTTGTAGACTCCCTCGCCGTCGACCTCAAAGTGTAGCAACGGATTGGCCTGTGGGCACCAGTGACCATCACGATCAACCACACGCACCGTGGCGATGAATGCGTCGCTGGCATTGGCGTGCAAGACAAACTGCTCGCCATCGGGCTTGCTGCCCTGAGGCTCGATGGTCACTTCCAGGTGGTGAGGCTCGCCCGATGAATGAATCTCGTCACTGCACACTTCATGTCCTTGCTCATCGCGACCCACGGCACGCACCGTGCCTGGCTCCCAATTGATGTGCTGCCAGGTACACCGACGTGTAGCGGGGTCGGGTGTGACTGTGCCCATTGACTTGCCGTTGACCAGTAGTTCGACCTGCGGGCAGTTGCTCCAGGCATCGATATCTTGCACACCGCTGTAGTTCCAGTGACTCTGTAGGGTTACACCCGGTCGTTTATCATACGCTACCCACAGGGCTTTCTCGTAGATGCGATAAGGCAGTTTAGCGAAGCGGTTTCCGTCCATGGCACATGAGCCCAGACTCTTCTGGTTGCGGCGGCCGTTGAGGTAGATGGTATAACCCTCGCCGTAGGTCTCGCCCAGCATCCAGTGTATCCAGCCGCAGGCTTTGTTTTTGAGGTCATCCAGATAGTTCTGCACATAGAATGCGGCAAATGCCTTCTCGTTGTCATAGTCATCGCGAGCGATGCACCAACTGGGCCTTCCGCTCCAGTTTGTGCCGTAGACCTCGGTGTTGAGCGTGGGATAGCCTTGTTGTTTTTCATATCGGTTGGTGTAGCCAATGAGAATGTTTTGCTTGCGGTCCCACTCGGGTGGGAAGCCGTCACGATTCATCACCAGCCGCGGAGTCATAAAGTCCCACTTCAGCACCTGCTCCAGTGTGTAGCTGGGCAAGTATTTTTCGCCGTCATAGGCCAGACCGTTGTTTGACTCCCACACGATGACCGAGGGGTGGTTGCGCATGGCCACAATCAGGTCGCGGTCATATTCACGCTTGTAGGTCAGGGCAGGCTCATTCTTGAGCGACCACTCGTTGTCGCCACTGTTGACAATGAGCATCACGCCCAGAGCGTCGCAGGCATCAAAAGCCTCGCTGTAGGGTGCCTGATGCCCCACGCGCAGCACATTGCCGCCACATTGCGCGATGCGACGGATGTCGGCCCATTGCATGGCGGGCGGCACTGCCGCTCCCAGACCTGGATAGATGTTGCGGTTGCCGAATCCTCGCAAGATGCACCGCTCACCGTTCACATAGCAGTAGTCTTCGTCCCATGTGACGGTGCGCAATCCCATTTTCTCGCTGTGTTCATGGGTCTTCTTGCCATCGGCATATACTTCATCAACCACAGTGTATAGATAAGGCTCGCCCTGCATGCCCACAGGATACCATAGAGTGGGGTGTGCGATAGAGTCGGTGTGGTCAAATGTGATTGCACCACCAGCAGGGGCGATACGGGTCTGCTTGAAACGTAAGACTGCCTTGCCCTTTTTGTCAAGGATGCGTGTGCGCAGCTCGATGCGGCGAGGCAGGGGCGACTGGTTGACAACACGTGTCATCAGGCGCACCACGGCGCGGTTGGCATCGGTGCGCAATGTGGCATGATAGGTACCCCACTGTCCATGGGGTGAGTAGGCGTTGAGAGGAATGTACACATCTTTTATCACGTGCAGGTAGACACCTGCCACAATGCCGCCCATGGCTTGCCCGAAGCCCTCGTTCTCGGCAAAGTTGGGATAGGTGAAGAATGTGTTTCGGCTATTTGAGACCTTGACACACAGCAGATTGTCCTCGCCATAGTGGACGTAGGGCGTGATGTCGACCACAAAGGGTAGCGAACTGCCCACATGGGTCACAGGTCCGGGCTGCTTGACAGCCGAGTTGCCCTCGATGGCATGACCATTGATATAGACGGTGGCGCCGATGTTGACACTCTGGAACTCGATGAACAATCTCTTGTCTTGCCATTTGGCGGGAATGTTCAGCGACTTGCGATACCAGGTCTCGCCACGCCAGCATCGCTCGCCGGTGGTAGCATTGAGGTAGGTGTCCTGCTCGTTGTAGCAGTGAGGAATGCCCACTTCTTGCCACTGAGAGTCATCGAGTGTGGTGTCTAGATAGTATGAATCAGGATGTTGTGTGCTGACAGGATGCACCTGCAGTTCGCTCAAATGAGGCATCATTAAGTGCCCGTCCTGTGCCAAACATTGGTTGACACTCACGCGCAAATAACGGAATGCAGTAGTGGTGGGCACAACGATTGATGTGTAGCCCACCACCTGTGTATAACCCACAGTGTTGTTGACTGTGGTGATGTCGTTGACAATGTTGTGCTGGCAGTGTAGTGGGGTAGTGTCATCGGTCAGAGTCGACCAGTTCTCGCGGTCACTACTCACCTCAATGCATACTGTGGCACACTGTACCGAGTCGCCGGCAAACAACAGTTCAACCGACGTGGCAACAACAGGTTTGAGCAGATCCAATGTGAGCGTGTCATTACCTTGATGTCGAGTGTCAAGACGACCATCGTTGGCCTCAGTCACACGGTGGCTGCCACATTGTACATCCAGCCCTGTAGCCATGCTCGATGCCTGCGTGATGACGCGAGTGAACTTCCAGGGCGTGTTGCCCAGATTGATGACTTCATTGCCACGCACCGCATGAGGCGTGATGAGTGTCACCAGCAGCAATGCAATCCATGTCAGTCTCATTGTCGAGGTCACAATGCCAACTTGTAGGTTTGTGTATGCGTACCTTCGGTCACTGTCACAAGATAGATGCCTTGCGTGGGCACGGTAATTGTTCCGGAGCCGTTGGCCGACACTTTGTCGATGAGGGTACCTAGGGCATTGTAGACAGTGATATTGGCTGGACCATTCAACTGATAGTCGATGCGCATCTTGCTGCCTCTGACAGCGGATGTTGTGTTGGTGATACGGTCAATGCCGCTTTCGGTCACACTGAATGTGCTAGTGGCAAACAGGCTGCCACGGTTGCCGTTGTCGATGGCCTGCACGCCCCACTCATAGTTGCCCTTGTCCAGGTGCATCTGATAACTCCGGGTCTGCAGAGCTGCGTTCAGAGCACTCACCTTGAGAAATCCAGTTAAGGGGTTGGCAGGTACAAGCATCATGCACTCGTTGGTTGTCAGGTTCTTGACATAGATGTTGTAGCGCAGTGCTGTGGCGGGCGTGAAGTCGTCACTGCCGGGTTGCCAGGCAAACTCAACCATACCCGTGGGGTTGTTTGCGTTGACAATCAAGCCTGTGGGTACACCAGGGTTGGCATTGGCAGGAATTCCCTTCGTGTCGCTGTCGTTGTGATACAACTCCGTGAGGCAACCATTGCCGCATCCACCGTTAGACCAACCGAGGTACCAGGCATCCAAGTAGCCATCGTTGTCATAGTCAATCAGGTGATGTGTGCCATGTGTAACGCGGCTGAAGCTGCCCAGTTTGCCGAATGGGTCGTTGTAGAAAGCACCATAGACGGCAAAATTGAAATCGCCATTGTTGATATAGAGCCAGGTGGTGTGGTCATGGCTGCGACCATGACCACCCACCAAGATGTCGGTCAGACCGTCCTGGTTGACATCGCCAAATGCCAACTGGCCACCATCAATACCCTCAAATGTGTCGTTGGTGTCGATGGCTGTGAATGTGCGGTCGCCATTGTTCTTGCAGATATAGAAATATTTACCGCCCGTGTCTACATAGATGCCGGTTAGTACCAGGTCGAGCAAGCCATCGTTGTCCAAGTCGGCCACCGAACTCGAGGCGTTGGTCAGGGCCCATACGGGCAGAGGAGCGCCCTGTGTGAATGTGCCGTCACCATTGTTCCAGTAGATAAATCCCTCACTGTTGTGGGTCACGCTGTATCCTGTTGTGAAAAGGTCGACCCATCCGTCGTTGTCTAGGTCACAAAACACGGCACTGCCGTCGGTCAGGCCATTGAAGGCCTTGTCGTCGACCAGTGGTGTGGGCACATATTCAAACCGTTCACCCTTGATGTTTCGATACAGATACACGGCCCGCAAGGCATCTTCGGGATGGTCTTTGGTCAGGCGGTTGACATCATCAAAGCCGGTCATGACAATGTCGACATAGCCGTCGTGGTCATAGTCGGCAGCCGAGATCCAGTTGTGTCCCTTGCCACCCGTGTGTCCGTTGAAGATGGGGCGCAAACCCGACTCGGTCACCTCCTCAAATGTCCCATCGCCATTGCCCAGACACAGGTGCGCTTTGATTTGGTCGGCATTGTCACCGTTGTCATTCCAACCATAGTACCAGTTGGACAAGCCTGAGATGATCATGTCCAGATTACCATCGTTGTTGACATCGGCCCAGACAGGGCATGAAAATGCTGTTGATGGGATGGGCGAGCGCAAGATGCGTGTGAATCCTCCCTGCCCGTTGTTGTGATACAGGTTGCCAAACACCGTGTTGTCCGACAGGTGCGTGTTGCGGTCGCTGTAGAAAACGTCCAGGTTGCCATCGTTGTCATAGTCTCCCCAGGCAGCCCCGGTGTAGGTGGCGTGGTAGAATTCGCCTGCCGGGCGGTTGCCTTGGTTGCCCTGATTGGTGACGGGTGCGGCAACTTTGCTAAACTTGACATTGTCGGCAATGGGTGCCGTCTGTGCTGTGATGCCTATCGAACATGTCGCTGCCGCGAGTAGAAAAACAGTTATTTTTTTCATCTTGCTTTGTTTCATTGATCTGTCTGATTTGATGTTGCAAAATTACAACCGTCAGATGGCTCTGAATAACTATATTGTCGCAAATTATGGCACTTTAGTGCGAAGTGAAGTCGCTTACTATTGTCTGTGGTGTCCACACATTGCGCCAGGGTATGGAGGGTTGGTCGTTGTCAAAGTCAAAGGGGAGCCAGATGTAACGTGATGTAATGAGGTCGCGCTTGTTCCAGCGGTCAAACATCATGACATATTGGTCGGTGCCCACAACGGGGAGAACAAATGTGCTCTGGCCATAGAAGGTCTTGTCGGCATCAATTCCACGGCAAGGGTTGCCCAGCGAGGTGTAGGGACCCATCACCTGGTCGGCAACAGCAAGGTCGGCTTCGTTGGGATCCCAACCCGTGCATCCCGATGTCACTAGATAGTATTTGCCTTGGCGCTTGAAAATCGCTGGAGCCTCACGGAATCCGTTGGGAAAGTTGCGGGTATAGGATGACGTGGGCTTCAGGTAGTCGGCCGACAGTTGTGTAATGTGCAGGGTGGCATTGTCTTCAGACGAGTAGAATAGATAGGCCTGTCCATCATCGTCTTTAAATAAAGTTAGATCACGGCATATTTGGCCATTGGGGCGAAGAGCCTCAATGAAGCGGAATTTGCCTGTGGGTGAGTCACTCACGGCAACACCGGCCATAGCCTTGGCATAGTTGTGGTTGTCAATGTGCATCCACATCACAAATTGGCGTGTCTGCTCGTTGTAGACAACCTTGGGGCGCTCGATGACCATGGTGGGGTGTATGTCACTGTGCGTGTCCAGAGTGTCAGGTTCAAGCACGACACCCTCAAAGGTCCAGTTGCACAGGTCGCGTGACGAGTAGCACGACACACCGCCAGCCTCGGTGCGGTAGCAGTCCCATCCCACGCCAGGCGAGCGGTAGGTGAAATTGCCCTTGTACTCACCATACCAATAATAGACTCCGTCGTGATACAACACGCCGCCGCCGTGAGCATTGATGGGATTATTGTCGGTGTCGACCCATTCCAGTCCAGGTGTGATGATGGTGCTTGCTCCAGCCATCGTAGCCGTTGCCCAGACGATAAGTGTCGCAATGCATTTGTTTAAATCGCTGATACTCATATATTGTGATTTTAACCTTTTCTTGTGTCTATTGAACATGATGTTCATGATTGGGTTTCTTCCTCTTCGGGTGCATTCTTGTGCTCCTCGCGCTGTTTGCGCTGTTGTTTCTCAAATTCCTTAGGAGTCATGCCAAATTGTTTCTGGAACAATTTGATAAAGTAACTTGGTGAGTTGATGCCCACCATATAGCACACCTCTCCCACGCGGTAACTGCCCTCGGCAATCAATTCTGATGCCTTCTTGAGACGCACCATCTTGATGAAGTCGGTGGGCGACGAGTCGCTGATGGCTTTGATCTTGCGATGCAGGCTCGATCGGCTCATGCACACCAGTTCGGCCAGCATCTCCACGCCGAAGTTGGTGTCATCGATATTCTCCTCAATGACTTGGACAATCTTGTCCATCAATTTCTCATCGGCTTTGCTCATGCCCAGTGTCTGTGTGGGTACAAAGGGCTTGCGCATGAATGCGTCCATGCCGCGTCGGCGGTTCTCAAAGATGCTGGTGATCTGTGCTACCAGATACTTGAATGCAAATGGCTTCTCAATGTAGGCGTCTGCACCCATCTTCAGCCCTTGCACCTTGCTGTCCAGGTCGTTCTTGGCTGTGAGCAGGATGACGGGGATGTGACTCAGTTCGATATCCTCCTTGATGCGCTGGCACAGTTCCAGACCATCCATCTCGGGCATCATGATGTCGCTCAGCACCAGGTCTATATTCTTCTCGTGGAGCACATTGAGTGCCTCTTTGCCGTTGAGTGCTGTCTCGACGGCATAGGTCTGACGCAACTTGTCGGCGACAAAGTGCAGCATCTCCTCGTTGTCCTCGACCAGCAGGATGACTGCCGACTGCAGGCTCTCGGGCACCAAGTCGTCATCCTCGGTGAGCACCTGTTCGCCTTGGGGAGCCGTCAGGCTCTCTTCGTCCTTGGACTGAGGCTTGAGAGTGAGCACAAAGCGGTTCATGCCGTCGATTTCGGTGTAATTGAGCGACCCGTGCAGCATTTCGGCCATTGAGCGAGCCAAGTATAGTCCGATTCCCGAACTTGATGATGCGTTGGCATTTTTCTGCAATTGGTAGAACGGGTCGTAGATTTTGGCACGCGCCTCCTCGGGGATGATGGCACCATCGTTGTCCATGAACATGGTCACCCGCTTGTCGTCGCCCTGCAGCGTGATGTTGATGTTCTGCACGCTGTATTTCACAGCGTTGGAGAACAGATTGTTCAGCACCTTGATGAGCGCATTGCGGTCGGCACTGACATGGATGTCGTTCTCAGGCAGGTTGAGTGTAATCTCGCGCTGTGATGCAGCAGGCATCTCGGCAAACTTTCTGACCCACTCACGCAACAGGCTGGATAGGTTGACGTTGACAAAGTGCATCTCCATCTTGTTGCTGTCCATCTTGCGGAAGTCCAGCAACTGGTTGATGAGGTTCATCAGGTCGCTGGTGTTGCGGCGCATCGTGGTCAGGTTGCGCCTGATTTCCTTGTCGGCAATGTCCATTTCCACCAGGTTCTCGAGTGGACCATTGATGAGAGTGAGCGGTGTGCGTATCTCGTGGGCAATGCTCGTGAAGAAATCTATCTTGTTCTGATACAATTCTTTCTCTTTCTCGGCCTCAAACAGACGCTGTGCCTCTTGAGCCTTCGACAACTCGCGGCGTTTGTACAGGTTGAAGACCCACCAGACTAACCCCGAAATAAGTGCCAGATAAGCCAGATATGCCCAGATGGTCTTCCACCAGGGTGGAAGCACCACAATCTCAATTGAGGCCTCATGCTCGCTCCACACGCCATCGCTGTTTGCGCCCTTGACATGGAACACATAGTGGCCAGGGCTGAGGTTGGCATAGGACACACTTTGATTGGTCTCGGTGTAGACCCAGTCCTTGTCCACGCCTTCCATTTTGTAGGCATATTGGTTGGCCGAGGGCATGACATAACTCAGTGCTGCAAACTCAAAGGCTATACTCGACTGGTCATGGCGCAGCGTGATGCGCTTGGTGTCAAGGATGCTCTGGGTCAGCGGTGAGTCTTCTTGACCAGGGAATACCTCGCTGTTGTTAATCATGAATCGCGTGATATAGACTGGTGGGGCATATTGGTTCTTATTAATATAATAAGGATTGAACGAAATGAGTCCTTCACTACTGCCGAAGTAGAAGATACCCTCGCGTGTGCTCAAGGCCGACTTGTAGTTGAACTGGTTGCCAGGCAGGCCATGAGCCGTGGTGAACACCTGGCATTTGCCGGTGGTGGGGTCTAGTTTAACCAAGCCGTTGTTGGTACCGAACCACAGGAGCCCGTTCTTGTCTTCTAGTATCTTATACCCTGTGTCATCGGGCAGCCCTTGCTCAATGCTGAATGTGGTGAATGTCTCGTTTTGCTTGTTAAAGCGGCACACGCCACCACGGTCGGTTGAGAACCACAACTCGCCGCGGCTAGTCTCGATGACATTGCTCACCGAGTTGCTGCTCATCGACGTGGTGTCGCCCTCGTGGTGCATGAAGTGCTTGACCGCGCCAGTCTTGGGATTGTAGCGATACACACCCTTGCCCATAGTCACAACCCAGATGTTGTGGTCGCTGTCCTCCATCAGGTCAAAGATGTAGTTAAACCCGAACTGATCCATGCGGGTGAATGTGAATGAACCCGGTTGTGCGACATACACGCCCCAACCGTTGCCCAGCCACGCGCGCCCCTCACTGTCATGGCACAGGGCATAGATGCTGGCGTCATTCAGACCCAGCGCATCGGCAGTGTAGTGCCGCACACCACGACCCGACTGGCCGATGACGTCAAGACCTTGCTTGAAATATCCCACCCAAATCTGTCCGTTCATCGACATGAGCGACAGCGTGTTTTCGCTCGACAAGATGCCCTTGCCCAATGCGGCGAACTGCCCGCTGTGAGGGTTAAAGATATTGATGCCCGCGTCCTCGGTGCCTATCCAGATGTTGCCCTGCTCGTCCTCGGCCATCTCGCGGATGCGCTTGCTCGTGATCGTGTTGGGTTTGGTCAACGGCACATAGCGCATGAAGGCCATTCCCTTCAGCGGCAAATAGTTGACACCACCCAAGTTTGTACCAACCCAGATGCCGCCTTCACGATCCTTGTAGATGCGGCCTATCTGGTTGTCGCTCAACGAGTAGGTGCACATGGCATCGTGCTCGATGTGCTGGATGTCATTCAAGTGCTCATCGATGATATACACACCGCGCTGTGTACCCACCCACAGCACATCGTCATAGCACTGGACATCGCGGATGATGGAATAGTGCACTTGTGGTGCGTTGAAGTCGACCACCGCATTGCGCCGTTTGTTCAGCCGTCGCAGTTTGCCATCGTGCACGCCCAGTACCAAGTCGTCACCATAGTCGCACATGGTGTAGATGTTCTCGCCGGTTAGTGTTTGCCCATCGTTGTTGCCCAGATACTGCTTGAATCGGTTTTGTGTCTTGTCGAATTGGTACACGCCGTTGCCGTTGGTGCCCACCCACACACGGTCGTTGATATCGATGCACAGGCATTGTGGGCCGCCATAGTCGGGATGATTGGGATTGCCGAAGGTGTATAGTGTCAGCGGCTTGCCCTCGTTGTATCGGAACACACCTTGGTTGGGCACCACTATCCAGATGTTGCCCTCGGCATCGTTGTCGATGGCTGCCACCCAGTCAACCATCTGCACACCTGATGCGGTCTTGTTGTCGAGAAACTTGAAGTGCTCGCTTGTAGGGTCAAAGACAAACACGCCCTTGTCAGTGCCCACCCACAGGTGGCTGTTGCTGTCCTCGTAGAGCGATGAAACGTTGTTGTTGCGCTTGCCTGCTTGGGTGTCTACGCAGTCAAAGACCCTTATTGTATGACCATCATAGCGGTTCAGGCGGTTGCGTGTGCCGAACCACATGAAGCCGCGACTATCTTGCAGAATGGCCTTGATGTCGGTCTGCGACAGGCCGTCAGGCTTGCTGATGTTGCGGAAGTAGTATTTATAGGGGTAGTTTTGCGCCCCAGCCAGCAAGCCCAGGCACAAAATCATCAGCCATATTATGTTTGTTCGCTTCATAAGATGCTACGAATGAAAAATCTTTCTGCAAAAGTAGTACTTATTGTAAATATAGGTGTATCAAAAAATAGCAATCTTGTAGAAAAATGTTAGATTGACGCTGAATCACAAGACGGTGCAGACGTATGTGCTAGTTTTTTGCACTAAATTATTGCCGCTATCAACTAATAAGGTGTTAACTTTGCACCAACAAAAAATGCTTTTATTTTTCAGCCTATGACGACAACTAAACGACTGATTGTCTTAGTGGCTCTCATCTTCGCCCATGTGGCGCTAGTGCACGCGCGCACTTCCGTGCGACTCGATGGTCAATGGACATTTGAGCGTGCCGACAAGCCAGGCCAGTGGCAATCAATCACCATCCCGCACACCTGGAATGCGCAGGATGGCACTACGCCCGACTATTATCGAGGTGTGGCAACCTATTGCTGCCGCTTTGATGCGCCGGCTAAGGCAAATGTCAGCGATCGCACGTTCGTCCGTTTTGAAGGTGTGAGCCAGGATGCCACTGTGTGGCTCAACGGCAAGCGACTGGGACGGCATCAGGGGGCGTTCACTGCTTTCTGCTTCGAGTTGACACACTTGCTTAAGGCGCATGGCAACGAACTGCGTGTTGAGGTGACCAATGCGCCCGACCCGATGATTGCACCGCTCGAGGGCGACTTCACTATCTTCGGTGGGATTTATCGGCCCGTTTCGTTGCTGGTGTTGCCCGTCACCTGTTTCACTCCGCTAGACTATGCTTCATCAGGGGTGTATATTAGTCAAGATAAAGTATCTGATAGCCAAGCGCGTCTCACGATCAAAGCCCGGGTGGATAATCGCCAGACCGATGGCGCGGCACTGAGTTTGCGCACCACGGTTATTGACCCGCATGGGCAACACGTCACCACACAGACCCAAAGTGGTGCTACTGTGTGCAATAAGTTCCTTGAAATCAGTCAACCACTTGCCATTGACCGTCCGATGCTATGGAATGGTCTTGACAATCCGCAACGCTACCATTTCTTGTTTGAACTATTGCAACAAGGCCGTGTGGTCGATACATTGCGAGTCGACATGGGGTTACGCTACTTCACTGTCGACCCCGACAAGGGATTCTTCCTCAATGGGCGTTCCTATCCGCTGCGTGGAGTTAACCGCCACCAGGATCGCCAAGGCATGGGGTGGGCCATCACTGAGCATGAGCATGACGAGGACATGGCTATCATACAGGAGATTGGGGCCAACTGCATTCGTCTGGCGCACTATCCGCACAGCGACTACTTTTATTCGCTGTGCGACCGCGCAGGCATGATGGTGTGGGCCGAGATTCCCTATATCGGCAAGGGTACCCGCTCTGTCGCATTCGATGCTACCACCATGCAGCAACTCACCGAGTTGATACGTCAGAACTACAACCACGAGAGCATCTTCTGCTGGAGCCTATTCAACGAGTTGGGTGGCCCGGACCGTCCGCATGAACTGGTCGACATGCTCAACGACCTGGCGCACCGCGAGGATGCCACGCGCATGACTGTGGCGGCAGCCAACAACGACGGGCGGCCCGAGAATGACATGACCGACATTATGGCCTATAACACTTATCCCGGCTGGTATTGGGCCGACCCGGGAACCATGCGTTGGGCAATTGAGTGGAAGTTGGGCAAAGGGCGTGCCATCGGCATCAGTGAATATGGTGCGGGGGCCAGTGTCAATCAGCATGACCAGCATGTTTCCAGGGCACCCAAGACCGATGGTCCGTGGCACCCCGAGGAGTGGCAGGCTACCGTACATGAGGGCACCTATGCGCAGATCGTTGCTCATCCTGCCGTTTGGGGCTCATTTGTCTGGAACATGTTCGACTTTGCCAGTGCAGGGCGGCATGAGGGTGACACGATGGGCATCAATGATAAGGGACTGGTGACATACGACCGAAAGGTCCGCAAAGATGCCTTCTATTTCTATCAGGCCAACTGGAGCAAGCAACCCATGGTCTATATCACCAGCCGTCGCCACACCCATCGCAACGAGCCGCTGACCGACATCAAGGTCTACAGCAACAGCCCGATTGTGTCGCTGACGGTCAATGGGCAGCCAATGGCGGTCGAGAAGCATGATTTGGGCATCTTTATTGCCCACAATGTCAGTCTTCACTCTGGTGACAACCTGATTACCGCCACCGCTCAGCGCGATGGAGTCACTGTTACCGACCAATGTACATGGACTCTTAAAACCAAATGACAATGAGAAGAATGATCATGATATTGTGCATTGTGCATTGCGCATTGTGCATCGAATCCAAGTCGCTAGTCGACTATGTCAACCCCATGGTGGGGACAGCCCTGAAGGGCGAGGGCGGCACAGCACCGTTTGTGGGGCCGCCGCATGCCATGACCAAACTCATGCCGCAGACACGTGAGAACAAGATGGGCACGATGGCCTACGTCTACGATGACACACATTTCATGGGCCTGATGGCATCTCACCAGCCCACTGTGTGGATGGGCGACTATGGCTATGTCACCATCATGCCTCAGCAGGGCGAACAGGTGCGCACACTGCCCGATGACCGCAAGTTGGCCTACAGCCACAGTGACGAGCAGGCAACTCCTTATTATTATAGCGTGAAGATGACCTCGCAGGAGGGCAAGCCCCTGCGGGCCGAGGTGGCCGCAGCAAGCCGTGCCGCACTGATGCGCTTCACCTATGGACGTAGCAAGCACTCGCGTCTGGTCGTTCAAGGCATCAACCTCAATCCGGCTTTGGGCGACTGGTGCAACGACTATGGCCCACGCATCGAGAAAATCAAGGGTTGGGTGCGTGTTGATGCCGAGCGTGGCGAGATTGTCGGCTACAACCCTGATCGCCAGTCGGCACAGATTGGACCGGAATTACCCAATTTCAAGGGTTATTTCGTCATCCGTCTGAACAAGCGATTCAGCAACTTCGGCACCTGGGACGGCAACAAGATATATCCTGGTCAGCCCGAACTGCAAGGCACTCGCATGGGTGCATACGTTGACTTCGAGACGCGGCAGGGTGAGCAAGTGATGGCACAGGTGGGCACCTCGTTCATCAGCATCGACCAGGCGCGTGCCAACCTCGATGCCGAGGTGCCTGGATGGGACTTCAAGGCTCTGTGCACCAGCACCAAACAGGCTTGGAACGACAAGTTGACGAAACTGCAGGTGCATGGCACCGATGATGAGAACAAGGCCATCTTCTACACTGCGATGTATCATGCCTATCAGTTCCCTCGCGAGATGGGTGAGCAGGGACGCTACTACAGTGCGATGGACGACAAGGTGCATGACGGCAACTCTTACAACGACTTCTCGTTGTGGGACACTTTCCGTGCGCTGCACCCACTCATGACCTTTCTAGAGCCCGACTTGACATGCCAGTGGATTACAGCGCTGTTGCAGATGTATCGCGAGGGCGGCTGGATGCCCATGTGGCCCAATCCGTCGTACACCAACATCATGATTGGCACTCATGCCGATGCCCTCATTGCCGATGCCTACATGAAGGGCTTGCGCGACTATGATGTGCGTCTGGCCTATGAGGCGATGCGCAAGGACGCCATGGTGCCGCCCGACTGTGACACTCGGCGCCGTTATGGCGACCGTGACCGCTGGACGGCCTATGAAGGTCGTGCCGGTGCCAGTTATTACCACACCATCGGCTATGTGCCTGATGACAAGACCGCCGAGGCCGTATCGCGCACGCTGGAGTATGCCTACGATGACTGGTGTGTGGCACAGGTAGCCCGCGATGTGTGTCCCGACGACATGCCCGCCCTGATGCGGTGGGCACAGAATTACCAGAATCAATATAATGCCGAGAAAGGCTTTATGCTGCCTCGCCGTTACGATGGGTCATGGATTGACTTGGACGATCATGACCGCCATGGGTTGACCGAGGGGTCGAAGTGGACTTACCTCTTCTGTGTACTGCAAGACATCCCTGGCATGATCGACATGATGGGTGGCAACGAGGCGTTCGCCCGCAAGTTGGACCAGAACTTCGATGGTGGTCATTACCGTCATGACAACGAGCCTGGCCATCATTACATCTATCTCTATGACTACTGTGGCCAGCCGCACAAGACACAGCAGTTGGTGCGTGAGCACACACGGGTCAACTATCGCAACGCCCCCGATGGTATCAATGGCAACGACGACTGTGGTCAGATGTCGGCATGGTATCTGTTCTCGGTCATGGGATTCTATCCCGTCACGCCAGGCAGCAACATCTTTGCACTGGGTGCGCCACAGTTCCCGCGCTTGACCCTGCGTTTGTCCGACCATACGCTCAACATTGTGGCCGAAGGCATCAGCGAGCAGCATAAGTTTGTCAAGCAGGTGCTGGTCGACGGTCAGCCGCTCACACAGCCTTTCATTGATTGGAACACCCTCATCCATGCTCGCGAGTTGCGTTTTGTGATGGAATAATTTCCAACTTATTTTAGCCCCGAAAGGGGGAACAAAATCATGCAATCGTCCCTTCCTGCTTACTCCGGAGGGACGTTTGCTTTGTGCCCTGGGGTGAGTGTCTTGCAGGCTGGTTTTGTCGCAAAATGCTGACCGATTGCGTTTTTGCTATTTTTTGAAACGAGAGTTACATTCTATAATAAGATGTGGCGGTAATTTTGCACCAGATTAATTTTTCGACAATTTTTTAATCACATTAAAATCTTTATCAAATGAAAATGAGATTTACACTTCTTGCTGCAGCCGCTGCCATGCTGCTGACGGCACAAGCCCAACCGCTGACCTTCCAGATGGGTCACGATGATGGCGCAGTGATTCTGAACAACGGCAAGTTCAATCCCATGGGATCGTTCATTGGCAACACTAGTGGTGATGCAGGCAATGAAACCGTGATCCAAGTGGGTGAGGTTGACTTTGGTGCAGGTGATACTTTCAAGGCAGTGAGCCTGCGCTTCGCCAATGGTTGGGGCGATGGTGGCACGGCAATCCTCTTGGCAGGGGATGACTTTGAGAATGCAACCCCCTTTGCTGCAATTCCTCTGATTAACTGGCGTGACAGTTACACCAACTTCCGCTCGATTGGTGCTAACTTCAGCGACCAGCCCACCGGTGTGCAGAAGGTCTTCTTGACCTTTGCCGACCGTGCCGGCAACGTGATGGATGTGCGTTTCTGTGAGAACGAGTTTGTCGAGACCGACTTTGAGAACGGTTCGATGCTCAAGGAGCCCAACCAGTATGATGCCTATGCCCAGACGGCAACTATTCTTCCCATTGAAGGTGCTGAGCTTATCAGTTCGCCCAGTGTAGATACCCGCATTGACAATGGTTCTTGGGGCTGGACTCAAGAAGGCGTTATCGTTAAGTATGGTACCGTTGACTTCAGCGCTGGCTATGATCAAGTGATTATCGGTCTGGCATCGCACTGGAATGGCGATGTGACTGCCGATCATGTTGAGGTCTACATTGATGATGTTGAGGATGCCAACAACTTGCTGGCTACCGTCTGGACGGGTATTATGGTGCGCAATGGTAAGATTTATCTTGCCCGCAATATCGAGAAGGAAGTTACTGGTGAGCACGTCGTTTATCTGAAGTGGCGTGGCGGTAGTTCTAATGTTGCTGAGGTCGAGTTCAGCAAGGGTATGCTTTGGTCACTGGGCAACATTCTTGATCCCATCGTGGTGACACACGAGGATGAGCAGCCTAGCGAGAATGCTGACCGCTACAGTTTCCTTGATGCCATGAAGAATAGTGAGGACGCTGTCTATGTTGGCCGCGACAGTCAGCGCACCACGATTCTCAACCGTGGTCAGTGGGAAGGCGACAATGTTGGCTACACTGGCGATGGTACTGTCCTGAAGATCACTGACGTTGATTTCAAGGAAGGTCAGTTTGATAAGATTCTGGTTTCGCACTCGACTGGTATGTCGTGGGCAGGCTATGGCGACGAGGCTTTCTTCGCATTCTACATCGACCTGGAGAACAACCCGACAGCAGTTGAAGGTGCTCCGCGCCGCATCACCGTTGAGGATTGGAGCCAGGTGCGCAGCCAACTCACTGACATCGATCCCATCTCAAAGGTTCGCCTGCAGGCAACCGCTGGCTGGGGTAATGTCTACACCACCAAGGGTGAACTGAGCAAGGTCGAGGGTGTGCATGACCTCTACATCGTCTACACCACTCCTGACGGTGCCAACATCAAGGACATCTATCTGGATGACCAAGAAGAGGAGCCCGCAACTGGCGTGACTACTGTCACTGCAGCCAAGGTTGTGAACAACAATGTCTACACCATCGACGGTCGCCTGGTGCGCAAGAACGCTAGCAGCCTCGAGGGTCTGGCCAGCGGTCTGTACATCTTCAATGGTCAGAAGTATCTGGTGAAGTAATCCAGTAGTGAGGTAGTGAGGTAGTGGAGTAGTTGAGTAGTAAAGCCGTTACATCATTGTGGGCAATGCCGCACCGGCACAACTACCCACCGATGCCATCGTCTTAACTCCATTAACTACTTAACTCCATTAACTACTGACAATTAAAGTAATAATTTTTCTTCATACGCTGATTATATCGGTTTCTTGAGGTCTGGCTCATGATGAGTCAGACCTTTTTTCACACCATTTTTTTATCTTTTGCAACTATCATGTTATTGCCATCTGATGGTTGGATTGTAATTTTGCACCATGAAACATTTGACTACAATAAGACTGTTGTTCATGGCATGTGCTTTGTGCATGACTGTGACAGCCACAAGAGCGCAGGCCTTCCGCAATACCTCGCTCAGCGAGCATGAGCGGGTCAGTGACCTGGTTGCTCGGCTCACGCTTGAGGAGAAGGTGTCGTTGCTGCGTCACAACGAGCCAGCCATTCAACGGCTGGGCATTCCCAAATACTACTTTGGCAACGAGGCATTGCACGGTGTGGTGCGTCCTGGACGATTCACTGTGTTTCCTCAAGCCATCGGCCTGGCCAGCATGTGGAACCCGACGTTGATGCATCGGGTGGCCACCGCCATCAGCGACGAGGCACGTGGCCGCTGGACCGAGTTGGGTTGGGGTGCTTACCAGTGGGACAGCGCAAGTGACTTGCTGTCGTTTTTCTCGCCCACAGTCAACATGGCACGCGACCCGCGGTGGGGACGCACCCCCGAGACCTATGGCGAGGACCCACTGCTCACATCGCGCACTGCCATTGCATTTATTAAAGGGCTTCAGGGCGACAATCCCGATTATCTCAAGGCGGTGTCGACGGTCAAGCATTTTGTCGCCAACAACATCGAGGAGAATCGTTCGGGCATCAGTTCCGAGGTCAGCGAACGTGATTTGCGAGAATACTACTTTGTGCCCTACGAGCAAGCCGTCAAGAAGGCCAATGTGCAGAGCGTGATGGGCGCCTACAATGCCCTGAACGGCGTGCCCTGCTCGGCCAACAAGTGGTTGTTGACCGATGTGTTGCGCGGCGACTGGGGCTTTGATGGTTATGTGGTGAGTGACTGCTCTGCGCTGAGCTATGACTTTGAGCATCACCATTATGTGTCCTCCTATGAAGAGTCGGCGCGCGCCAGCCTGCAGGCAGGTCTGGACCTGGAGTGTGGCGAGGGTGTCTATGCCGGACCGCTGCTCAATGCCTATAACATGGGGTTGGTAACAATGGCGCAGATTGACAGCGCAGTCTATCGTGTGATGCGTGCCCGCATGCGTCTGGGCCTCTTTGATCCCATCAACCGCAATCCCTATAACAGCATACAACCCAGTGTGGTAGGCTGTGCCGAGCACCAGCAGTTGGCTGTCGAGTCGGCACGCCAGAGCCTGGTGCTGCTCAAGAACGATGGTATCCTGCCTCTGGACCGCAGTCAGGTCAAGTCCATCGCTCTGGTCGGACCCAATGCTGCGCGGCATGAGTATGGCGAATATAGTGGCGTGCCACTGAATGCGCCTGTTTCGGTACTGGAGGGGCTGGCTGCCGCACTCGATGGCACTGACATCCAGTTGAACTACGCCCCCTGGGTGGGCAGCAACTCGTCCTACGCATTGATGAACAGCGACCACTTTGCCGACGGCATCACGATGGAATATTTCGCTAATGCCAACCTTGAAGGGGAGCCTTATGCCGTCACACAGACCGACTTTGTCTATTTCGACCCTGCCAACCAGCCGCCCAACCCGATGGTGCCCTCGGCACCGATGAGCATCCGCTGGAGCGGCGACCTTGTGTGTCCTGCCACTGGGCGCTACATGTTCTCGGTCACCAGCGATGACGGCTGCCGTCTCAAGATTGATGGTCGAACGATTCTCGACAAGTGGGAAATTCGCGCCGCAACTACCGACTACACCTCGACGGGTATGCGCGAGGGGCAGACCTATCACATCGAGTTTGAATACTTTGACAACGGTGGCGAGGCTGTGGCCAACCTGAGGTGGCGCATGCCTTCAACGGTGAGCACCGACCCGCTGGATGCCTACGGCAACGCAGGCAAGCGCATCCGCCAGAGCGATGTCACCATAGCCGTGATGGGCATCAACCAGAACGATGAGCGCGAAGGTCTAGACCGCTCGGCCATCGAGTTGCCGCAGGATCAAGTCGACTTCTTGCGCCTGGCCTACGAGGCCAACCCTAACCTGGTGGTGGTCTTTGTCGCCGGTAGTCCGCTGTCCAATCAGTGGATGTGCGACAATGTGCCTGCCATGCTCTATGCCTGGTATCCTGGCGAGCAAGGTGGCACAGCCGTGACCGATGCATTGTTCGGCGACTATAACCCTGCTGGACGACTGCCCATCACCTTCTATCGTGGCACGAGCGATCTGCCCGCCTTCGATGACTACAACATCGCCAATGGGCGCACCTATATGTATTATCAGCATGAGCCATTGTTCCCCTTCGGGCATGGCTTGAGTTATACTTCGTTTGAATACAGTGGCTTGCGGCTTGAGTTGAAGAACGACACGTTGCACGTCGACTTCGATGTTGCCAATGTGGGCAGCGTCGATGGCGATGAGGTGCCGCAGGTCTATCTGCGCTTCCCGTCACAGCCTCGGCCGTTGCCCATCAAGCAGTTGCAGGGTTTTGACCGCGTGTCAATCGCCGCTGGGGCACAAAGCCATCTTTCCATTCCCATCGCTGTGGCCGACTTGCGACTGTGGGACGATGAGGCAAAGGCCTTCTACACTCCTCAGGGCGACTATGCTGTGATGGTGGGTGCATCGTCTTCCGACATCCGTTTGCAGCAGATGTGGCATCTGGGCGACTCATCTGGCATTGTCACCGAATTGGAGGGCGTGACAGTGCGTGTGTCGGGCAGCGACTTGCTCATCAGTTCGATGGCGCATAATGTTGATGCTCGCATCTACAGCCCCGATGGTCGGCTGGTGTCGACATTGCCTAACCTTCAAGGCCTGCACAACCACACATTGCCTGATGGCATCTATCTGGTTGCCATCACCGACGGTAATGCCTCGCGAACCTATAAAGTAATCATCAAATAAAGCAATAAATAATGAAAAGATTGTTATTAACAATGCTCGTGCTGAGCGCAATGGTGGCGCAAGCAGCCGATTGGGAGATGAAACAGGGCCCCATGATGACCCCCTGGAGCGAGACGTTGGATCCGACCAATGTCCTGCCCGAGTATCCCCGCCCACAGATGCAGCGTGCCGACTGGATGAACCTCAACGGCATCTGGGACTTGCGCAAGGGCACTAAAGATGAGGCCTACAGCGCCTCGTTCACTTATGACAAGAAGATTCTGGTGCCGTTTCCCATCGAGTCGGCATTGTCGGGCGTGATGGAGAAGAGCGATGAGCAGATTTATTGGTATCGCCGCACTTTCACCTTGCCCGCAACGATGCAGGGCAAACACATCTTGCTCAACTTTGGGGCAGTTGACTGGGAGACTGTCGTCTATGTCAATGGGCAGCAAGTGGGTCGCCACACGGGTGGCTATGACCCCTTCACCTTCGACATCACCAGTGCCCTCAAGCCCAGTGGTGAACAGGAGCTGGCTGTCTACATCTATGACAACACTGGCGCACAAGGTCAGCCCACAGGCAAGCAGAGCAAGAACCCCAGTATCTGCTGGTACACCGCTGTGAGTGGCATCTGGCAGACCGTGTGGCTCGAGCCTGTTGACGAGACTCACATCTCGAGCATTGAGATGGAGCCGTGCCTCGACCGCAGTTGGCTGAGCCTGCGTGTCAACACCTCGATCACCGATGGTGTCACGCTCGAGGCCGAGGTCAAGGATCGCGACGGCAATGTCGTGGCGACGGGCGAGGGTACTCCTGGCACCATCTTCCGCCTGACCCTGTCGTCGGTGCATGCTTGGTCGCCCGATGATCCCTATCTCTATGACCTCAAACTCACCGCCAAGAAGGATGGCACAGTCACCGACCAAGTGGACAGTTATTGTGGCATGCGCAAGATTGAGGTCCACAAGGACGACCGCAACCTGCCGCGCATCTATCTGAACAATGAACAAATCTTCCAGATGGGGCCTCTGGATCAAGGATGGTGGCCCGATGGACTGTACATGCCAGCCAGCGACGAGGCTTTCTACTTCGACATCAAGGCGATGAAGGACTTGGGCTGCAACATGATACGCAAGCACATCAAGATTGAACCGGCACGCTGGTACTACTGGGCCGACCGTCTGGGCATCCTGGTCTGGCAAGACATGCCCAGTCCCAATCTGCCTCAGGGTTATGAGGACTTTGCCAAGGCCAACTTTGAGGAAGAGGTGTCGCACATCATTCCTGCCATCAAGAATGCGCCGAGCATCGTGCACTGGGTGGTGTTCAACGAGGGTTGGGGACAGTTTGACACCAACCGCATGACCACATTTGTCGACAACAAGGTCAACGCCCTCACCCCAGCACGCTTTGGCAAGGCATCGCTCATCTGTTGTGCCAGTGGCTGGACCGACAGCGAGATTGGCAACATCATCGACACGCACTCCTATCCCAACCCTAGTTGCCCGCAGAATGCCAATCGTGCCGCTGTGTGTGGCGAGTATGGTGGCATCACGCTCAAGGTGCCTGGCCACATCTGGCCTGGTGGCGACTTCCAGTACACTGTGGTCGAGACCAGTCAGGATTTCACCACCTTCTATAGCGGACTGTGCGACAAGATCAAGGATATGTATTATCAGGGCTTGAATGCTGCTGTCTACACCCAGTTGAGCGATGTCGAGATTGAGAAGAACGGCTTCTACACCTATGACCGCCGCATCCTCAAGCCTCATGAGCCCTACACGCTGTTGCGCAACAAGGTGCTGGAGTGCATTGCCATGCCTCACAATGGCACCATCATCAAGCCCATCCTGTCGACTGCACTCGAGCACAAGTATACTTGGCGCTATGACACGCAGCCCATCACATCGCGCCACTGGAGCGATGTCGACTTCGACGACTCGCAGTGGGCACAGGGCAAGGCTGCCTTTGCTCATGGACTGAACAGTAGTTGGGACGGGCTGACGCAGACCGACTGGAACACTAGCCAGATTTATATGCGGCGTTGGTTCAAGTTGGGTGACATCACGCCCGAGAACTTGGCCAAGTTGCGTTTCATGGTCTTCCATGACGATGATGTGGAGATTTACATCAACGGCATCTGGGCAGCCACCGAGAGCGGCTGCAACTTCAACTATGCGCCGCTCGACATCAGCAGCGAGGCGCTGGCTTCGCTCAAGGTGGGCGAATGGAATCTGATAGCCGTTGCCGGCAAGCAAGGTGGTGGTCAGCAGGTGATGGATGTGGGCATCGCTGCCTATACCACCGAGGACTTTGACTACACCGAGGACTACAGCGAGCGCACCGATGCGCCCCACGGCACCAGTCCCGGGCCTGGCACAGCCGTCAAGCCTCAGTTCACCACTGTGGCGCAGCCCGTGCCCGCCGAGCCTCGACTGAATGGGGTGTTGCCGGGACAATTCTATCACACCAGCGACCGCAGCAATGTGGCGTGGGGCGATGAGGATGGCGACGGGGTGTTGGAACTGGTCTACTCGGGTCTGAACGAGCACCTGGTGGGCAGCAACCAGAAGGTGGCTCCCCTCTATCGTCAGACCGACGACCACTCATTTGTGCGCTGTAACAGCCCTTTTGACGTGACCTACTACGCCGACCCGGTGTGGATTGATTATAACAACGACGGTCTTCTGGACCTTTTTGTCGCGGGATTGAGCCAAAAGTCAATAGAGTCGCCCAGCGACATGGTGGCTCACCTCTACAAGAACATGGGCAGTGGCCAGTTTGTCGAGGTCAACGAGGGCGGTGCCATGGGCATCGCGCCCATGTACAACGCCACCGACGGTGGCCGTGGCCGCCACTGGGTGAGCGTGGGAGACTATGACAACGACGGCTGGACCGACATCGTCATGTGTGGCCGTGAGGACTATGTCAACGATGAGGGCTATCTCGCCAGCGATCGTCGTGTCACGCGCCTCTACCGCAACAACCAGAGCAGGGGATTTGTCTTGCAAGAGCATCCGCTCAATGGCAGTGAACCATTGTTGGGACTGGCACGCGGTTCGGTCAACCTGGCCGACATGGACAGTGATGGATGGCTCGACATCGTGGCCACGGGCTATGATGCCAACGAGGGTGCCATGCACATCTACTGGAATAACGGCGACGGCACATTCAGCGAGACCACACAGCGGTTCTTCGGCTCGTATGATGCCTCGTGCGTGCCCGCCGACCTGGATGCCGACGGACTGATGGATATCCTGGTCACCGGTTACTCAAGCAACAAGGGTAGCAATGCCAAGTCGGTGTTTATCTACCACAACCGTGGCAACCGTGCCTTTGCCATGCTCAACGACAGTTTCTGTGGATTTGAAGGCGTGGACGGTTCGACCCCTGCAGTGGCCGATGTCAACCACGACGGCCTGCCCGACATCTTGCTGGGCGGCCATGGTCAGGAGCACGAAATCACCACTTGGCTCTATCTCAACCGTGGTGACTTTGCCTTTGAGGCTTTCGGGGCGTGGTACAGCGACCCCTTCGGCAAGGAGTGGGCTTGGGACCGCATCAGTCACGGCAATACTCATCTCATTGACTATGACAACGACGGCTATCTCGATGCTTGGAGTGCCGGGTGGGCACAGAGCAACGTGTGCAACAAGGCTTGTTCAGCCAAGCTCTACCGCAACACATCGGGTGAGGTGGGCATAGCAGCCAATGCTGCTCCCAGTGTACCTGAGGGGCTGAAGGCAACCTATGATGCATCAACGGGACGTGTGACGCTGTCGTGGCAACCCGCCACCGACGATGTCACTCCCGCCGAGGCATTGCACTACAACATCTGGTTGCGCAAGGTGGGCAGTGAGCAAGTGTTCATGACTGTGCCTGCTGTGCCGACCACCGGTGTGCTGCGCATCGGCGACTATTCGGGCCAGTTGACCACCACCTGCCACACTATCACCATTGCCGACCCCAAGGCCGAGTATGAGTGGGGCGTACAGGCCATCGATGGCGGCAAGCGCGCCAGTGCCTTCACCACCGCACGTTTCATCCCTGCCCAGTCGGGTGTGACTAAAAAAAAAGAGGACGCCACTAGCGTCAGCGCCCGTGCCGGGCACATAGCCTACCAGGTGCAGCAACCCACCGTCCTCACCATCTGCGATGCATGCGGGGCCATCGTGCTCCGCACCCGCGTCTCGGGCAGCGGAATGCTCCCCTCTAGCTTGCCTCACGGCATCTACATCGCCCAGCTTGCTGGGCAAGCATTCACCCTCGCCCTCTGACCCATCGGTCATTAATCATCCAGCCAATCGATGACAACCAAACTGCTGCTCACCCTAGCCAGCCTGCTGTTGGCAGCCCGACTCATGCCCAAACCATGGATGAGTGGGACAACATCGCCATCACTCAGCACAACCGCCAGGGGGCACACACCCTGGAGATGCCTGTCGATGAACATCACGCCATGCTGCGCGGCACTTGGCAGACCGACCAATCCACGGGCAAGACCTCGGCGCACAAGTTGGCATTGTAGCACGCTGAGCATACGAAAAACTGAACATTGATAATTCTTTTTTGCTCATAATTGCAGGGTTGATTAGTTGGCAGCTCGTCTGCCTGCTGCCCGCAACTGCCACAGCCGTGCCAGGTCGATGATGCGATTCATGGCCTTGGGGCCGAGGTGCCTGCGGCAGCACGGTGGCATAAATACAATTTTGTACCGTCCTGAAAAAAGTTTACA
>DGWI01000014.1 GCA_002396085.1 Porphyromonadaceae bacterium UBA4262
ATGGCTTGGCTGTAGTGACCAATCACGCGGCACGCCGCGTCCCTACCTTGTCACCCTTCATGGCTTGGCTGTAGTGGCCAATCACGCGGCACGCCGCGTCCCTACCTTGTCACCCTTCATGGCTTAGCTGTAGTGGCCAATCACGCGGCACGCCGCGTCCCTACCAACCACCAAGTCTGCCGCCATGTAGGGGAGGCGCAAAAAGATTCGCCTTGTATGGCCCTAGGGCCACACAAGGCGAACTGATGAAAATTGTTGTCGCTAAAAGATTACTCAGCCTCAGAGCGCATCTTGTAGAACGAGCGGTAGACGAAGAACAGGCCTACCAGCACAAAGCCCACACCAAACCACGGAGCAATGTCGCGGAACGACTCGCTGATGGCGATCTCCATGGCCAGCACACCAAACAGGGTGGTGAACTTGATGATGGGGTTCAGTGCCACCGAGCTGGTGTCCTTGAACGGGTCGCCAACGGTGTCGCCCACCACCGACGCGTCGTGCAGCGGAGTGCCCTTAGCGGCAAGGTCGACCTCAACAACCTTCTTGGCATTGTCCCACGCACCACCGGCATCGGCCATAAACACGGCCTGGAACAGACCGAACACGGCAATCGAGATCAGATAACTCACGAACAAGCACACGGCGTCCTGAGCACCGATGCTGGCCGGTGACGACAGGCAAGCGAAGCCCAGCGCGAAGCAGAAGATCGAGATGAAGATGTTGAACATACCCTTCTGGGCATACTCGGTGCAGATCTTCACCACTTCCTGGCTCTTGCTGATGTCGGCCTTCTTGGGAGCATTCGGGTCGAGTTTGATATTGTTCTTGATGAACGCCACGGCACGGTTGGCACCTGTGGTGACGGCCTGCATCGACGAACCGGTGAACCAGAAGATGACGCAACCACCCAGGATGAAGCCCAAGATTGAGTAGGGGTTCAGCAGGTTGAGCACAGCCTCGGGCTCGATGCCCAGCGTCTTGCCAATCATCAGGATGAGCGAGAAGATCATCGTGGTCGAACCGGCGACTGCCGTGCCAATGAGCACCGGCTTGGCAGTGGCCTTGAACGTGTTGCCTGCACCATCGTTGGCTTCAAGATAGTGCTTGGACTTCTCCCAGTCGGGCGTGAAGCCAAACTCGTCCTCAATCTCACGGGTGGCTTTCTCCTTGTCATCCTCGATGAGCGAGAGTTCGTAGACCGACTGCGCATTGTCGGTCACCGGGCCATAACTGTCGACGGCGATGGTCACAGGACCCATGCCCAGCATACCAAAGGCAACCAGACCGAAGGCAAAGATTGAAGCATACTTGCCATACTCGCCAAAGAGGTCACTGATGCCAAACTGAGTGGCGGCAAAGTAGGCCAGCAGCATCAGCAGGAAGAACACAAAGCCGGTCCAGAAACTACCGAAGTTACCCGAAACCAGACCACTGAGGATGTTGAGCGAAGCACCACCCTGGCGCGAAGTGTTGACAACCTCTTGCACATGTGCCGATGTGGGCGAAGTGTAGAGCTTGGTGAACTCAGGAATCAAGGCAGCACCCAGCGTGCCGCAACTGATGATGGTAGCCAGACCCAGCCACCAGTTGTGACCCAGGTCGGCAAGCAGCAGATAACTGGCAACAAACGTGCCGATGATCGACATGATCGAGGTGATCCACACCAGGCTGGTGAGGGGCTTCTCAAAGTCCATGTCATCGGCATTGCTGTATCTAGCCTTTGAAATGCCATTATTAATATAATAGGAGAGAACCGATGCAACGACACCCAAGATGCGCATCACAAAGATCCACACCAGCAGCTTGATCTGCATCGACGGCTCGGGAACGGCAAGCAGGATGAACGACACCAGGGCCACACCGGTCACACCATAGGTCTCAAAGCCATCGGCGGTCGGGCCAATCGAGTCACCGGCATTGTCACCGGTGCAGTCGGCAATCACGCCAGGGTTGCGCGGGTCGTCCTCGCCGATCTTGAACACCACCTTCATCAGGTCGCTGCCGATGTCGGCAATCTTGGTGAAGATACCACCAGCAATGCGCAGTGCACTGGCACCCAGCGACTCACCGATGGCGAATCCGATGAAGCAACTGCCAGCCAGGTCGGCGGGCATGAACAACAGGATGGTCAACATCAGCACTAACTCGACGCAGATGAGCAGAATGCCGATGCTCATGCCTGCCGTCAGCGGGATGTTGAGCAGGTCGAGCGGGCGGCGACGCAGTGAGGCAAATGCCATGCGGGCGTTGGCATAGGTGTTCATGCGCACACCATACCAAGCGACGGCATACGATCCCATCACACCAATAACGGTCCAGCCCAGAATCAGCAGAACTGAGGAGATGGGCATGCTCTCAAGCACTGCAAAGTAAAGCAGCACGGCAAGGCCGATAAACGCAAAAAGGATGGCCAAGAACTTGCCTTGCTGTTTCAGGTAGGTCGAGCAGGTCTTGAAAATCACGTTACCAATCTCTAACATCGATTTGTGTGCGCCCAGTTTACTCACTTTGTGGAACTGCCAGTAACCAAACAGCATACCCAGCACCACCACCAGGAACCCCCAGTAGAGGACACTCGTAGCACTGTCACTGGCAAAGCCCTCGGGCATTTTCAGGTCAGCCTCGCTAGCCATCATGGCTACCGGAGCCAATAGCATTGTTAATGCTGAAAATACTTTTTTCATTGTTTAATGTCGTTAATGGTTTATGAGTTATTATTTGTTAGTTGTCTAGATTGAGTTTGTTTATTTAGCATTTGAGGCTCAAAGGTAGGGATTTTTGCCAAGATGGCAAAATTTTTGCTAGTAAAAACCCAATTTCGCTTGCATTATTTACATACGTTAACAGTAAATGCGGCAAAAAGTCAATCGGCAGACACCCTAAACCATGCGGCGAGTTACAATCTGTAACCCGCCGCATGCCAACCAGAATCATCACAAAAAAGTGTCGGGCTGCCGATTGGGCAGCCCGACATCTGGTGTAACTTACAAGATGTTCTAGATGCTCTAGACGCTCTAGATTTTCTAGACTAATATATCATGCTTTATGCACTGTCGCTCACTCTCCCTCAATCAGGAAGTTGCGAGCCAGAGCAGTGGCCACATCAACGGCGACTGCAACGGTGCAACCCACCATCGGGTTATTGCCAATGCCCAGGAAGCCCATCATCTCGACATGGGCGGGCACTGAACTCGAACCGGCAAACTGTGCGTCGCTGTGCATGCGACCCAGCGTGTCGGTCATACCATAACTGGCGGGACCGGCAGCCATGTTGTCGGGGTGCAGGGTGCGGCCTGTGCCACCACCACTAGCCACGCTGAAGTAGGGTTTGCCAGCCAGCACACGCTCCTTCTTGTAGGTTCCGGCAACGGGGTGCTGGAAGCGTGTGGGGTTGGTCGAGTTACCGGTGATAGACACGTCTACGCCCTCGTTCCACATGATGGCAACGCCCTCGCGCACGTCGTCGGCACCGAAGCAGCGCACCTTGGCGCGGTCGCCCTTGCTGTAGGCGGTCTCCTTGACAATCTTCAACTCGCCGGTGAAGTAGTCAAACTCGGTCTGCACATAGGTGAAACCGTTGATGCGGCTGATGATCTTGGCGGCATCCTTGCCCAGACCATTCAGGATCACGCGCAATGGTTTGCGACGCACCTTGTTGGCCTTGCCGGCAATCTTGATGGCACCCTCGGCAGCAGCAAACGACTCGTGGCCAGCCAGGAAGGCAAAGCACTGGGTCTCCTCGCGCAGCAGGCGGGCGGCCAGGTTGCCATGGCCGATGCCCACCTTGCGGTCGTCGGCGACACTGCCAGGAATGCAGAACGACTGCAGACCCAGGCCGATGGCCTCGGCAGCGTCAGCAGCCACCTTGCAGCCCTTCTTCAGTGCGATGGCGGCACCACACACATAGGCCCACTTGGCGTTCTCAAAGCAGATCTGCTGAGTTTCCTCGCAGGTCTTGTAAGGGTCGATGCCATACTTGTCGCAGATGGCGTTAGCTTCCTCGATATCCTTGATGCCGGCAGCATTCAGAGCAGCCAATACCTGCTTGATGCGGCGGTCTTGAGATTCAAACTTAACTTCTCTCATCATAATATGGGTCCTCCTTATTCTTTACGTGGGTCAATATACTTGGGTGCATCCTCAAATCGGCCATAGTGACCGGTAGCCTCCTTCAGTGCCTCCTCAGGAGCCTTGCCCTTCTTCAGAGCGTCAGTGAACTTGCCCAGGCTCAAGAACTCATAGCCTATCACCTCGTTGTTCTCGTCCAGAGCCATGCGGGTGCAATAGCCCTCGGTCATCTCCAGGTAACGCACACCCTTGGCGCGCGTACCGAACATGGTACCCACCTGGCTGCGAAGGCCCTTACCCAGGTCTTCGAGCGAAGCACCGACAACCAGACCGCCCTCGCTGAATGCGCTCTGTGTGCGGCCATAAACAATCTGCAGGAACAACTCGCGCATGGCGGTGTTGATGGCATCGCACACCAGGTCGGTGTTCAGAGCCTCCAGGATGGTCTTGCCGGGAAGAATCTCGGCAGCCATGGCGGCGCTGTGAGTCATGCCCGAGCAGCCGATAGTCTCGATCAAGCACTCCTCGATGATGCCCTCCTTGACATTGAGCGACAGTTTGCAGGCTCCCTGCTGAGGAGCGCACCAGCCGATGCCATGGGTGAAACCCGATACGTCTTTAATTTCCCTAGAACGCACCCATTTGCCCTCCTCGGGGATGGGTGCCGAAGGGTGGTTGGCACCCTTCGCTACGCAGCACATATTCTGCACTTCATGTGAATAAATCATAGAGTCTATTTTTACTGTATTAATAGTAAGTTTATTTAGTAGCGCTTTGAACCAACAAAATTACAACAAAAAATCGGATGCTCGAGCATCCGACCTGATTTATTACAGTTTTTTAATGATTTTCAGTGCCTTCTACGCTACGACAAGACATGCGGCGTGGCTTGCACACGACCACACAGCCTGAACTGAGGTTCAGGCGTGTTCTTTCACAATATGCAATACCACATCAACCGAATGGTATCACATACTGGCGGCCTTGCATCACCGGTTGCGGAGCGGGACGGCTGTAGATGGGCGCAGCACTACGGCGACACGCCAGCGAGATGACTTGGCTCCAGCCCTGCGTCTTGTTGCGGACAGTCAGGCGGGCCAAACCCATAAACTTGCCGGCAAGTGCCTTGATCATGACGATGATTTCGTCGATGCTGCCGATGTTGCTTGTGTTCACACTGGCCAGCACGTAGCCATTGCTCTCGAGTTGTGCCACGATTTGGTCACTAGCGCTCAGTGGGTTATTGTTGTTTGTCTTCATCTTTGCAGTTGTTTTGATTTCCACACTGCAAAGGTAGACTAGCCAAGTGCCAAACATTGGCACACCACCCAAAATCAAAGTTAAATCTAGTCCTTAGTCATTATTCCCAGGCACGCAGGCGCACATCAATGCCGTCGGCTTTGAGCAGTTCGGGCAACTGGCTGATGTCGGTTTTGCTGTAGTGATAGGGATAAAGCACCTTGGGCTTGATGATGCGGGCAGCATGCACCAGTTGGTCGACAGTCATCGTGTAGGGCTGGTTGCAGGGCAAGAACGCGATATCGATATCCTTGATGTCGGCCATTTCGGGGATGTCCTCGGTGTCGCCTGCCACATAGATGCGCAGACCGTCATAGGTCAGCACAAAGCCGTTGTCGCGTCCCTTGGGATGGAATTTCTCGCGGCCAGGTGTGGTGTTATAGGCTGGCACGGCATCGATGGTGACGCCATGCTCGACGGCGTGGTCTCCATTGGCCATCACCATGCATCCGCTCTGCATCATGCTGTCGCATCGGGCGTTGGTGTACACGTTGGTCAATTGATTCGCCAGATCGTTGACCGATGCCTCGTCAAAGTGGTCTTGATGCTCGTGCGTCACCAGCACCAGGTGTGCCGGGGGCAATTGCCAGTAGTCGACCTTGCGATCACCCAGTTCTCCCACAGGGTCGACATACAACTCGACATCGCCCAGACGCAGACGCAGGCTGGCGTGCATGATCGGGAAAATCATCACGGGCTTGCCGCCCGGGGTGCGCAGCGTGTCATAGTCCACACCAGGGCGGGCAATGGGCTTGCCGGCCTTCTCCCAGGCCTGGATGCCGCCCGACAGGTTGAACACGCGGCAACCCTTCTTCATCAACTGGTCGGCTGCGTTGGCCGAGCGACGACCGCTGCGGCAATACACGGCAACGGGACGGCGTGGGCGCAGCAATGTGAGCACGCTGTCGGCAAAGTTCTCAAGATTTACGTCCACGTTGATGGCTCCGGGAATGTGTCCCTGGGCATACTCCTCGGGAGTGCGCACGTCCAGCAACTCGGCATCATACTGGTCCATCACTTTGGCAAACTCGTTCACATCCATGTTGTTTGCCGTGTTGCAGGCAGTGCCGATGCCCAGCATCGCCAGCAGGCAAGAAAAAATCTTTTTCATCATCATCAATCAAACTACTTCTCTAGACCTTCTAGATGGTCTAGAACTTCTAGAGTTTCTAGAATGGTCCTAATTATATTTCTCCATGTGATAGCCTAGCCGGTGCAACTCCACCGACATACCCATCAGGTAGAGTTGCCGCAGGCTCGCCACATAAGCCTTCATCGCATCGACTGTGCCTGGCTCGAAGCCCTGCCGCATGAGCAGCGTGTGCGTGCGGCTGGCGCATTCGCTCACCAGTTGCTCGGTCTTGTCAAACTCGTCGCCACGCAGCAGCAGTGCGTCCTCGCGCACATACTCGTCCAGTTGATCGTAGCCACGCTTGTCGCGCAACATCACATACAGGTTGGCAATGTTCTTGTACAGGTTCCAGTCCTCGTCCCAGAACCGTGCTATCGCCATGCCGATGTACATCATCCAGCCCAGCGATGCAGTGGGATAATTCTGAAACTCGCGGATGCCATCTGGCAGATAGGCTTCGCCGATGTCTTGCCAGCGCTCCTCCACGTCGGGGCACTCGGGCATGTGCTCATCCACCTCACCCTGCTCAACCAGGTACTTCTTCAGGTCCTCATAGAGAGCCACTTCATATTTCTCAATCGTGTTCATCGTGCAATATCAATCATTTCGAATCCTGCAAAATTACACTTTTCAATCACATTGAATTGGTAACAGTTGGCAAAGTTAGTGAATTTCTTCAATATAATCATCACAAATCATTAAAACTTATTTTTAGTTTTGGGGCTTGAATAACTGTCACGACTAACTATCTCCCGATAGCCGATGCCAGGTTGATTAGGTTATAGACCGCTAGAAACTCGAATGAGGCTGATATTGATGTTGCAGGGAAGACATCCTTGTGCTACCCTTACATTATAAATATAACTACAAATTGCACCTATCACTTGACAACTAATTTTTGTCCAAGTCAGGAAAAATGACTACTTTTGCAGAAAAGATAGATTATGGCCAAGAATAGCAACAAGACGGTGTTCTACTGCAAAAACTGCGGGGCAGAGTCGCCCAAGTGGGTGGGTCGGTGCCCAGCCTGCGGCGAGTGGAACACCTACATTGAGGAACCTGTGGCACCCAAGTCGTCGCACAGCGCGAAGTATGGTGCTGATGTCACTGGGCGCGAGGCGGCACGACCCGTGAAAATCTCGCAAATCAAGGCCGAAGAGATGCCTCGCATCAAGTTGCCCAGCGGCGAGTTGAACCGCGTGCTGGGCGGTGGCTTGGTGCCGGGCAGCATCGTGCTCATCGGCGGCGAGCCGGGCATCGGCAAGAGTACGCTGGTGCTGCAGAACGTGCTGCGCATCCGCTCGCGGCGCGTGCTGTATGTGAGTGGCGAGGAGAGTCCGCAACAACTGCGCATGCGTGCCGACCGCATTGCGGGCAGCGAGATGGACTGCGAGTGCTACTTGCTGTGCGAGACCTCGCTGGAGAACATCTTCGCCAGCATTCGCGCCGACCGGCCTGACCTGATCATTGTCGACTCGATACAGACCATCGCCAGCGACGAACTGGAAAGCGCGGCGGGCACGGTGAGCCAGGTGCGCGAGTGCGCAGCGGCCTTCCAGCGCTATGCCAAGGAGACCAACACGCCCGTCATCCTCATTGGCCACATCAACAAGGAAGGCTCGATTGCGGGTCCCAAGGTGCTGGAGCACATCGTGGACGCAGTGCTGCAGTTTGAAGGCGACCGTAACTACATGTACCGCATCTTGCGGTCGATCAAAAACCGCTTTGGCAACACGAGCGAGATAGGCATCTATGAGATGAAGGAGGACGGCCTGCGCGAGGTGACCAACCCCAGCGAGATGCTGCTGTCGCAGAGCGATGAGCCACTGTCGGGCACCACCATCGGGGTGACCATCGACGGCACACGTCCCTTCCTCATCGAGGTGCAAGCACTGGTGAGCACAGCAGCCTACGGCACAGCGCAACGCTCGGTGACGGGCTTCGACCAGCGACGAATGAACATGCTGCTGGCCGTGCTCGAGAAGCGCGTAGGCTTCAAGTTGGCGCAGAAAGACGTGTTCCTCAACATTGCCGGTGGCATCAAGGTCGCTGACCCCGCGATGGATCTGCCCATCATCTGCGCCATCCTGTCGAGCAATGTCGACATGACCATCGACCGTCAGGTGTGCTTCAGCGGCGAGGTGGGCCTGTCGGGCGAGATCCGGCAGGTGACGCGCATCGAGCAGCGCATCGGCGAGGCGCAGAAGTTGGGATTTGACACCATCGTCATCCCCAAGCACAACCTCAAGGGCGTGAAGCGCGACAGCTTCAGCATCCGTCTGGTCGAGGTGAGCAAGGTCGAGGAGGCATTTCGCTTCCTGTTCGGGTAAAGAATCTCACGCAGATGACGCAGATTTTTTAGACGAATTGTCACATCTGCAGGAGGCTTCAAGTGGCGACAATGTTATCAGATGTTAAATAATCAGGGGCTATTAAACTTTGAGGCGGTTGGCTAGTCATAGTATCGGAAAGAATAATAAAACGATTTGCTTCAAACGCAATAAGACCTGACTTTTTCGTAATAAAACAATGACTTGTGTGCCTCACAGCACCGCCATCAAGCCCCGCTCGCGACTGAGTGGGGCTTTTGGTATCTAATACCGCCTGCAGTCCACGAGTTAAACAAAACACGAATTGCCATGAATTTTGGGAACTAGATACCAGTTGTCCACTGAAATTTTTCAAAAAAAATTGCGTTTTAGGGTTTAGTAAATCGGTTTCTGTGTGTATCTATGGTGTATGACACAACGAAAACGACATATTGAGCGACTGTTCAGGCTGCATTATCGCGCGATGTATCGGCTGGCCAGCATACTGCTGCACGATGATGACGAGAGCAAAGACATTGTGCATGATGTCTTTGCCAGGCTGCTTGTGGAACCAGTGGAACTGCATGAAGACACCGCTCAATCCTACCTGCTGTCAAGCGTGCGCAACCGGTGCCTGAATGTGATCAGAAACCGCAAAATCCATGAGCAAGTGCACCGATACTTGCTGCTCAGCGAAGATTTGGAACAAACGTCACCCCTGGAATTTGAGCATGAGTTGGAAGTGCTCAGAGCGGGCATCGACACCTTGTTCCCGCCCATCTGCCGCGAGGTGATCCAACTTCACTTCAGCGAGGGATTGACCTTCCGTGAGATAGCCGAGCGGCTGGGTGTGAGCGAGCGGACCATCTACAAGCACCTGCGCAACGCCCTGGAGCAACTACGTCAAACACTTAGAAACGCAGAACAATGAACAAGACAGATTTACTGTTCCAGATGCTGGAACACCCCCATGACTACAGCGAGGCGCAATGGCGAGAGATACTTGCCGACGACGAGTGCCGAGAACTCTATACGCTGATGGCAAAGACCAAGAGTGCCGTTCAGCCAGCACATGTGACCGACGAGGCGATTGATTCCGAGTGGCAAAGATTGGCCTCGCTACATAGCCATCGGGCAACGATAGTGCCCCTGTGGCACAAAATCGCCTCTGCAGCTGCCATCGTGGTCGCTTTCTTCGGCATCACATACGCAGCTGTGCAAACCAATTTCTTTGGTTTGACGAAATCGGGTGACAAAGTGGTGAATGACACCGAAACGACCGTACAAGATGAGAAAACGGAGGTGGCCTTGGATGAAATCACTGCCCAAGAGCAAACGACCGACACCATTGCCCCGGCAGAGGCTCGCCTCTACGACAATGTGCCACTGGAACAAATCCTCAGCGACCTCTCAACACGTTACAATGTCACCGTGGAATATCGCAATGCGGACGCACGCTCATTGCGACTGTACTATGACTGGCAGCCCGACTATACGCTCGACAAGGTGATTGAGATGCTCAACAACTTTGAGTCGTTCAGCATCCACCGCGAGGGCGACAAACTGATTGTTGAATCATCAAGCGCACAGGAGGGCAAGCAATGAAAAGACTTTTGACAATCACGATGTTGCTTTGCGCTTTTGTGAGCACAATGACTGCCCAGCACATTACCCACAACTTCAACAACGTGTCGATGAGCGACGCGCTGAAGTATGTCCAGCAGCAAACGAGCAAACACAAGATTGTGTTCATCTACAACGAACTCGAGGATTTCAAGGTGACCGCCTCGTTGCGCAACAAATCAGTGCCCGAGGCCATCAAGCAATTGATCGGATTCTATCCCATCCGCATGACCCAGAGCGGCGACAACGAGATCTATGTGGAATGCACCCACAAGACCGACCGACATCTCAAGGGCATCGTCATTGACGAGAACAACCTTCCGTTGCCCTATGCCAACGTGACACTGCTTAATCCCGCTGACTCGGCGATGATTGGCGGCGGTGTGACCAACGAGAGCGGCTACTTTGCCATCCCTTATGAACAAAAACGTGTCATTGTACGCTTCTCTTATGTGGGTTACAAGACTGTCTTTCGCAACAGTAAGACTTCAAACTTAGGCACGATTAAACTAGAGCCAGATCAATACACATTGAGCGGCGTCACAGTCAAGGGAGAGCGTCCCCACTTCATGATGTCATCAGGTGGTCTAACGGTGAATGTTGATGGTACGGTACTCGCAGAAATGGGTACGGGTATTGAAGTCTTGGGACAATTGCCACTAATAGATGTTAAAGGAGACGGTGGCGTGAGCGTTATAGGCTGTGGTAAACCTCTCATATACATCAATAACCGCCTCATTCAGGATAATAATGAATTGATTCGCCTCAAGTCAAGCGACATCAAGTCGGTTGAAATCATCACCAGTCCAGGTGCAAGGTATCAAAAAAATGTGTCTTCCGTTATCCGTATCCAGACCTTGAAACCCCAAGGCGATGGATTCAGTTTTAGCACGGTTACCAATGTGCGCAACAACCATGAGTGGGGCGGGTATGAGAATATCAATGTGAAATACAGAACTCACGGTCTGGAATTGTTTGCCGAAGGTTACTGGCGAAACACATGGCTAGGCGAGGACAATAACTTGGAAAACGATCTGTTTTTTGAGGATGGCACGATTCATCTTGGCCAAACTGGAGACACAAAATTCCGTAGCAAGGCTCATCTTGAGAAATTTGGCTTCAACTATGACATTGGAGAGCATCACTCTCTGGGCGCATCCTATACCTTGAGCGGTGTCAACATCAATGACGGCACAATTGTTAATGAACAGCAGATATGGAATGGAAGCGTATTGGAAGGGCGTGTCAAACAGGATGCGCTTGTCAATCGCAAGCAAAATCCAATTCACGATGTTAATGTGTATTATGTAGGCAAGGTAAGAGATTTCTTGATTGACTTCAATGGCACTTGGTATCAAGGTAAAGACCGCAACATAGATACACGTACTGAATATAGTGACGAGTTGGATTGCCATGATGTAACTACCAATAGTTGGCAATGCAACCGAATGACAGCCGGTAAAATTATTGTGAGCCATCCACTGTGGAAGGGTACGATGAGCATTGGATCGGAGATGACATTTACTAGAACCAACGGGGAGTATAGCAACGATGAGCAAAGCCATCTCTCATCTGATACTCGCATCCGGGAGAATAACGAAGCCGCCTTCGCTGAATATGATTTCAAACTCGGAAACTTTATGTTCGAAGCAGGCTTGCGTTTTGAGCATATTGCCAGCAACTACTATTCGGCTGGGATTCGCGATGAAGATGCTAGTCGCACTTATAGCGACTGGTTCCCTAATGCATCCATCACATGGAAGAAAGGTAAGTGGAATTGGCAACTGAACTACAGCCGTCGAATCAATCGACCCACCTACTGGATGCTGCGTAACTTCATCCAATATGACAATCGCTACACCTACGAGGGCGGTAATCCGTTACTGAAGCCCCAGCTGAACCATTTTTTTGAACTTTCGGCCATTTATTCATGGTTGGTTTTCAAAGTCAGATACACTTATAGCACAAATACGATGACTTGGGCTCCAGTGCTCGATGAACAACAGCGATATGTATTGTTGTGCAATCGCAACTTTGATAAGCATCAACGCTTGTATGCGTCCATAGTCGCTTCACCTCGATTTGGATTCTACCGTCCATCATTAGCACTGACCTTCAACAAATCATTCTTTGATGCCGAACAATATGGGTCTGCTTTAAAGCATCATAGGCCATTGTGGAGGATTGACCTGAAGAACACCTTTGACTTGGGGCACTCATGGACGGCGATGCTCAATGTGCGCATTGCTAGTGATGCTGCCGACGGATTCCAATATGTGAAAAGTTATTGGACGGTTGGGGCAAGAATTAATAAGTCCTTCTTTAACAAGGCACTCCTGCTCAATTTTTACGCCGACGATATATTCAGGACGAGTCAGGAACGTTGGACGTTGTATGGTACTGGCGTAAATCTCACCAAGGATTGCTACAACTTTGACCGCACCATCGGTTTGACTGTGACCTACAACTTCAACACCACACGGAGCAAATACAAAGGTACTGGTGCCGGTAACGATGAAAAGAGTCGCCTATAGCAATGTCTTTCCTGAACTGAATTCATTAAATAAGACTATAATCAATGAAACGACTTATAATCATCATACTGTTGTTATTCACCCTTGCGGACACAGCAACCGCTCAACGCATAAGCCATAGTTTTAACAACATGTCGATGAGCGACGCGCTGAAGTACATCCAGCAACAGACCGCCAACCACAAGATCGTGTTTATCTACAACGAACTGGAGGATTTCACGATTACCACCCATGTCAAGAACAAACCTGTTCCTGATGCCATTCGCCAGATCATAGGTTTCTATCCCATCCAGATGATCATGGGTGATAACAACGATATCTATGTGGAGTGCATCCACAAGACCGAGCACCACCTCAAGGGCATGGTGGTTGACGAGAACAACCTGCCGTTGCCCTATGCCAACGTCACCTTGCTCAACCCTGCCGACTCGACGATGGTGGGCGGCGGTGTGACCAACGAGAGCGGCCGCTTCGTCATCCCCAACGACCACGGCAAGGTCATCGCCCGCATCACCTACGTCGGCTACAAGACCACTCATCGGCTGTGCCCACGCGACAACGCCGGAACCATCAAGATGCAGCCCGACCAGTTGGTGCTCGATGGTGTCACCGTCAAGGGGGCAAGACGCCTTGTACGTGCCACCGACCGCGGACTGCTGGCCAACGTGCAAGGTACCACACTGGAACAGTTCGGCTCGGTGACCGAGATGCTGTCACATCTGCCGCTGATGATGAGCGACGGAACGGTTGCAGGACATGGCACCCCCGAAATCTACATCAACAACAAAAAAGTACGCGACACACAGGAACTCGACCGCCTCCGTGCCGATGAAATCCTCTCGGCCGAGATCATCACCAATCCTGGCGTAGAGTATGGAGCGGAAGTCACCTCAGTCATACGGCTCAAGACTGCCAAGAAACAGGGCGAAGGCTGGAGCGGCAACTTCTCTGGTGCTTACCGACAAGGGCACGAACATTATGAGAGTGCCAATGCTGCCCTGAACTATCGCCTACGGAACGGTATGGACTTCTTCGCTCGAAGTTACCTGACAGACAACAACACACAGACGGTAAAAACAACAGACGAACAATTGCAGGCATCGTCCATTTGGAACCATCGAAAAGAAGAGGAATACAAGTATCACATGAAATACTATTTTGCCGACCTCGGATGGAACTGGGAAATCAACGACCACCATTCCATTGGCTTTACCTATACGGCCAACAACTATATCGGCGACCGAAAGTATATCTGCGC
>DGWI01000002.1:0-37296 GCA_002396085.1 Porphyromonadaceae bacterium UBA4262
CGATGTCCTGAGCTACGATAGTTAGGGGTTAGGGTTAGGGGTTGTCGGGCATTATTTTTCTTTTTAAAAAACGGGCTAGATATATGCAGCGAAGGCTGATTGCCGTTGTCTATAGTATAGTGAGTATGCAAGACATATCTGATGCCGTTTTAGTGAAACGATGTCGCCTTGGCGACAACGACGCGCAGGCTGTGCTTTATCGCAAGTACCGCCCAATGATGCTGAAAGTTGCTCGTCGTGTGGTCGATGATGAAACGGCACATGACGTGGTCCATGATGCTATCATCATGGCATTGACCTCGTTAGAATCACTGCAACAACCCGAGAAAGTGTCTTCATGGTTGCGCAGTATCACGCACAACATCGCATTAAATCATGTCAAGCATCAGCAAATCGTTGCCCATGTACCGTTAGAGAATGTGCATGAGCAACTTGCTGACCATGTTGATGATACACCCTTATTGCCGCTTGAGGCGCTTACGGCAATGGTCAATAGATTGCCACAAGGTTATGCGCGAGTGTTTCGTCTGAACTCGCTCGACGGATTGAATCATCGTCAAATCAGTGAGTTGCTGAATATATCCGAAAGCACTAGTCGTTCACAATTGGCTCATGCACGCTCGATGCTGCGCACGATGATTAAGCATTATTGGATGCCAATTTTGCTGATGACCATTGCATTGTTCTACTGGTTGAAAGATAAACCATCATCACGGCCCGAAGCGACACAGCCCATTGTGGCGCAAGAGTCGGCTGTGGTACCCATTGACACCACGGCTAATGATCCTGAGTCCGTTAATACCAAACCTTTGTTATCGTTGCGGGAGGCACCGGCTTCGTCAACTCGTGATATTGAGGAGATGGATACCATTATTCGGTCAACACCCATCAATGCTGAGTTGAGCGACACTGCCTTGACAAAAGACACTACTGTAGTGCAACCTGTCCCACAACTTAAGGTTCACCCATTGCTGGAGCAACTACATCTTGCCAAGGCCGTGCCTGCATCATCTACAGGTTGGTCGGTCTCATTGGCATTTAATGGAGCGGCATCGACTTACGATCATCTGAATCGTAATTATTCGTTCGCAACGTCTGCCCTAACATCTGATATGACGGTAGTTCCGACAGGCATACCCGACACCATCAACAATTGGGTCGATTATTATCATTATCTTGATTGTGTTAAGTCAAGTGATAAAAATCGTTCGCTGTATCGCATTGTTGAGCAGAATGTATTGTCAAATCCTAGCCCAAACATTGAGCAGAGAGAGCACCATGACCTGCCATGGTCAGTAGAGTTGTCGGTCAACAAGGTGTTGTCACCGCATTGGAGCGTGGGCTCTGGTCTGCGTTACACTCGCTTGCGGAGTACAATTGACTATGGGTTTGAGCAGGCCTATGTTGTCGATCAGCAGACCATACATCACTTGGGTATTCCACTCAATATATATTATAAGGCGGTGAATCATGCACGCTGGAGTGTCTATGGCACGGCAGGAACAACGCTCGATGTGCCCATTCATGCCACCCTTGTCACACGTCATGTGCTGTTGGGCGAACAAATATATCATCACTCTGATGCTGTGAGTGTACCCCTACAGTGGTCGATGGAGGCAGGCGTAGGGCTACAATATCAGATTGCTCCACACGTTGGTGTCTTTTTACAGCCGGGAGTACGCTATTACTTTGACAACGGCACCAAGACTATCCGCTCGGCTCATCGCTGGGATGTTACCATCCCTGCAGGACTTCGCTTGACTTGGTGATGCAGCAAATCGGTGTTCGGATTGTCTATCAAGAAAAGACATGATGAACATAGTCCATTATCTGCACTGCCCTTTGTGTGGCAGTCATCGCTTGAGTCACTATTTGACTTCCACCGATCACTTGGTGTCACACAACAATTTTGAAATCCTGCGTTGCAATGATTGTAACTTTTTATTTACTCAAGATGTACCGTCGCCACAAGCGATTGGCGCCTACTATGAATCGTTGCATTACAGCCCTCATCATGCCATGTCGGGCTTGATAGGCTCAATCTACGTCATGGCTCGTCGTGTTATGCTACGGCGCAAGGCCCAAATGGTACATCTCTATGCTACCCATACTGGCACATTGCTTGACATCGGTGCTGGGTGTGGTCACTTCTTGTCACAGATGCAGAAGCGAGGTTGGATGGTGGCAGGATGTGAGCAGAGCGAAACCGCACGCCAGATGGCGCAGAGTCTATTTGGCTTGTCGCTTGCAGGAGATGTGTGGAGTGCCCAGTATGACACAGGTGCCTTTGATGTCATCACCTTGTGGCACGCCATGGAACACATCCACGACCTGCACGGGCTATGGAGCCGTCTGCGACAATGGTTGGCTGCTGATGGCACTCTGGTGGTCGCTGTGCCCAATTGTAGCAGTGCCGATGCGAGGCATTATGGCTGCAACTGGGCGGCATGGGATGTGCCGCGCCACTTGTGGCATTTTTCGCCCGATGCGTTTTCGGCACTGGCCGCTCAGCATGGTTTTCGAGTTGTTGCTATCCACAGGCTTCCCCTTGATGTCTATTACATCTCGCTGATGAGCGAACAGTATCGCAATGAAAAGTTTGGATTATTAAGTGCAATATGGCATAGTCTCCTATTTAATATAAGGTCTACTTTTCATATTCAAGAAACTAGCTCGTTAATCTATATACTGCGCAGGTGGTAGCCATCTATGCCCGGCTGATGTGGCCTTAAATATAAAACAACTTAAAATAATGGCACGAATGTTGCACCATGAAGAAAAAAGTTGTACATTTGCAAATTAAAGTTCGATCATCGTTGGACGATGAAGAGAAAATTGGCTATATGGGCTGTGGTGATTGGGCTGGCAATGAGTAATTTAGCTGTTGCCCAGTTGCAGTGGCGCGAGACGCGAGACGTCCCGGGCCGCAGTCTTGTTGACCCTCGTCAAACCGATGGTGTGGAAATCTATGGCAGCAATGGTGTCATCACCATTCGCACCACACGGCGCATCACCGTCAGGGTGTTCACCATCCTGGGGCAGAATGTATCGACAGCGACGCTAAATCCCGGAACGGCCGAGTTGCGAATCGGATCGAGAGGAATCTTTATCGTCAAGATAGGCAACCTGACTCAAAAGGTGGCATTATAGAATTAGAAAACAAACAGATTAACCATTAAACATAAAATCTAAATCACAAATGGCAAACGAAACAATTGATTGGAGCAACCTTTCGTTCTCCTACATGAAAACTGACTACAATGTACGTTGCACATTCCGTGACGGCAAGTGGGGTGAGATTGAGGTCTGCAGCGAAGAGACTGTCAACCTGCACATGGCCGCAAGTTGCTTGCACTATGGTCAAGAAATTTTTGAAGGTCTGAAGGCTTTCCGCGGTCAGGATGGCAAAGTTCGCCTGTTCCGTGTTGACGAGAATGCCAAGCGCATGCAGAACAGTGCCAATGGCATCATGATGGAGCCCATCCCCGTTGACCTGTTCGAGCAGATGTGCAAGAAGGTGATTGAACTCAATGCCCGCTTCATTCCTCCTTATGGCACAGGCAGCTCGCTCTACCTGCGTCCGCTGGAGATCGGTATCGAGCCTCGCGTGGGTGTCAACCCCGCCACTGAGTATCTGTTCATTATCTTTGCCACACCAGTGGGTCCCTATTTCAAGGGTGGCTTCCAGACGACCGATGTCGCCATCTATCGCGAGTTTGACCGCGCTGCTCCCCTGGGAACAGGCCGTCTGAAGGTGGGCGGAAACTACGCTTGTGGTATGCGTGCTACTGCCAAGGCCAAGGCTAATGGTTACTCGGCTGCCCTGTTCCTTGATCCCAAGGAGAAGAAGTATCTGGACGAGTGCGGTCCTGCCAACTTCTTCTGTATCAAGAACGGTGTGTATGTCACCCCGAAGAGTGGTTCGATTCTGCCCTCGATCACCAATAAGAGCCTGCAGCAGATTGCTCGCGACCTGGGCATGGAGGTGGAATGCCGCCCCGTCCCCGTTGAGGAGCTGGCCGAAGTTCAAGAGGCTGCCGAATGCGGCACTGCCGCTGTGTGCTCGCCCATTGGCAAGATCTATGACGATGGCACAGATATTACCTATCAGATTTCTAAGGACGGTAATCCTGGCCCCTGGACCACGAAACTCTACAACCGTCTGCGCGCTATCCAGCTGGGTGAGTATGAAGACACCCACAACTGGTGCACTATCATCGAAGGAATCTAATTCTCACAACTGATAATAACATTGTTCGGGACTTGTGGCTACTGCTGCAAGTCCCGAATTGTAATGACAAAAAAGTTTAAAAATGGGTGGCAAAATGAAGAAACTGTCCCTTCGGTAGTGCAAACTTGCAAAAAATGTACTAATTTTGTCAATTCTACGTTTTTCTGAAGTATATGATTCAACCCATCATAGATCAGCAAGTCATCAACAAGGTGCAGCGGCTCATCAATGGCGTGAAGTCCATTGCCATCACCTGCCACATGTCGCCTGACGGTGATGCCGTCGGGTCGTCGCTGGCATTGTGCCATGTGTTGCGGCGCTTGGGCAAAGATGCTGTGGTGGTCACTCCCGATATGGTTCCACGCTCGTTGTTGTTCCTGCCCGATGTGCGTGGTGTCATCACATTCACCCAGACCGAGGCGCGCGCCCGCAGAGCCATTGAGACGGCACAACTCATCTTCTGTCTTGATTACAACTCGCTTCACCGCATCGACAAACTGGGGCAAGTGGTCATGAGCAATTCTTGCCCACGCATCCTCATTGACCATCACACCGAGCCCGAGCAGATGTTTGACGTGATGGTGTCGTTTCCCGATGCGTCATCAACTTGCGAACTAGTCTATCGCGTGCTCATGCAGATGCAGCTGCTCAGACTCGTCGACCGATGGGCAGCACAGTGTCTGCTCACGGGCATGATGACAGATACAGGTAACTTCTCCTACAACTGCGAGGACCCCGATGTGTATGAAATTCAGGCCTCGCTGATGCGTCGCAAGGTGGGTCGACAGACACTCTTCAACATGGCAATGAACACCTTCAGTGCCGACAGCATTCGCCTCCAGGGCTATGCCCTGTCACAGAAGATGCGTCTCTATCACGAGCAGCATGCTTCTCTCATCGTGCTCTCGGCCGATGAACTCAAACTGTTCAATTACAAGCGGGGCGACAGTGAGGGGCTGGTCAACAAACCACTTGCCATTCCCGAGGTAAGATGGTCGGTATTCTTGCGTGAAGATCCTGATTATATCAAGGTGTCATGCCGAAGTGTGGGCGACTTTGATGTGGATCAAATCTGCAAAAAATACTTTAACGGCGGTGGGCACGTCAATGCCGCCGGTGGAGAGTTTTATGGCTCGATAGAGCAAGCGGTAAGCACATTTGAGCAAATACTTATCGAATTATTCCCGGATTGTGAGATCAATCCAGATAACGACAAGAACTAGATATGACAAAGAAGAAAATGGGCTTGATAGCCCTTGTGATTGCAATCACGCTGATTTCGTGTAAAGACACTGAGAGTTATAGCGACCGACTCAATGTCGAGCGCAATGCCACCAATGCTTACCTCAAGACGCAGCGAGTGGTCAACGAGGTGCCTGCCGACACTGTTTTTGAAGTCGGCAAAGATGCTCCCTATTATCGTATAGACCCTGATGGAAACGTCTATATGCAGGTGCTCAACGCTGGCGACCGCATCAACGATCGTGCCAGGACATCGCAGACCATCTATTTTCGCTATACCCGCTTTAACCTTGAAGAGTGGTACTCCACTAAGGTGATGGGCTCGGCTGGCGGTAACGAGACCGACATGAGCGAGATGCCGACTTATTTCCTGTATAAGGACTTTACTCAGGCGTTGTCGTCGCAATGGGGCTACGGCATTCAGTTGCCGCTCAACTTCCTGGGCGCTGAGTGCGAGGTCAACCTGATTGTCAAGTCACAATTTGGCTGGACAAGCGAAATTAGTTATGTGCAGCCATTTCTCTATCACATCCGCTACTTCCATAGCCAAATCTAATTGGTTATCGGTACGAAAACTCTAAATTCTTAATTCTAAATTCTTAATTAATAGAATGGCTCTGATTAAATCCATATCAGGCATCCGCGGCACCATCGGTGGCCGTGCGGGCGATGGGCTGTCTCCACTCGACATTGTCAAGTTTACTTCGGCCTATGCAACATTCATTCGCCGTAATGCTAACAAGAACAGTAACGTGATTGTCGTCGGACGTGATGCACGTCTGTCAGGACGAATGGTGCTCAACATGGTGGTGGGCACACTCACAGGCATGGGATTTGATGTGGTGAACATCGGCCTGGCAACAACACCCACAACCGAGCTGGCAGTCGTGGGCGAGGGTGCATGTGGTGGTATCATCATCACGGCATCGCACAATCCCAAGCAATGGAATGCACTCAAGTTGCTCAACGACCGAGGCGAGTTTCTCAACGATGCTGAGGGCAAGGAGGTCTTACGCATAGCCGAGGCCGAGGACTTTGACTATGCCGATGTTGACCATTTGGGCCGTGAGCAGAAAAATTACACCTATTTGCGTCGCCACATTGAGCAGGTATTGGCTCTGCCGCTGGTCGATGTCGATGCCATACGCCAGGCGGGCTTCACCGTTGCGGTAGATGCTGTCAACTCGGTAGGTGGCGTTGCTATCCCCAAGTTGCTCGAGGCTCTGGGTGTCAAGCAGGTTGAGAAACTGTATTGCGACCCCACAGGAAACTTCGGTCACACCCCCGAACCTATACCCGAGAATCTGACTGGCATCAGCGACTTCATGCGTCAAGGCAAGGCCGATGTGGGCTTTGTTGTTGACCCTGATGTCGATCGTCTGGCAATCATCATGGAGAACGGCGAATTCTTTGTCGAGGAATACACACTGGTGGCTGTTGCCGACTATGTGCTGAGTCACACGCCAGGATCGACGGTGAGCAATCTGTCATCGTCGCGTGCACTGCGCGACGTGACCGAGCGGCACGGCTGCACCTATACAGCCGCGGCTGTGGGCGAGGTCAATGTCACCACCGAGATGCGCCGCACTGGTGCCGTCATCGGTGGCGAGGGCAATGGAGGCGTTATTTATCCCGCCTTGCACTATGGCCGTGATGCGCTGGTAGGGGTGGCGCTCTTCCTCACGTTGCTTGCCAAGAGCGGCATGAAAGTGAGCGAACTCAAGGCCACCTATCCGCAGTATAGCATCGCCAAGACCAAACTGGAGTTGCGCCCCGAGATGGATGTTGACGCAATCTTGCAGGCAGTAGAGAAACACTATGCCGGAGAGCGCGTGACCACCATCGATGGCGTGAAGATTGACTTTGACGACTCGTGGGTACACTTGCGCAAGAGCAACACCGAACCCATCATACGCATCTACAGTGAGGCGCGCACCATGGAAATAGCCTCAGAACTAGGCGAAAAAGTGAAACAAATTGTGTTGAGCCTCTGTTGAAAATAAGCGCTATCCTTTTGGGTAGCGCTATTTTTTCCCTTTTTTCTTGGCATTCTCAAACAAAATCCTTAACTTTGTTGCTGTTTTAATTTTCAAAGATGATGAAAAAGTTATCATTCTTAACATGGGCACTGTTGGTCATGGGCGGCACATGCCTGGCAGCCAACGACAACTGGCAATCTCAGGTTGATCAGTTGATTGCACAGGGCGAGTTCAAGAAGGCCGAGAAAGTCATGGACAAATTACCCAAGAAGACTCGTAAGGCCGAGGCTGTGCGCATCGACTCACTCAAGACGATCATGGAGCGAATCCGCAAGGATTTTAATATCACTCCCGATCAGGGGGCCAAGATGATACGGGAGAAGATGCCCGAAGCCACCGAAGCACAGATTGCCAACTGGAAGAAAAAGAAGGCTCTTGAGGTCATGAATATCGACGGGCAGGAATGGTGGTTCCGCAAGAGTGTGCGCAACTTGTGGCTGCTGGGCGAGGAGTTTGCCGAGCAGAATGCGCAGGATCGTGACGAGACATATCAGACACGCCGCAAGTACTACCTTGAGGCTATGCGCACACCCTCAGACCGTCGAGGAGTGCGCGACTGGCGACAAGTGAACATCACCTTCAGCCTCGATGTCAAGGCCGATGTCGTGCCTGCCGGTGAGACACTGCGTGTGTGGATGCCTTACCCGTTTGAGAACTTGCGTCAGCGCAACATCCAGTATCGTGGTGGAAATCACGAGGCTACATTCAGCGAGGGCACCAAGCATCACACGGTCTACATGGAGGCTGTGGCCGAGGCAGGCAAGCCCACACACTTTGAATACTCGTTTAGTTACGAGGTGGGAGAGAGGCACATTTCGCAGCAAGATTTGTTGGCCATGGTTGAGCCCTATGATGTCCATAGCGAGGTCTACCAGCGTTATACTGGCAACGAGCCCCGCCATGTCATCATCACCGACCAGATGCGCGACCTGGCTCGCCAGATTGTGGGCGATGAGGAGAATCCTGTACTGCAAGCAGCCAAGGTGTTTGAATGGATCTCGCACTTCCCCTGGGCTGGCGCACGCGAGTACAGTACGTTGGCCAACATCCCGCAGTATGTCCTCGACAGTGGACATGGCGACTGTGGACAGGTGGCGTTGTTATATATAACATTGGTGCGCGCACTGGGAATTCCGGCACGATGGGAAAGTGGCTGGATGCTGCACCCCGACGAGGTGAACTATCATGACTGGGCCGAGACCTACTTCGAGGGAGTGGGGTGGGTACCCACCGACCCGTCGTTCGGGCGCAGTTCAGTGGGCACGCCGATGAATAGTTACTATGCTACTGGTATCGACGTCTATCGCATGGCGACAAACGAGGATGTGGGTGATGTGCTCAGTCCGGCCAAGAAGTATATCCGCAGCGAGACGGTTGATTTCCAGCCAGGCGAAGTCGAGTGGCGAGGTGGAAACCTCTATTATGATGCCTGGAAGTCTCACCTTGAGGTTGATGGCATCACTCCACTGAACCGCGTCATCGGAGCTACGATTCATTAATGGAGAATAAAACAGTTCAAGATGAAAAAAATACTGACTATCACGTTGATGCTGGTGCTGGCACTGAGTGCAGCGGCACAGGACATGCTCAAACCACAAGAACTCCTTGACATGCTCAAGTCACGCCATGCACCCGACAAGCGTACTGCCATCTGGGATGTAAAGGCTACGACTAACAAGAAGGGTGTCACCACGCTCAGTGGCAAGGTGGGCACTCAGCAGATGCTCGATGCCATTAACACTGCCTTCAGGGGCTACAACGTGCGCAATAGCATTGCCGTGGTCGAGAACTCTCTGCCCGAGGGCAATCGATGGGCATTGATCAAGTTGTCGATTGCGACCTTGCGAACCGAGGGCAAGCATTCGGCCGAGGTGGCAACGCAGGCTATCATGGGTATGCCAGTCAAGGTGCTGGAGCGCGATGATGACTGGTGCCGGGTTCAGACCCCCGATGATTACATCTCCTATGTGCCCGCCAGCTCGCTGTGCTACAAGACAATGAATCAGATGGCCGACTGGCGCAAGTCAAGGCGAATGGTGGTCACAGTCTATGATAGCCGACTGGTCGCCGAGCCGGGATCTGACGAGACGGTCACCGACCTAGTGCTTAGCAATATCCTCGAGTACCGTGGTGAGCAAGGCGACTGGGTACGTCTGGCTACCCCCGACGGACGTGAGGGGTATATCCTCAAGAGTCAAGTGGATGACTTGAACCAGTGGGCCAAACAGAACTTCGATGCTGCGCTCATCGAGAAGACCGCTCGTCGCATGATGGGTTCGAGTTACTTGTGGGGAGGCACATCGACCAAGGTCACCGACTGCTCAGGGCTGGTCAAGGTCTGTTATCTGGCCAACGGCATCATCCTGCAGCGCGATGCTTCGCAACAGGCACTCACAGGCAAGAAAATCAATGACTGGCACGAGGCACAATTGGGCGACCTGTTGTTCTTCGGCAACAGCAAGACTGGCCGTGTGACCCATGTGGGCATCTACCTGCGTGACAGCAAGTACATCCATTGCTCGGGTCAAGTCAAGATTAACAGTCTCGACACCAAGGCACCCGACTACCTCTATTCACCTCTATCCATCAGTCGCATTGATGGTATGATGGGGACAAAGGGTATCGTCTATCTGCGCAACCACAAGTGGTACTTTAATTAATTATATTCACTGAATAATAAATATTAGACTAAATGGATCGTAGAAAGTTTTTAGCCAGTGCGGGCCTGGGACTCATGGCCGCTGCGGCACCTATCTCAATCGATGCTGTCACCCGCAAGGCACGTCGCGCTCGCACGGCAGCCAAGTCGACTGGCGGCAGCAAGAAACTGAAATTGACCTTCTTCCCCTATGAACTGAAGTTGCGTCACGCTTTTAATCTGGCACGTTACAGTCGCACTACCACACCCGATGTGCAAGTTCAACTCGAGTATGATGGATATGTGGGCTACGGCGAGGCTTCGATGCCGCCCTATCTGGGCGAGAGCGTTGAGAGTGTAACCACCTTCCTCAACAGCTTGGACTTGGGGCAATTCACCGACCCTTTCCGCATCGAGGATATCCTCACCTATGTCGACCAGAAGGCACCCAACAATCGTGCCGCTAAGGCTAGTGTCGACATTGCCTTGCATGACCTGTTAGGCAAGATTATGGGGCAACCTTGGTACAAGATTTGGGGACTGGATCCCGGCAAAGCACCTGTCACTAGTTTCACCATCGGCATTGACACCGAGGAGGTGGTCAGGAAGAAGGTGGAAGAGGCACGCCCCTACAAGCTCATCAAGGTCAAGATGGGTCTGGACAACGACCAGGAGACCGTCGAGATTATCCGCGAGATGATGCCCGATGTGCCCATCTGCGTCGATTGCAACCAGGGATGGAAAGACAAGGAGCATGCACTGGAGATGTGTCACTGGCTCAAGGAGCGCAATTGCCTCTTTGTCGAGCAACCCTTCGACAAGGAGTGGATCGACGAGACCGCATGGTTGCGCGAGCGCAGCCCACTGCCACTGATTGCCGATGAGGCTTTCCAGCGTCTACCCGATATCGTACGCTTCAAGGGCGTGTATGACGGCATCAACATCAAGCTCATGAAGAGCACCGGTCTGCACGAAGCCTACAAGATGGTGACTCTGGCACGTGCTCTCGACATGAAGGTGATGATTGGTTGCATGACCGAGACTTCATGTGCCGTCACAGCCGCCGCCAACCTTTCGCCGCTGGTCGACTTTGCCGACCTTGATGGAAATTTGCTCATTGCCAATGACCGCTTCAACGGCATGACGGTAGAGAATGGCAAGATCACCTTGCACGACATCCCCGGGCTGGGCATTACACCCATTCCCGGCAAATAATACTAATTGAAATGTGGGCCTCGGTTCCACCGGGGCCATTTTCTCTTTTTTATGAACAAGGCATTGCGTGGACTCATAGGCATCCTGGCTGTAGGGCTGGCGGTTTTCGTCGCCCAGTCGTTTATGCCCGATGGTGTGGATTTGGGGGTTGTCCAATTAAAGACGGCAACATTTGCCGAGACACTTTTTGCCGCTCCCAAGGCCAAGCCTGTACAGCAGCCAGAGCAGGCTCCTGCCGACCCTGACAAGAAGGCTGGGCCTGTTAACAGTAAGCCTAAGGCCACGCAGAAGGCTGCTATGGATACCACTGCCAAGGTAATCCTGTTTATCGGAGACTCAATGCTTGAGGGATTGGGACCGCGTTTGGCGGCTTATGCTAAAGAGAATGGGCATACGCTCATCAATGTCATCTGGTATAGTTCGACTACCGAGGTTTGGGGGTCTTGTACGAGGCTCAAGGAACGCATTGCCGAGTTCCACCCCGATTATATTTTTGTCTGTCTGGGTGCCAACGAACTCTTTGTCGGTGACATCAAGCACAAGCGGCAGAAGTATCTTGACAATATGCTGGCGCAGATAGGCTCCATTCCCTACGTCTGGATTGGCCCACCTAATTGGAAACCAGATACGGGAATCAACGATATGTTGCAGGAGTCATGTGCACCAGGGTCGTTCTTCTTGAGCAACGGGCAGCACTTTGATCGGGCCAAGGATGGGGCGCACCCCACGCATGCATCGGCAGCAGCATGGTGCGACCGCGTGTGCAAGTGGGTCATGACACAATCGGCTCATCCCATTAAGTTGAACAAACCCAAGGCATCCAAGGCGCGTTGCCGCACCATCGTTTATCAACCTCAGCGTTAACTCACATCAGCCATGGAATACTCGCTCACAAATCTTTGGCACAATGTGCTGGCTCAACTGGCCTATGACTCGGGTCAGCCATTGTTGTTCTCCAGTGGTTTGTTCTGGGTGTTGTTCCTGCTGTTTATCCCTCTCTACGCTTTGATCAAATCGAGGCGCAAGCAGATGTTGCTTTTTGTCACAGCATTCAGTCTGTTTTTCTTCTACAAGAGCAGTGGGTGGTATCTGTTACTGTTGGTGTTTACCGGTACACTCGACTGGTTGCTGGCACAGCACATTGCAGCCTCATCGAGCCGGCGACGGCGGCGATGGCTCATGATTGTGTCGGTCGTCTGTTCAACGGGCATTTTGGTTGGCTTCAAGTACACCAACTTTCTGTTGTGGAACGTGAATGCCATCATTGGACGCAATTTCCAGCCACTGGACATCATTTTGCCCATTGGCATCTCGTTCTACACCTTCCGCACCATCAGTTATGTCGTTGATGTGTACAAAGGTAAACTGCAGCCGACCGACAGCTTGCTCGAGTACCTGTTTTTTATCACCTTCTTTCCCTGCTTGATTGCTGGTCCCATTGTGAGGGCAACCGAATTGTTGCCGCAAATCAGGCAAAACAAACCTGCAACGCGTGCCATGATCTATGGTGGTTTGTGGCTCGTGCTCCTGGGTGTGCTCAAGAAGGCTGTTGCGGCCGACTATATCGCACAGTATGTTAACATAGCTTTCGGTAATCCTGCTGGGTATAGCGGTGTAGAATTGTTGATGGCGATTTGGGGCTACACGATGCAGATCTACTGCGACTTCTCGGGCTATAGCGACATGGCCATTGGCATTGCGTCTATCATGGGCTTCAAGTTGCCCAAGAACTTTGACTTCCCTTATTTGTCGCAGAATGTCACCGAGTTTTGGCGACGATGGCACATGTCACTTTCGTTCTGGTTGCGTGACTATATCTACATTGGTCTGGGTGGCAACCGGCGTGGTAAACGCAGACAATACATCAACTTGATGGCTACGATGCTCATTGGTGGATTGTGGCACGGTGCGGCTTGGAAGTTCATCTTTTGGGGAGCAGGTCATGGTGGAGCATTATGTTTGCACAAGTGGCTCATGCCCCGTCTCAAGCAATTGCCCAACACATGGTGGGTGAGGTTCGCTTCGTGGCTCATAACTTTTGTTGTGGTGTCGTTGCTATGGGTATTTTTCCGTGCCGACACCTTCGGCACTGCATGTGAGGTGATTGGAGGCACATTCTCACGCTTTGACTTGGCCTATCTGCCAGTCTTCGCACAGGTGCGCAACACCTGGTGCATCGTCATGGTGCTGGTGTTTGCCTTGCATTTTCTGCCACAGCCTGTGTGGGATGACTTGCGCCGACGCTTCATACGCTCACGATGGTGGGTTAAACTATTGATGTTTGTCGTCGTTGTGCAACTTGTCATCGAGTTTGCTGCAGCCGACGTGCAGCCGTTCATCTATGCTCAATTTTAAATGATTACGCATATGAAAAGATTTTATTCACTAGTTATCATGACACTGGTTGCCTTGGCATTGCAGGCAACTGTAGCCGAGGAGCCTTTCTTGCATTTTGGCTTGACTAGTTATGAGGGGTGGACCTATCATCGTGCTGGAGTTGATGTGGATCAAAACTTCATCTCGCAGGGGAGGGTCAACCTCATGGTGACCGAAGGTGGAGAAATGGCTACGCTAGAATCGCCCGTTTTCTCAGGACAGGGTTTAGATTCAATCAGAGTCTATGTTGACTATCATCCACACATACCGTATGTGGCTGCTAAGGTCGCGCTGCAGGTTGATGTCATCGATGCTATGGGCAATGCATTGTCAACGGTGACGCAGGATATTTCGGCCAATGTATTGCAACAAGATGTGCTTGTGATGCTTGCAGTGCCAACTGATGGCAATTGCTCGCTGTTGCTATCGGCACCAAAAGCCGACACCAATAATTGTGCTGCAGTCTATGATGTCAAGGTGTGGGCTGTCACGGCCGGTGGGCCAGTGCAACCACTGCGTGGCGATGTCAATGGCGACGGCAAGGTTGATGTCTCGGACGTGAATATCTTGATTAACACGATGCTTGGAAAGGCTGCTATTACCGAAGGGAGCGACTTGACAGGCGATGGCAAGGTTGATGTCAGTGATGTGAATGCAGTGATCAATTTGATGTTGGGCAAAGGTATGTGATTACTACTGTTTCTGGAAAATTGTCAAGTTATATAGGCAGAAATGTTCCATTTTGTAGACAAAGTGTTCATTTTTGTCTATATTTTTTGGTGTGATTGTGTTTTTTTGCTACTTTTGCCGCGATTTTTGAAAAAACATTTTTTTATTTATAAACCAAACATTTCAAGAAGATGAAAAAGTTTGTGATCATGATGGCCATTGTGATGGCCGCTACAGCTGCTCAGGCTCAGGTGACTGTAAAGGGCAGCAAGTTTACTGACAACTGGTCGCTTACCCTCAAGGGTGGTGCCGTTTCACCATTCCAGCACTATGCATTCTGGCCCGCAGCACGCGGCATCTGGGGTGTTGAACTGCGCAAGCAGGTCACTAGCGTTATCGGCCTTGGTGTCGAGGGCGAGTGGACTATCAACACTTCGAGTTGGAACAAGCAGTACAGCGTGTGGGGTCCCCACAGCAAGAACATCTTTGACCATCAGTTGGTGGGTGCATTTGGTACGATTAACTTTGCTAACTGGTTTGGTGGATACAAGGGCGTGCCCCGCACACTCGAGGTCGAGGGTGTCCTCGGTGCAGGATGGTGGCATGGCTACAAGACTACCGAGATTGTTGATGGCGTGAGCAATCACTATGCTGATGACAACTCGTGGTACACTAAGGCTGGTCTGAACATCAACTGGAACCTGGGCGAGAGCAAGGCTTGGACGCTGGCTCTGAAGCCCGCTGTGGTGTGGCACATGGGTGGCGGCGCTACTCAGAGCACTACTGCTTTCAACGCCAACCGCGCTATGGTTGAGATGGAGGCTGGTCTGACCTATCACTTTGGCAACAGCAATGGTGAACACTACATGACACTGTGTGACAAGCAGTACACTCAGGCCGACATCGATGCACTGAATGCCGAGATCAACGCTCTGCGTGCTCGCAAGCCCGAGACCAAGATTGTTGAGAAGGTCGTCGAGAAGGTCGTTGAGAAGCCCGTTGAGAAGGTTGTGGACAACAGCAGCAAGTCGCTTGAGACCAACGTGTTCTTTGCTCAAGGCAAGAGCGTGGTTACTGCCGCTCAGATGCCCAACGTCGAGCGCGTGGCTACCTTCCTGAAGAACAACCCTGGCTCGACCGTCGTTATCCGCGGTTATGCTTCGCCCGAAGGCAGCAAGGAGATCAACGAGCGCCTGGCAAATGCACGTGCCAATGCCGTGCGTGACCTGCTGGTCAACAAGTACAAGATTGCCTCTAAGCGCATTAACGCTAAGGGTCTGGGCGTGGGTGACATGTTCAGCGAGCCCGACTGGAACCGCGTTTCGGTGTGCACCATCAACGTGGGTGAGTAATCACCATTCACAACAGAACAAAAAACCACTGGAAATTTCCAGTGGTTTTTTGTTTCGGTAACTTCGGTGTGTTGGCCATACCTGATGGCCGAGCATCACCGTTGATGTGGCTTACTTGCCTGCAGCGATCTCCTTGAGCAACTCGACGGTGAAGTCCCAACCCTTCTGAACGGCGGGGATGTGGCAACGCTCAGCAGGTGAGTGGACGTCTTGCAGTGTCGGGCCGTAACTGATCATCTCCATGTGAGGAGCAGCCTGCAGGAACAGACCGCACTCCAGACCAGCGTGGATTGCCTCAACGACAGGCTTCACGCCATACAGCTTCTCCCAACTTGCAACAGCCAGGTGCAGCAGAGCGCTGTCCATGCGGGGCTCCCAACCCTGGTAGCTGCCCTCGCGCAGTGTCTCGTTGGCACCAGCCAGACGCATCACTGCCTCAATCTGCTCGACGAGTTCCATCTTGCGGCTCTCAACAGCCGAACGGCTGAACGCCTCAACGACAAACTGGCCGTCGCGCATCTTGATGCTGGCGAGGTTGGTCGAGGTCTCGACCAGACCCTCAATCTCCATGCTCATTGATGCTACGCCATGAGGTGCTGCAAACACGGCGGTGATCACACGCTTGGCTGTGCAGTCATCGACCACCTTGGCAGGAGCATCGACGCTCTTGCACTCCATCTCAAAGCACTTCTCGGTCACGTGATACTCATTCTCGACCTCGGCCTTGAAGGTGTTGAAGGCGACAGCAAACTTCTCCTTGTCCTCAGGCTTGATGCCAATGATGGCCTCGGCGGTGAAGGCAATAGCGTTGTGCAGGTTGCCCGAGTCAATCTTGGCCAGACGATAGTCAACGCCCATGGTGCACAGCAGGCGAGTGATCAACTTGGTTGCGCTGGCAAAGCCCTTGTTGATGTCGGTGCCCGAGTGACCACCGTGGAACTTGGCAAAGTTAATCTGGAAGTAGATCAGATCCTTGGGAGCGTCTTCTTCCTTGTAGTCAAACTTGAAAATCGAAACCAGACCTCCGGCGCAACCCACGGTGATGACACCGTCATCCTCACTGTCCAGGTTCAGCAGATAGTCGCCGCGCAGCATGTCAGCCTTGATGTTGCTGGCACCGGTCAAACCTGTCTCCTCGTCGACAGTAGCAAGAGCCTCCATCGGACCGCACTTGATGTCGGGATCGGTGATGGCTGCCAGAGCAATGGCCAGACCCATACCGTCGTCGGCACCCAGCGTGGTGTTATTGGCGCGAACCCATTCGCCCTCAACGATGGTCTCGATGGGGTCGTTGTCAAAGTCGTGGTTCGACGATGCGGCCTTCTCGGCTACCATGTCCATGTGACCTTGCAGCACTACACCCTTGGCGTTCTCAAAGCCGGGAGCTGCGGGGCGGAACATAGCCACGTTGCCTACCTCGTCAACTTTATACTCGAGGTTGTTCTTTTTAGCAAAGTCTACAAGCCATGCTTGGATTTTGGCCAAACGGCCACTGGGGCGGGGCACCTGCGTAATCTCGTCGAAGATTTGCCACACGCGTGCCGGTTTCAGATCTTTTACGGTCATAATTGTGATGTTATTAAAAAGGTTAGAAATGTTAGTTATCGTTATTGCGGGCGAAATATTGTTAAATACTCGCAAAAAGCACCGCTAAGTTACGGCTTTTTTTTGAATTGAGCGGCAAAAAAACACTATATTTGCATCGTTTTTAGTATTTCTTTAACGCAATGATGCCCGTTTTATTGTCCACAATACTACTTATTGGGCTGGCTGTGATATTGTTAGGAGTCAAAATCTTCTTTGTCAAAGGAGGAAAATTCCCCAATACGCACATCCACTCCAATCCCGAAATGCGGCGACGCGGCATCACATGCGCCCAAGACGAAAAATTTTACGAATAACAGATACAAAACAATGAAATTGACAAGACTTTTTGCGCAAGTTTTAATCCTCGCTGCATGCACAGTGATGGCTACATCGTGCAATGACAAATCTCAGAATGCAAAGCCAGCAGCAACCGTGCCACAGGCTGCGATGGAGAAGATGACCATCCGTTATGTCGATGAGGACTCGATCATGAACAACTATAACTTGGCCAAAGACATTAATGAAGCCATGTTGCGTCGACAGAATCAGTTTGATGCTGCACAGTCGCAGAAGGGTAACGAGATCAACAAGTTCGGCAATGCCATGCAAGAGAAGTATAAGAACAATGGCTATCTCACTGAAGAAAGTTTCAATGCCGACCAAGCAAAGTTGCAGAAGATGCAGAACGATGCACAGAACTACCTGGGCAACCTGCAGCAGAGCATTCAGAACGAGTTGAGCCAGAGCCAGGTGCAACTGATGGACTCGATCAACAACTTCATGAACGAGTATGCCAAGCAGAAAGGCTATGACATGGTCTTGCGCAAGAGTGCAACCCTCTATATCGACCCGAAGTATGACGTGACCAAGGAAGTTATTGAAGGGCTGAACAAACGTTATAACAAGGTGGCTAAGAAATAGTCGAGAGCCTGGTGACAAAGAGACTAGAACTGACATGGTTCTGTGGGCCTCGGTTCTGCCGAGGCCTTTTTAATTTTCAATCAAACAAGATTTGAGATGGGATTTATTGACGATAGCAAACGCAACATCAGCAGTGTCGAGCAGGAAACAGCCGTGTTGGTCGGACTCATCACACCCCAGCAGAACGAAGCCAAGGCGGGTGAGTATCTTGACGAACTGGAGTTTCTGGCCGAGACCGCAGGAGCCACAACGGTCAAGCGCTTCACTCAGCGGTGCGACTCACCCAACAGCACCAGTTATGTGGGCAAGGGAAAACTTGAGGAGATTGTAGACTATGTCGACAACAACGATGTGAGTTTGGTCATCTTTGATGATGACCTCTCGCCCAAGCAGATTGCGTTCATCCAGAAGGCCACTCAGGTCAAGGTGCTGGACCGCACCACGCTCATCCTCGACATCTTTGCCAAGCGTGCCCAGACCGCCAATGCCAAGATGCAAGTTGAGTTGGCTCAATATCAATATCTGTTACCCCGACTGACCGGCATGTGGACTCACCTCGAGCGTCAGCGTGGTGGCATCGGTATGCGTGGCCCGGGCGAGACACAGATCGAGACCGACCGTCGCATCATCAAGACCAAAATCTCGCTGCTCAAGCAACGATTGGCCGACTGGGACAAGCAGAAGGTGATCCAACGCAAGAATCGTGGCAAGCTCACACGCATCGCGTTGGTCGGCTATACCAATGTGGGCAAGTCCACACTGATGAATGTGTTGAGCAAGAGCGACGTCTTTGCCGAGAACAAACTCTTTGCCACGCTCGACACCACTGTGCGCAAGGTTGTCATCGAGAACTTGCCGTTCTTGCTCAGCGACACTGTCGGCTTTATCCGCAAGTTGCCCACCCATCTGGTCGAGTCGTTCAAGACCACACTCGATGAGGTGCGCGACAGCGACATCCTGGTGCATGTGGTCGACATCTCGCACCCGCAGTTCGAGGAGCAGGTCGAGGTGGTCAACCGCACGTTGCAGGAGGTGTGCGATGCCGCTGGCAAGGAGATGATCATGGTGTTCAACAAGATTGACCAGTTCACCTACACGCCCAAGGACGAGGACGACCTCACGCCGCGTTTGCGAGAGAACATCCCCCTTGAGGAGTTGCAGGAGACCTGGATGTCGCGCATGGCAGGCAACTGTGTCTTCATCAGCGCCAAGCAGGGCATCAACATCGACGCACTCAAGCAGATGCTCTACGACAAGGCCCGCATCGTCCACACCCAGCGCTTCCCTTACAACGATTTCCTCTTCCAGCGCTACGACGACCTCACCACCGACTAGTGTGATATTTCGGTAATAATAAAGGCGCAGGATGCTAACCGAAGCATCCTGCGCCTTTGTTTCACTCCATGCCGAACTGCTGCTTGAGCCAGTGCAGGGCGTTATCGACCTGCCACGGGTAGAGCCAGTGGCCGGTGTCGCGGCCCACTTGCAGTTGCTTGGGGGCTGTGATGACATTGTAGGCGCTGAAGGTCGACGTGGGGCAGCACGCCGGGTCGTTGTAGCCCCAGGCGTAGAAGCCGGGCACACGCAGCAGGCGGGCAAAGTTGACCGTGTCGTAGTAGCGCGACACCTCGATGCGGGCTTGCAGGTTGGGCTCATTGCGGTCGCGGAACAGGTGCGGCCACCCGGCACCGCGACCGTTGTAATAGCCGGTCAGGTCACAGTAGGCCGGGAAGTAGCTGAACAATGCGCTCACATGCGGGCTCAGTGCCGCCGTCATGATCGAGAGCATACCGCCCTGACTGCCGCCGTAGGTGGCGATGCGGGTGGTGTCGACGTCGTCGCGTGTGCACAGGTAGTCGACAGCGCGCACGCAACCCAGGATGGGGCGTTTATAGTAATAGGTGTCGCGATGGTCGATGCCGATGGTCGTGTAACTCGACAGGGCACCCTCCTCGAGTTGCGCGTACACCTCGGGCGACTGGTCAACAGGGATTCCATGAACACCTATCTCCAGCACCACAAACCCCTCATAGGCCAACTCGTGAGGCCCATGATAGGAGCGTACCGCCGCGCCGGGCAGGCGCAGGATGGCGGGTTTGCGCCCCGGCGTCTTGGGCACTGTGAGCACGCCGTAGACATAGTTGCCACGCCTGTAGGACTGAATCTTCACATAGTACACATCCACACGGTCGTTGCTCTCCTCGGCACTGTAGCGCAGGGTGGGGCGCATGGGCACTTGGGCGGCCTTGGCCACAGCGCCCTGCCAGTATTGCTCAAAGTCGGCGGGCATTGTCGTTGTCGGTTGGATAGAGTAGGGGTCAAACGCGATGTTGGTCATCGACGAGTAGGTGCGGCCGTCCAGTGACACCTTGACGCGCACACTGGTGAATCCAGGCTCCTTGGGCGACGGCACACTGAAGTGCGCCAGACCGTCGCGTCCGGTCTTGACCGTGGCGGTCTTGACGGCATCCAGTTTGTCAGGACCGTAGCTATAGGTAATCTCACAGTCCTTCATGCGCACATTCTCGCGGATGGCATATGCGGTGATGTTCACTTTTTCGCCCACATGGTAGGTCCAGTCGGCATGGTCAGGTTCGGCCACCACGGTGACATACTGGTGACTCGACGACTGGCCGAATGCAGAGTAGCAGATGCTGATCAGCACCATCGAAACAAAAAATAATCTTTTCATTTTGGTTTTGCGTTTGGTTTTGGCTACAAAGTTAGTGATTTTTGTCCGATTTCAAAAACTGCTGGCTGAACTAAAAAAACATCCCTGCCCGGGAATGCTTGTTCGGGCAGGGATGGTGCTTTCTGCAACAAGGGGTCAGTCTAGAACTTTAGTCACTTCGAGGATACTCAGAATCTTTTGATTGCCTCGGCTGTCGGTGACCCACACGCGGCCACGCTCCTTGTCCACCTTGTCGACGGTATAGCCGCTCTGGTAGGTGCCTACCCAGACTCCCCACACAGGGTCGCCGGCTTTCATGTCCTCGTCGCTCATCGGAATCAAGCGGCAGTCGCTCTTGGAATAGGCCGATAGCCGGCTACTGAATCCCGACACAAGCACCTTGTCTTCGGTCGCCTTGATCAGCGTGGCAGCATTCCATTCGCCGCGCTCATTCTTGCAGGCCACTTGCGCTCCTGGGGCCCACTCGCCGTCGTGCAGCACGATGAACGAGTTGGGCTTGAGTTGCTCATTGGCGTGGCTCTCGGCAAAGCCCGAAATGGCACCGTCATTATCAAGTCGCATGTCCATGTCAAGATAGTCCACTTTGGGTTCGGCGGGGTTGCTGTCGTCACGCACGATGGCGCGTTTCATGCCGCTTCCGCTTTGCCACCAGGTGAGCAAGATGTCGCCTTTTTTGGCAGTGGCACCTTCGGGCAGACCGATAATTAGCGAGTTGGGCAACTCATAGTCTTCCATAAAGTTCACAACCGACTTCTCGGCTCCGGCAGTCTCGAGGTTGGTCTTGTAGAAGATGAGGCCTTTTCTCATCAAGTCTTCCTTGTCGTCAATCGCCACCTTGTAGTAGGTGTAGGGGGCCAAAATCAGTTCGCCGTCGGTGAGTTGCTCACCGGTACTCATCGGGAAGTCCCAAGGCCACTCGGCAGTGGTTTGAGCGCTGACGCTCATGCAGGCCATCATCAGGATGGTGGCTGCCAGTAAATGCTTTTTTCTCATGTTTTTGATAGATTAATTATTAATAATTATTAGCTATTTTAGCCATCTTTCTGAAGTGGTTAGTTTGCCACTTCAGAAAGGTGACTAGAAGGTAATATCTATTGATTGAGTAGATCCTCGAGTTTGTCGAGGGCAGCGCTCAGACCGTCCACGTTCTTGCCGCCGGCCTGGGCAAAGCCAGGCTGTCCGCCACCGCCGCCCTGAATGAGCTTGGCGGCCTCGCGCACCATCTGTCCGGCATTTTTGCCTTCCTTGACCAGGTCGTCGGTGAGCATGACGGTGAGCATCGGGCGGTCATCGTCCTCGGTGGCAGCAATCAGGGCATGGTGTTCCAGGCCGCTGCCGCGCAGAGCGGTGGCTACGCCCTTGACTACTTCGGGCATGAGCAGTCCTTGCAGACGCATCACGCTGATACCCTTGTCGTTGAGGCGAGCATCCTTGATCAGTCGCTCGCGCAGGGTGTTGATGCGCTCCTGGATGAAGCCCTCGGCTTGCTTGCGCAGGGCGGCATTCTCGCTCAGCGACTTGCGTAGGGCCACCAGTGCGTCGGGTGCGTTGTTGAGCAGGCTCTTGATCTCGAGCAGGGTGTCTTCCAGTTGGTCGAGCGTGTTCTCCACCCCCTCGCCGGTGATGGCCTCGATGCGGCGGATGCCGGCGGCAATGCTGCTCTCGTTCATGATCTTAATCATGCCGATGTTGCCCGTGTTGGGCACATGCGTGCCACCGCACAACTCAACCGAGTTATCATACTTGATGACGCGTACACGGTCGCCATACTTCTCGCCGAACAGAGCCATAGCACCCATCTGGCGTGCCTCGTCGATGGGCATCTCGCGATGCTCCTCGCGCAGGGTGGCATGGCGCACCATCTGGTTGGCCAGATGTTCCACTTGGCGAATCTCTTCAGGAGTAACCTTCTTGAAGTGCGAGAAGTCGAAGCGCAACATCTTGTCATCGACATACGACCCTTTCTGCTCGACGTGTGTGCCCAGCACCTGGCGCAGGGCGGCATGGAGCAGGTGGGTTGCGGTGTGGTTGCACTCGATGGCGCGTCGGCGTGCCACGTCGATGGCGGCATGCACCGGTGCGGTTGGGTCGGCGGGCATCTGCTTGGCAATGTGAACTGGCAGGTTGTTCTCGCGCTTGGTGTCGATGACTTCAATGGTCTCATCGCCCACTGTGAGGGTGCCCTTGTCGCCCACTTGACCGCCCATCTCGGCGTAGAATGGTGTGCGGGCAAGCACAATCTGGTAATATTCTTTGTTCTTCTGTTTGACCTTGCGATAGCGCAGTATCTCGGTGTCACACTCGCTCATGTCATAGCCCACGAACTCGGTCACGCCCTCGTGCAGCTCCACCCAGTCGGTAGCCTCGACGGCGGCGGCGTTGCGCGCACGTTGCTTCTGTTGCTGCATCTCGGCATTGAACTCCTCCTCGTTGACGGTCATGTTGTTCTCGCGCAAGATAAGTTCGGTCAGGTCCAGGGGGAATCCGTAGGTGTCGTAGAGGGTGAATGCCTCGCGACCCGTGATTTGTGTCTTGCCAGACTTGCGGGTGTCGGCAATCACCTTGTCGATGAGCTTCATGCCGGTCTCGAGCGTGCGCAGGAACGAGTCCTCCTCTTCCTTGCACACATGCTTGATGAGGTCGACCTGAGCTGGCAGTTCGGGGTAGGCGGCACCCATGCTCTCAATGAGCGTGTCGATCAGGCGATACATGAATGCCTCGCGCATGCCCAGGAAGGTGTAGCCGTAGCGCACGGCGCGGCGCAGGATGCGACGGATCACATAGCCGGCCTTAGCGTTGCTGGGCAACTGGCCGTCGGCGATGCTGAAGGCGATGGTGCGCACATGGTCGGCCACCACGCGCATGGCCACATCCACATCGTGGTTCTCGCCATAGCGCTTGCCACTGATGTTGCCAATCTCGCCGATGAGCGGCTGGAATACATCGGTGTCATAGTTTGACTTCTTGCCCTGCAGGGCCATGCACAGGCGCTCAAAGCCCATGCCCGTGTCAATCACATTGAAGGGCAGTGGCTCGAGGCTGCTGTCGGCCTTGCGGTTATATTGCATGAACACCAGGTTCCAGATTTCAATCACTTGGGGGTGGTCTTTGTTGACCAGTTCACGTCCGGGAGTCTTGGCCTTCTCGGCGTCGTCACGCAGGTCGATGTGAATCTCACTGCAGGGACCGCATGGACCTGTGTCGCCCATCTCCCAGAAGTTGTCGTGACGGTTGCCATTGATGATGTGGTCGGCGGGCAGGTGTTTCTCCCAGTAGCCGGCGGCCTCGTTATCGCGCTCCAGTCCCTCGGGGGCATAGCCTTCAAACACGGTGGCATAGAGGATGTCCGGGTTCAATTTGAGCACATCAACCAGAAACTCCCAGCACCAGTCGATGGCCTCGCGCTTGAAGTAGTCGCCGAAAGACCAGTTGCCTAGCATCTCAAACATGGTGTGGTGATAGGTGTCATGACCCACTTCCTCCAGGTCGTTGTGCTTGCCGCTCACACGCAGGCACTTCTGCGAGTCAGCCACACGGCGCCACTGCGCCTGCTTGTTGCCCAGGATGATGTCCTTGAACTGGTTCATACCGGCATTGGTGAACATGAGGGTAGGGTCATCCTTGATGACCATCGGAGCCGAGGGCACAATGTGGTGCTGCTTGCTCTCAAAGAAGCTCTTGAACGCTTCGCGGATTTCTTTTGCTGTTAGCATATCTTATTTAGTCTATATTTTTCTTGAATCCAAAACAACCTACAAAATTACTGCTATTTGGCCGTAACTCAAAGCCAAAGGCTGTTTTTTTTGATTTTTCGTGGCAAAATTTGGCATTTTCAGTAAATTAATCTAACTTTGTACCCACAACCATCGCGGGCATTCCAGCAGCTCGCTATGTCAAGACTTTGTTGTGGCACCAAATAGAAGAAACAATATGCAAGAACTTGACAAGAAGTACTATAAGATAGGCGATGTGGCATTGATTGTGGGCATCCCCGAGAGCACATTGCGCTACTGGGAGACGCAGTTCACCATTATCAAGCCCAAGCGCAACGCCAAGAACATCCGATTCTACACCCCAAACGACATCGAGATGATACGCAAGATTCATTACCTGGTCAAGGAGAAAGGTCTCAAGCTCGATGCCGCTCAAGCGCAGTTGCGTGCCAACCGTGATGGTGTGGACAAGCGTTTTGAGGTCGTCGATCGGCTCAAGGACATCAAGGCACAACTGCTGCAATTGCAGCGAGCCCTCGAACACCGCGAGGTCAATTGAGGTGCATAGCCCGTTTCTCACGGCCGATTACAACGCAAAAACAAGAGGAGCCCCATTGCGAGGCTCCTCTCGTGTGTCTAGTAAAAATGTCAATGCGTGATGGGTTAGAACGGCAGATCGTCGCCATCGGCAGGCTGGTTGAAGTCGGCCTGAGGAGCCACCGGAGCCGGAGCCACCGGAGCAGGGCCGGCGGGAGCGGGACCTGGAGCAGGCTGATAGGCAGGCTGATTCTGAGCAGCGTTGGCGGCAGCCAGGGCGTTCGGGTCTACCTTCTCGGCCTTCCAGCCACGGATGCTGGTGAACCAACGACCGTTGTATTCATGACTGTCGATGTCAAAACTCAGGTCAATCAAGTCACCCACCTCGAGCGGATACTGATTGGCGCGATCGCCGAAGAAGTCAAAATGGACCTTCTTGGGGAACGCTTCCATCGTCTCAAGCACATACTCCTGCTTGCTCCAGGGGTTGCCGGCCTTCGACGTGCCGCTCTGCAAGGGCAGTTTTACGATAATTTTTCCTCTTACTTCCATAATCTGTATTTATTTAGTGATTAATTTTTTTCTAGCCTGCAAAGTTACAAAATTCTTTGTGAATTCGTGACAAATGCGCGTCTTTTTTGTTTTTATTTTACGTTTTTGGTCGTCAGATTTTTCTTTTTGAACTTTTATGATTACCTTTGCCTTTTCAATCCGAAATAACAACTAACAACTTAATAGATGAAGAATCAGATTACTGATAACGAAACACTTATTCAAGCCATCGTTGAGGGGGCGCAAGAAAAGAAGGCACGAAGCATCGTCACTGTCGACCTCTCGCACATTGAGTATGCGCCGACTCAGGCGTTTGTCATTGTCAATGGCAACACACCCATTCAGGTCGACGCCATTGCCGACAGCATCAGAGAGTATGTCGAGAACAAACTCGGTGTCCGCCCGTACAATTACGACGGATATCAGAACTCGCAGTGGATTGTGCTAGACTACGGAACCATCTACGCTCACATCTTCTTGCCGGAGTTCCGTCAGCGTTATAACCTCGAGCAACTGTGGAATGATGCAACCATCAACACCATCCCCGATCTTGATTAAACAATACTATGGCAGACAACAAGAAAAAAACGCCTTTCCCGAAGTTTAACATCTACTGGATGTATATGCTCGTCTTCGCTGGACTGATTGCTGCTTATTGGATGACTGGCAATTCTATGGCCAAAGAAGTGCCACAGAACAAGTTTGAAGAGATGGTGGCAAGTGGAGGCGTCGAGAGCATTGTCGTATATAATAAGGAGACCGCCGAGGCTGTCATCAACGATTCGCTGGCAAATGTCGTCTTTGGCAATGTCTATAAGCCCAGGCAAGGATACAAGCCCAAGGTGTCGTCCAAGATTGGCTCGCTTGAGAACTTTGAAAAGAAAGTGGACGAGTGGAAGACCAACGGACAGTTCAAGGGAGACATCTCTTATGACACCACAAGCGATATAAGTACCATTTTCTGGTACTTTGGCCCAGTGCTGCTGCTCATCGGATTCTGGTTCTTCTTCATGAAGCGCATGGGCAGTGGCGGCATGGGCGGTGGCGGCATCTTCAGTGTCGGCAAGTCTAAGGCTATGCTCTTCGACAAGGACAATGCCAATAAGGTGACATTTGAGGATGTAGCAGGATTGGCCGAGGCTAAAGTCGAGATCAACGAGATTGTCGACTTCCTCAAGAGTCCCGAGCATTATACCGAACTGGGCGGAAAGATTCCCAAGGGAGCGTTGCTCGTTGGCCCTCCGGGAACCGGAAAGACTCTGTTGGCCAAGGCTGTTGCCGGCGAAGCCAATGTGCCTTTCTTCTCGATGTCGGGTAGCGACTTTGTCGAGATGTTTGTTGGTGTGGGTGCTAGCCGTGTGCGTGACCTCTTCCGTCAAGCCAAGGAGAAGGCACCGTGCATCGTCTTCATTGATGAGATTGATGCTGTGGGACGAGCACGTGGTCGCAATGCCAATATGGGTGGCAATGACGAACGCGAGAGTACCTTGAACCAGCTCCTCACCGAGATGGACGGATTTGGCAGCAATAGCGGGGTTATCATCCTGGCGGCCACCAACCGTGCAGATATCCTCGACAAGGCACTGCTGCGTGCAGGTCGTTTTGACCGTCAAATCTATGTTGAACTGCCAGAGTTGAGCGATCGCAAGGAAATCTTCCAGGTGCACTTGCGCAATGTCAAGACTGACGGCAGCGTCGACATCGATCAACTGGCAAGGCAGACCCCTGGATTCTCGGGTGCTGACATAGCCAACGTCTGTAACGAGGCGGCACTCATCGCTGCTCGGCGCAAGAAGCAGGCGGTGCAACGGCAAGACTTCATGGATGCTATCGACCGCATCATCGGTGGACTGGAGAAGAAATCGAAGGTCATCACCGACGACGAACGCAAGTCTATCGCCTATCATGAGGCTGGGCATGCTACCGTCAGTTGGCACTTGCAATATGCCGACCCGCTCATCAAGGTCACCATCGTGCCACGTGGCAAGGCGCTGGGTGCGGCATGGTATATGCCCGAGGAGAGGCAGATTGAACCCAAGCAGGCACTCCTTGATGAGGTGTGCTCGTTGCTGGCAGGTCGTGTCGCCGAAGACATGTTCTTGGGGTTCATCGACACCGGTGCGCTCAACGACTTGGAGCGAGCAACCAAGATTGCCTATGCCATGGTCACCTACTATGGCATGAGCGACAAACTGCCCAACATTTCCTATTATGACTCTAGTGGCCAAGAGTATGGATTCACTAAGCCATATAGCGAGACACGAGCACAGACGATCGATGTTGAGGTGCAGGCCATTATCGATAGTCAGTATCAGCGTGCTCGTCAGATACTGGAAATCTACACCGACGGACACCATCAACTGGCGCACTTGTTGCTCGAGCGTGAGGTTATTTACACCGAGGATGCCGAGCGCATCTTCGGGAAGCGCAAGTGGCTCTCGCGCACCGAGGAAATCATGAGAATTGCCGAGGAAAGCAAAGCACGAGAAAATGAGGTGCAAGCCGAGGACAGTAATGATCCTTGGGCCACACCACCACCATTCAAGCACAACGACTAATTTCGGTGATATGAGCAACGTCAATTTTACTAATATCGAGAAACAGGCCATTGTCAGTCTCATCATTGAGATGGTCAATGCCGATCGTGTCATCACCATGGAGGAGTTGATTGCCTCTAACAACATTAATGTTGAACTGGGAATCAATGACGAGGTGTTTCAGGCGGGACTGGCATTGAACGCCGACTATGCAATCGAGGTGGTCAAGAAGATGGACACTGATCGCAAGTGTTTCGTGGCTAGGTTGCTGGTGCGGATAATGGATGCCGACGGAGCCAGTGAGTCAGAACATGACCTGCTTGAGTACATCGGTCAGAGGATCGGATTGGACAAAGAATTGGGCTGCTGAAGCCCGACATGATTAGTGGCATTGTGCCGTGTTGTCGCACCATTCTGTCATCAGGATGGTGCGACGGCTTTTGTGTTACGAAAGATGACATAAATCACCTGCAAATCTAATGTTTTTCTGCAATTTGTTGTCAAAATGTGACGCATCGGAATCTAATGGACGAGCATTCTTTCAATTTCTGTGAATTTACCTTAAAACACTAACATGATTTACCGATACATGTTGTGTATGTTTCAGTTTTGTGTATTTTTGTGCCAAATTCTTATCAAAATGATTACTGAAATTATTAGACTAAATTCAATCGGGGATTTTTGTGAACGCTATGGATGCAAGATGCAGCACCCTTTAATTACTGTGCTTGATAAAACAGAATGCGCTAAACTCAAGGATGAGCTGCGTAGTTGTGGATTCTATTGTGTTTTTTTCACAGGTGAGAGCGGGAGCATGACTTACGGGCTGAGCAGGTATGAATATGGAGAAGCCACGATGGCATTTATCGCACCTGACCAGATATTCGGAAATGCGACTGGGCACAAAGAAGGCACAAACAGCAAATTGCTACTCTTTCACCCAAGCATCATCCACGAGTCACCGCTGTCCAGCAAGTTCAAGTATTACTCTTTCTTCTCCTATGAGTCTAATCAGGCACTTAACCTAACTCCTGAGGAGAAACTGGTCATGGACTCGCTCTTCGAGGGAATATCGCTTGAACTTGAACTGCCCATTGACGCGTCTAGCAGATCCATCATACTGGCTTTCCTTGATTTGCTTTTCAGTTACTGCTTGAGATTCTATGCCAGGCAGTATCACTCCGAGTCTAAGGGAGGAGACCAACTCATCGACAGATTCAACGTTGTCCTCAAGGAATACTTCGAGAGCAATTTGCCGGTCGAGAAGGGACTGCCTACTGTGGCCTATTGCGCCAAGAGACTCTCGTTGTCGCCCAATTACTTCGGTGACCTGGTCAAGAAATCATCGGGGCACACAGCCAAGGAACATATTCACATTGCAGTGGTCGAACGCGTCAAGTATCTGATTGTCAGTACCAAGATGTCAATCAGCGAAATCGCTTATGCCGTTGGCTTTAAGTATCCTCACCACCTGAGCCGAGTCTTCAGGCATGTTACGGGCATCACACCCATCGAATTCCGCACGCGCCGTTAAGGTGCCATCATATTTTCCCGCCGATACCTTAATAGAAACAAGCCTGACAATAACTCCCCTTTCCCTTTTTCAAGGAGGAAGGGGAGTGTTTTATTGTCAGTCAGCATTGATTACAACACACTGAAGTGCTTGGTGCCAAGCAACATACCTTTGCACCACACCTCCAGACGATAGCGGCCGCGATGCCAGTTGCCACGATTCTCGCTGCCCCAACCTTTCAGGTTCAGTGTCTTGCTCTCCTCGTAGATGTAGGTCTCACACTTCTGCGAGTAACCTGCCGGTGAGCCCTCCCCGACACGCAAGTGGCCGTCCTCGTCATACCAGCGGACATACAACTCCACATTGCCACGCTTGATGCCACGGTAGTAGACACGGGGCTGCAGATACATCGTCTCCTCGCTGTAAATTGGTTGCCCGAAGTCGCTCTGCACTTGTTGGATGCGGTTCACATTGCCTATCTTGATAGAGTCGATGATCAACGGATAGCGCTGGCCCACCATTTCCTGAAAATCGGTCAAACGGTGCTCGGCACTGCACTTGGCAGCATCTAGCCGATAGTACTCCTCACGCATGGAGTCAAGGCGTGCGTCATACTGGTGGGCGATGGTCTGTTCAAGTCTGTCGCGCGAATGCAAGTTTTGACGAGTCTGACGCAACTCAAGCCAGGTGGCTAGCCACAGACCCATCAGCGCCAAGCTTAAGCCCGACAAACCCCACACCAACACACGGGCTATGGCGGCCGATGACTTCAGCCGGTGCCCACACACGTTGCAGTATTTAGCGTCCATGGGGTTGCTTGCCCCACAACCGGTGCATCGTTTCATCTCGTTATCTTAAGTCTAAATCACACTTTCTTGTGCAAAAAACGTGCCACGACATCTTTTTGTTGTCGACAACACCATCAATTTGCACAAAAAACATTAACTTTGCATTCCACACACTGTGTCTAAATTCTTAATTATTAATTCTAAATTATATTATGTACGAACCGCTAGCCGAGCGCATGCGACCCAAGTCGCTCGACGACTACATAGGGCAAAAGCACCTCGTAGGTGAGGGTGCTATTATCAGGCGAATGATCGAGAGTGGCAACATCTCGTCTTTCATCCTCTGGGGACCACCAGGAGTAGGCAAGACTACGCTGGCTCGCATCATTGCCGAGCAGACACAGGTACCTTTCTACACCCTCTCGGCTGTTACCAGCGGAGTCAAGGAGGTGCGTGAGGTGCTCGATCGATGCAAGGCCGATGCTCAGAGCATGTTCACCAGGGGGCGGCCTGTGCTCTTCATCGATGAGATTCACCGATTCAATAAGTCGCAGCAAGACTCGTTGCTCGGTGCCGTTGAGAACGGCACGGTCACGCTCATTGGAGCCACGACCGAGAATCCATCGTTCGAGGTCATACGCCCATTGTTGTCACGTGCCCAGGTCTATGTGTTGCAGCCACTGGATCGTGATGACTTGCTCGAACTGCTCAACCGGGCTATCTCAACCGACAAGATGTTTGATGGGCGCGAGGTGCGCATTGAGCAGACCGAGGCTCTGCTGCGTTTTGCTGGAGGCGACGCGCGTAAGTTGCTCAACATCCTCGACCTCATCATGCAGTCGTTGGGGCCGCTTGAGCCGTTTGTTGTCAACGACCAGATTGTGACCGATCGCTTGCAACAGAACCCTGTCGCGTTCGACAAGGGGGGCGAGATGCACTACGATATTATCTCGGCGTTTATCAAGAGTATTCGGGGCAGTGACCCCGATGCGGCTGTCTATTGGTTGGCAAGGCTCATTGCTGGCGGCGAGGACCCCAAGTTCATTGCCAGACGACTGTGCATCAGTGCTGCCGAGGATATTGGCCTGGCCAATCCCAATGCGTTGCTGCTGGCCAATGCCACCTTCGATGTCATCAACAAGATTGGCTGGCCCGAGGGGCGCATACCACTCAGCGAGTGTGCCATCTATCTTGCCGCGTCGCCCAAGAGCAACAGTGCCTATCTCGCCATCGACGATGCACTCGCACTAGTTGAACAGACTGGCAATGCCCCGGTGCCGTTGCATCTGCGCAATGCACCCACCAAGCTCATGAAGCAACTGGGCTATGGGCAGGACTATAAATATGCCCACGATTTCCCTGGCCACTTTGTCCGCCAGGAGTATATGCCCGAAGAACTGAACCATCCCACTCTATGGCATCCACAGGACACACCAGCCGAGGCCAAGCTCGCCGCCCGCATGCAGCAGCTCTGGCACCCCCAGCCCGACTAAACAAAAACCGAAAAGGGGTGGGGTAGTGGCCCATCACAAATTTTCAATTCTCAATTTTCAATTAAGTTAAAGCCCCTTGATGACTTTGTATTTCTTCCAGTTCTTGGCATCCTGATAGGCAGTGACCGACTGGGCGGGGACATACAACTCGATTTTGCTGTTGCTCTCGCCGGCCAGGTCGGGCGGAGTGATGGCATGGCACTCGATGCGCTGCAGTTGCTGGCATTTCTCGGCCACTTTCTTGCCCAGCTTGCGCACAGTGGATGGGAGCGACAGGCGGTGGATGGCTGTCTCGCGCAGTGCGTTGTCCTCGATGGTTTGCAACCCCTCATTGAGGGTGATGGCGCACAATGCCTTACACTCGCGGAAGGCCTCCTTGCCTATGACCGATGTCTTGCCAGGAATGGCTACTTCGCTCAGTGACTTGCAGCGTCGAAAAGCCTCTTTGCCAATGTATGAAACTCCATCACCCAATGTCAGATGTTGCAGTGATGTGCACTCAAAGAATGCTTTCTCTTCGACCGTTGTCACGTTGTTCAACTCGACTGTTGTCAGGCTTGAACAGCGGTCAAAGGCCTGCTTGTTCACCTTGCTCACCTGGCTCAAGTCGATTGAACGCAGAGCATTGCACTCGTGGAAGGCTTTCTCCTCCATTACCGTTACGCTACTGGGAATCTCCACTTCTTGCAGGTTGCGGCAATTCTCAAAGGCAGCTTTGGCAATCACCTGCAGCCGCCCGTCGAGTTTGATCGACTGCAATGATGAGCAGCCACGGAACGCCGATTCACCCATCAGGTTAATGGCACCGAGGTCGATGCTGCGCAGCGACGTGCACTCGCTGAACACGTAGGCCGGCAACTGTACCACGCCATCGGGTAGCCACATTCTAGTCAGGCGTGAACATCCGGCAAATGCCGACTCACCTAGGTGTGTCACCGTGTTGGGCAACTGTATCTCGCTGATACGGCTCTTGTTGAAAGCACGCTCGCCAATCTCCTCAACGCCGTCAGGAATCTGGCAACTGCCCGTTCGGGCTGCGGGGAATTGAATCAGCGAGCGACCGCTATGGTCATACAGGGCGCGGTCATAGGAACTGTAGGTCATGTTGTTGCGGTCCACATCGATGGCTTGCAGTTGACTCATTGTACCCAGATTGTGATCTTCAATCTGGCAGTACTGGGGTATATAAAGTTCAACTACACCGCAGCCATCGAAGGCTTCTCTGCCAATCTCGCGCACATCACGGGGCATGTTGAAGCGTGTTAGTTTGTCGCAGCCCTTGAAGCAATGTCTGCCTATGGTTTCCAGATAGTCGGGGACACTAAAGTACTTCAAGTCATCGCAAGCCTCAAACGCACTCTCGCCCAACTCATGGACACGAGGGGGCATGATCACTTCCTCCAAATCATAGCATGAGGCAAAGGCGTGATCGCCGATTGACTTTAATCGCTCAGGAAGCACAATCGAGCGCAAGTGGCTTGCATACTGGAATGCGCGCCGTGGCAGCACATCATGATTGTAGCGTGAACCGTATCTTTCCATCACCGAAGCATACTCCAGATCTACATCAAGATAGTTGTCAATGCTCTTGCCATCCACATTCAGCACTTTGCTGCGTTTGGCCAGTTTGGTGATGAAGTCCAGGTCTTTCTCGTTCAACGGGCCTTCGACTCGCAGCATGCGCACTTGCTCAAATGTGCCTTTGGGCATTTTGGTCTCGAGCGTGCCGGCCTCGCGCACCGAAACTTCTACCAAGTCGGCGGCACTGCGACTCGAATTATAGTGATGATGACGCGACAATCCACGACTGTATTGAGCCGGGCAAGGCAATGAGCATGCAAGCACGGCTAGGGCTAAAGTCAGAATGATCTTTTTCATAATATGAACCTATGTGTTGTGGCTGCAAAGTTACAACATAGTTGCCAATTCTGCAATATGGCTTTAGTCTTGTCGGTCCTCGATTCTACCTTACTCCACATTATTAAAAAGCATTAATAGGCCTCGAAGGCTTTGCCCTGTGAGCATTTTTCTGTAATTTTGCAAGTTGAAATGTTTTATAGAGACAAATAATAAACAAAATAACGACAATTATGAGTTTAAACATCGTTGTGCTGGCCAAGCAAGTGCCAGACACCCGAAACGTGGGGAAAGATGCGATGAAGGCCGACGGCACCATCAATCGTGCCGCACTTCCTGCTATCTTCAACCCCGAAGACCTTAACGCCCTTGAACAGGCTTTGCGCCTCAAGGAGCAACACCCAGGCAGCACTGTCGGCATCCTCACCATGGGGCCTCCACGTGCTGGTGAGATTATCAGGCAGGGACTCTATCGTGGAGCAGACACGGGATGGCTGCTTACTGACCGTCTGTTTGCAGGTGCCGATACGTTGGCCACGAGTTATGCGTTGGCCATGGGCATCAAGAAGATTGGCAAGGTAGACATTGTCATCGGTGGACGACAGGCCATCGACGGCGATACAGCACAGGTAGGCCCCCAGGTGGCTCAGAAGTTGGGTCTCAACCAGGTCACCTATGCCGAAGAGATCATCAAGGTTGAGGATGGCAAGGCCACTATCCGTCGTCACATCGATGGCGGAGTTGAGACTGTCGAGGCGCCACTTCCGGTGGTCATCACCGTCAATGGCAGTGCTGCACCATGCCGACCTTGCAATGCCAAACTGGTCATGCAGTACAAGCGAGCCACATGCCCCATGGAGCGCACGGGCGATGAGCCCTGGAAGGCACTCTATGATGAGCGGCCCTACCTCACACTCAATCAGTGGAGCGTGGCTGATGTCGATGGCGACCCAGAGCAGTGTGGCCTGAGTGGCTCGCCCACTAAGGTCAAGACTGTGCAGAACATCGTCTTCCAGGCCAAGGAGAGCAAGACCCTCACAGGAAGCGATGCTGATGTCGAGAGCGTAATCAAGGAGTTGTTGAACGAAAAAATCATTGGCTAATTCATGAATAACGTCTTTGTATATTGCGAAATTGAGCAGACCACAGTGGCCGAGGTGTCACAAGAACTGCTGACCAAAGGCCGCAAACTGGCCAATGAACTGGGCGTAGAACTGCATGCTGTTGTTGCAGGAGCTGGTATCAAGGGCAAGGTTGAAGATCAAATTCTGCCCTATGGAGTGGACAAACTCTTTGTCTTCGACGGTGAGGGATTGTTCCCATACACATCTGCACCGCATACCGACCTCATGGTCAACCTCTTCAAGGAAGAGAAACCGCAAATCTGCCTTATGGGTGCTACCGTCATCGGTCGTGACCTGGGACCGCGCGTGTCATCGTCGCTCACCAGTGGCCTGACTGCTGACTGTACCGAACTCGAGATTGGTGACTTTGACGATCCCAAGACGGGGGCTCACTACGACAATCTGCTCTATCAGATTCGTCCGGCCTTCGGTGGAAATATTGTTGCTACCATTGTCAATCCCGAGCATCGTCCCCAGATGGCTACTGTGCGCAGTGGCGTGATGCAGAAGGCTCTCTACGACGGCAAGGCCCGAGGCGAGGTCGTTTATCCCGATGTTGACAAGTATGTTCCTCAGACGGCCTATATTGTTAAGGTGCTGGATCGCCATGTCGAGGCGGCAAAGCACAACCTCAAGGGCGCGTCGATTGTCGTGGCTGGTGGCTATGGCGTGGGCAGCAAGGAAGGCTTTGACCTGTTGTTCCAACTGGCCAAGGAGCTCCATGGCGAGGTCGGTGCCAGTCGTGCTGCTGTTGACGCTGGTTGGGTCGACCATGACCGTCAGGTGGGACAGACAGGTGTCACTGTGCATCCCAAGGTATACATTGCTTGCGGTATCAGTGGCCAGATTCAGCACATCGCGGGTATGCAAGATGCGGGCATCATCATCTCGGTCAACAACGATCCCGATGCTCCTATCAACAAGATTGCCGACTATGTCATCGTCGGCACCTGCGAGGAGGTCATCCCCAAATTAATTAAGTATTACAAGCAAAACAGCAAATAATTATGGCAAAGTATAATATTGAGGAGATAAACTTCCAGCTGTCGCATCCGTTGATGAAACGCATTGTCGAACTCAAGGAGAAGGGCTTCGCTGATGCCAAGGACTATCCCGATGCACCCGTCGATCATGACGATGCCATCGAGAACTATCGTCGCATTATCGAAATCTGCGCCGAGGTGGCCGAGACCATCATCGAACCCAACAGCGAGAGTGTCGACCAGGAAGGTCCGCACCTTGAGAATGGACGCATGATTTATGCCAGCAAGACGTTTGAGAATCTGGACGCTACGCGCAAGGCTGGTCTGCATGGTGTGTCAATGCCACGCCGTTATGGCGGCTTGAATCTGCCCAACGTGGTGTTCTCGATGCTGAGTGAGATTATCTCGAGCGCTGATGCTGGGTTCCAGAACATCTGGTCACTGCAGAGTTGCATCGACACGCTCTATGAGTTCGGTAGCGAGGAGCAACGGCAGCAATTCATCCCGCGCGTGTGCGCTGGCGAGAGCATGTCGATGGACCTCACCGAGCCTGATGCCGGTAGCGACTTGCAACGTGTCATGCTCAAGGCAACCCGCGACGAGGAGAACAACTGCTGGCGCCTCAACGGCGTGAAGCGTTTTATCACCAATGGCGACAGTGACATCCACTTGGTGCTGGCTCGCAGCGAGGAGGGTACAACCGACGGTCGTGGCTTGTCGATGTTTATCTATGACAAGCGCGATGGTGGTGTTGATGTGCGTCACATCGAGCACAAGTTGGGCATCCACGGCTCACCCACTTGCGAGTTGGTTTACAAGAACGCCAAGGCTCAACTGTGTGGTGACACTCGTCTGGGTCTCATCAAGTATGTCATGGCTCTGATGAATGGTGCACGTCTGGGCATTGCCGCACAGAGCGTCGGTGTCGAGCAGGAGGCCTACAACGAGGCTATTGCTTACGCCCGCGAGCGCGCCCAGTTCGGCAAGAAAATCATCGAGTTCCCTGCAGTCTACGACATGCTCAGTCGCATGAAGGCAAAACTGGATGCAGGCCGTTCGCTGCTCTATCAGACGGCTCGTCTGGTCGATGTCTACAAGGCACTGGAGGATATCGCACGCGATCGCACGCTTGCACCCGAAGAGCGCCAGGAAATGAAGAAGTATCAGCGCATGGCCGATGCCTTCACGCCACTGGCCAAGGGTATGAACTCGGAGTATGCCAACCAGAATGCCTACG
>DGWI01000002.1:37388-123885 GCA_002396085.1 Porphyromonadaceae bacterium UBA4262
ATGGAGTACAAGAGCCAGCGTCTCTATCGCGATGCGCGCATCTTCAGCATCTACGAGGGCACCACACAACTCCAGGTGGTGGCGGCCATCCGTTATATCACCAACGGATCCTATATCAACTACATGCGTGAGATGTTGCAGGATGAGGTGGCCGACGAGTTCAAGCCACTCAAGCAACGCATCGAGGCTATGGTGCAGTCGCTCGAGCAGGCTATCGCCATCGTCAAGGAGGCTGGCAACCAAGACCTGCACGACTTTGTCGCTCGTCGACTCTATGACATGACCGCCGAGACCATGATGTCAATCCTCATCATTCAGGATGCCACACGTTGCCCCGAACTCTTCGGTCGCAGCGCACAGGTATATGTCCGCATGGCCGAGGCCAACGTCGCAGGTCACTTCACCTATGTGAAGAACTTCCGTGCCGACGATATTGATGCCTTCCGCGCCCAGTAATGCTCCATCACATTATTAACACAATCGGCTGGATTAAAGAATCCAGCCGATTGTGTTTAATGCATGGTGCATCGATATCACTCCTCCAGATTCTGGTAGAAGTCAGTGCGGGCGTGGCGCAGCAGTGTGATGGCGCGCGGCACGATTTCATTCATCTCTGGTGTCGTGTCCATCAGAATCTCAAGTGCCGCCCATACCGAGCGATCGTGCACGGTGTACAACTTGATAACCTTAATATTAAAGTTCGTCTTGTCGATGGCTTCAAGCACCTCATACTTGTTGTCCTCATTCACGTCATAGATGGCGGGTAGCATCAGGCGGAAGTACTGGTCATCGTTCTCATCGGGAAAGTACGAGTAGGTCAGACCTTCGCTCTTAAACGTGATTTCACCGTCCTCTGGATCAACCTTGGGACGGTACCCTTCTTCCTGCAGGAAGTCAAGCAATAGTTCATTTAGTTTCATAATTCCTAGATTAGTAATTCTTAATTCTAAATTCTAAATTATTAATTATCATTAGTTCTGAATCCCACGTGTGGCAGGCTGTTGCGGCGCTCGTTGCCCTCCATCTTGTCGCGGATGCGGTCATACTCCTTCAGCGCATCGCCCTTCACGCTTGGCTTGATGCCGCCGATGGTCGTTTCCATCAACTCCTCGGTGATGTTTGTGTTGTTATATGCCGCAATCATCGCTGCTTCGTTCACAACGTAGGTGATGTCGCTCGCCACATAGCCTTCGCTCAGTGTAGCCAGTTTCTCAAAGTCTAACTCGTCACAAGGACGACCCTTGAGATGCAACTTCAGCATCTCGCGCCGTGCCACCAGGTCGGGCAGCGGCACATACACCATCTTGTCGATGCGTCCTGTGCGCAATACGGCCGGGTCAATCTTGTCGGGACGGTTGCTCGTGGCGATGACAAAGATGCCGCGCTGCGAGCAGTTGTTCAGTTGTGTCAAGAACTCATTCACCTCGCCCGAGTGGTGGTTGCCCAGGTCGTCACTGCGGTTGGGCACAAATGCGTCAAATTCGTCAAAGCACAATACGGTAGGGGCATTCTTCTCGGCTTTCTTGAACAGTTCGGCAATCTTGCCCTGTGTGCCGTGGATATAAACGGAGCCCAGGTCGCTCGCCTTGACCAGCATGAAGTTGAACCCGGTCTCTTCGGCAAACTTCTCGGCAAAGAAACTTTTGCCACAGCCTGGAGGGCCATATAGCAGCATACCATTCGGGGGGGTCAAGCGGTACTTCTCGGCACGCTCCTTGTCTCGCAAGATGAAGATTACACGCTGGTTGAGCATTTCCTTCATGTCCTCCATGCCGGCGATGTCCTTGAAACCATTGCCCTTGCCTTTCTTCACCTCGATGTCAACGGCTGTTTCGCGGGCCTGCGCATCGTCGTCATCACAGCGACTGTGCGAAGATGCCGAGCGTTCACTCGATGGCTTGTCTGCGGCTGGTTCTACTTGGCTGGGGTCGTCCAGCGCATGCAGCAGTTCTCTGGCACTCTTGTAGCGATCGCTCACATTGCTCGACAAGCCGCGGCTCACGATGCCAATCATCTCTTTGGGCACACCATCCAGTTCAAGAGGTTCCTTGCGCAACTTTTTCAATTCACGGATGGCGTCGCGCCGAGGCAACGATGTGTCGTAGGGCCACGGAGCATTGCCAGTGAGCAACACATACAGCACCGTCACCGCCGAGAAAACATCGCTCGACTCGTCATACATTCCTGCAAACGTCGAGTTGGCACAGTACTCAATCTCCAGGTCACTTGTGTCGAACGGAGCCACACCGCTCGTGTTGCCCGACACATGTCCCATATCGATCAGTTCGGGCTCGCCATCGGTCTTGGCACTGAGCATGATGTTGCGTGGGGTGATGTCGTTGTGCATCAGCCCGTGAGTCTCGTGCATATAGTGAAGTGCATGCAGCACACCCGTGATGATGCGCTTGGCCTCGTCGACAGGCATTGGCCCCTCGCGTTCAATCTTCTCAACTAGCAACTCGCCGCTGAAGTACACTGTCACCATGTAGTGGCACACGCCCTCGGGAATCATCATCGTCCCGCTCGTGATATAGGAGATGATGTTGCGGTGCATCAATTTCTTGCAGTATTCTATTTCACGCACCTTGCCATCCTTGGTCAACAGGCGTTCTGGGATATTCTTGATGATGAATAACTTCAAGAAGAACGGACTCCCGTCATCGTCGGCCACACGATAAGTTTCGCTGTAGGCATTGGCCTTGATCAGATACTCAACCGTGTAGTCATCCACCTTCTGTCCTTGTGTCAGTATACTCATATCTCAATGATTTTAGCATCTATTAGACTGCAAAGTTAACACTTCAAACCTGAATCACCATAAAATTCCTTTCATTTTTTCGCAATTTTACCAAACAAATCCCCAGTCACTCTGTGTGGCGGCAACTAATTCCCTATTTGAATGAACGCTTGAACCATAGAGCGGGCGAATAATTGTCCCAAAAATGCCAAAATGTCGAAAAAATTGTTGACAGTTGGCGAAAAATTGCTATATTTGCAAGTTGTTTTGGGAAATCGGGCAGAATGGCGTCCGGCAATTCCCGCCTTTAAATGTTGAGATATGAGTTTTAAAGAGGTAAATGAACTGAGAAAGAATGGCCAATTGCAAGAAGCGTATGAAATGGCCACTAACGATTTGAATCAGGCACCCGGCGATGTGTGGGCAGCCAGGGCAATGTTTTGGACACTGCATGACATGGCATTCGACGAATTGAAGCGAGGCTATAACGATGAGGCAGCAGTCCTGGCCGAGCGTATGGAACAACTCATTCCGCAATTGGGTGAGGAAGAACCTGCTGATGGCAATGAGCGCAACTTGCCTGTGCGGGCATACGCTCGCCTCATACGGCACATGCAGCCATTCTATGCCGATGTCAAGGCTGCATACCGCGAGGCGCGTACTGGAATTACCATTGCACCCTATGACTACATCGCTCAACTCATCACCAACGGCCAACTCGCCGAACCTCTGCACGAGCGGGCTGGTTGGATTATCTGGTATCACTTGTGGAATCAACAGCAGCGCATGCCCAGCCTTGAAGCACGGCAGGCACTGGCACACTATATGAGCCTGACTGGCATTTCAAGACCATCGGTGCTGCATTCGCGCATTTTGTTTGTCGCCATACGCTTGTCCAAGCGCTTCGGCAGAGAGTTTGACTTTGCCAAGTTCCTTGACTTGTGGGGTGAGGACAACTTCCTGCCCGAGGACTGGCAACGCAACGAGCGCAAGAAAGGGCATCGTGGCATTTTCCCGGCATTGGTCGAGGCTGCGGTCATGCAGTATATCGCCTGCAAGAAACAAGATCACGACATGGTCTACAGCGAGGAGTTCATGCAACTGCTGAGCAAAGTGGTCGAGCGCTTCCCCGACAAGGCCGAACTCAAGCGTTATCTGTCACTGTCACTCTTTAACCGTGGCGACAAGGAGCGAGCATTGGAACTGCATCGCGAGTTGGCCAGGACGCTCAACAAGTACTATGTGTGGCATGAGTTGGCGGGCATGTACACCCACGACCTTGACATGAAGACCTCGGCTCTGTGTCAGACGTTGACACTCAAGGTTCAGGATAATTACACATGCGAGATTCATCGAGAACTGGGATGGGAATTGGCACGTGAGGGCAACATGCCTGCTGCCCTGTGCGAGTTGGAAATCTACCGCTCGACCCGAGAGCGGTGTGGGTGGCCCAGGTCATGGCGCTACGAGCAACTGCGCAAGCGCATTCCGGCCGACACCATTGCCACACAGGACAATCGTGCACTATATGCCGAACGTGCCCAGGGCATTATTAATTGGGTCTATCAGGATGTGCCACAGACACCGGCTGTGGTGGCAGCACGCTTCCGCGACAAGCAGGGCAAGGATGTTGCCAAACTGATTATGCCCGACGGCAATTCACTGTTTGTCAAGGCCTCTAAAGTGCCTGCCGAGAATTATCTCATGGTGAGAGTGCAAGGTGACAATGGCAAACTCGCTCTGCTCACGGCCGATGCCGCTACGCGCGACCAGGTGGTGCCTGCATTTACCGATGCTGTCACAGGCGAGGTGCGTGTCATGCAGGGCCAGGGAGGCAAGCAGTATGGATTTGTTGAGGGATGCTTCGTGCCAGGCCAGTTCTTGCAAGGCATCGCCACTGGCGACACAATCACCATCCTCACCGAGATGCAACCTGATGGACGCCGTCGCGCCATTGCCCTCATCTAGACACTTAATAACTAACTGAATACATTCACATGACACGACGAGACATGATCAAAGCAGCAGGTGGTGCCGCAGCAGCGACCATTTTGGGAGGAATTCCTCTGGCTGCACAAGCACAGGACAAGGCTGCTAGCAATAACGGCAAACGTAAGATTCTTGTCATTGGGGCACATCCCGATGACCCCGAGACCAGTGCAGGAGGCACTATGTGCCTGCTCAAGCAGGCTGGACACGAGGTGGTGAGCGTCTATCTCACACGTGGCGAGGCGGGCATTGCGGGCAAGACCCATGACGAGGCGGCAGCCATCCGCATGGTTGAGAGCGAGCGTGCATGTGCCATGATGGGCATACGCCACATCTTCATGAATCAGGTGGATGGAAACACCGAGGTCAATATCGACCGCTATCGCGAGATGCGCGAATTGCTTGAGCGCGAAAAACCCGATGTGGTGCTCACCCATTGGCCTGTGGACAGTCACCGCGACCATGCAGCATGCGGTATGCTGGTGCTCGACGCATGGCGCAGAGTAGGGCGCACATTTGACCTCTATTATATGGAGGCGATGACCGGAACGCAGTCGCAGATGTTTCATCCCACCGACTGGGTCAACATCGAGAGCGTGGTGGATCTCAAGCACCGTGTATGCGACTGCCACGAGAGCCAGGGCATGGACGTGCTCATGGAGGGGTGGCATGGCCCCATGGAGCGATTCCGTGGCATCGAGTGCCGTTGCAAATATGCAGAGGCCTTCGCCCACCATACCGAACCAAGAAACATGCTCTAGAATGTCTAGATATTCTAGCATTTTTAGCCTAAAAAACCGACTATGAAAAAAACTCTTATATTGCTTGCTGCACTGGCAGTGAGCGTGAGCGCTAGTGCGCTCGACATCCAGGACTATGTTCTGGGCGGTGCCCGTCCACGGGGCATTGGAGCCGTCACACCCGCGATGGACGGCAAGTACTATTATCAACTGGCCGATGGCGGCAAGACCATTGCACGCTGTGCCTATAAGACTGGCCAGCGTACAGCCACTGTGCTCGACTCGGTGGCCATGCACAATGTGCAGGTCAAGCGTTGGGACGGCTATGAGATGAGCCAGAGTGAGAGTGCCATCCTCCTGTGGGCCGACAGCGAACCCATCTACCGCCACTCGTTTACGGCACGTTTCTTCGTCTACGACTGCAAGAGCGGGCAGATGAAGTCGGTGGCTGGTGACGAGCCTGTGCAGATAGCCACCCTCTCGCCCGATGGGCAGCGTGTGGCCTATGTCAAGCAGAACAATGTCTACGTTCAGCGCTTGAGCGATGGCAACATCACACAAGCCACCACCGACGGCCTCAAGAATCATGTCATCAACGCTGTGCCCGACTGGGTCTATGAGGAGGAGTTCGCTATGCTCAACTCGTTTGCATGGTCTAGCGACAGCCGCACCTTGTCGTTTATCCGGTGGGACGAGAGCGAGGTGCCCATGTACTCGATGACTATGTATGAAGGCGACTGCAAGCCCAATTCTGATTATGCCCTTTATCCTGGCTCCTATGACTACAAGTACCCCGTTGCAGGTGAGAAGAATGCCGTGGTGAGTGTGCACAGTTACGATGTGCAAGATGGCAAACTGAGCAAGATGAATGTGCCCCTCACTGCCGAGGACTATGTTCCACACATTGGCTATGCCGGACCCGCTGACGCATTGATGGTGATGACGCTCAACCGCACGCAGAACGATATGCACATCTATCGTGTCAATCCCGCCACTGGTACTGCCCGCGACATCTATCACGAGACCTCGGACTGTTGGATTGACAGTGAGATGTCGCGCAATGTGGCTTACTATGATAACTTTCTGGTCATTCCCAACGAGACTTCGGGGTATTGCCAACTCTACCAGTATGACCTGGACGGGCATCTCATGCGCCAACTCACAACTGGCGAACAGCCTGTTACTGCCTACTATGGCTATGACAAGAAAAACCGCCTTTTCTACTACCAGTGTACCGACGGCCCGCTCAACCGTGTGGTGCGCCGTGTCGATGCCAAGGGGCGCGTGCAGGATGTGGAGGCTGGCAAAGGTACCAATTCAGCCACTTTCAATAGCGATTTCACCTATTATATCCACACCTTCAGCAATGTCGACACCCCCACGCAGTATCGCTTGAAGCAGGTGGGCAAGAAGATTAGTGTGCGCGACCTGCAACTCAACGAGGACTATTGCGCCAAGTATTGCATCCCCAGTGTGCCACGTCGCCAGTTCGTTACATTCGAGAACGATGGCTATACGCTCAACGGGTTCATTATCAAGCCTGTCGACTTTGATCCCACCAAGAAGTATCCCGTCATCATGTCGCAGTACAGTGGTCCAGGCTCGCAACAGGTGCGCAACAACTGGAAACTTGACTGGGAGGAGTATTTCGCCACTCAGGGCTATATCGTTGCTTGCTTTGACGGTCGTGGCACTGGAGCACGTGGCAAAGCCTTCGAGTCGCTCATCTATCAGAATCTGGGATACTATGAGACCATCGACCAGGTGGCTGCGGCGCGCTACATGGCCAGCCAGCCTTGGGTCGATGCCGACCGCATTGGCATCTGGGGATGGAGTTTCGGCGGATATGAGGTGCTCATGGCCATGTCGCACCCCGACAGCCACTATGCCGCAGGTGTGTCTATCGCACCAGTGACCAGTTGGCGGTTCTACGACACCATTTATGCCGAGCGTTTCATGCGCACACCACAAGAGAACCCTGATGGCTATGCCCAGAGTGCCCCACTCGACAAGGTCAAGGATCTCAAGGGCGACCTGCTCATCATGTTCGGCAGCGCCGATGACAATGTGCACATCATCAATGCCATGCAGTATATTGCCAAACTCCATGGCCAGAAGCGCCAGTTCGACATGATGGTCTATCCCAACATGAACCACAGCATCAACGGCTGTGGCGTGCGCGAGCCGCTCTACCAGCGCGTGCTCAACTACTTCGACCGTACCCTTAAAAAGTAATAGATTTGGCACATAATTGCGAAAACTGTAAGTTCCGTGCACATTATGACCAGAAACCCGACTCGTTGTTGGGTCGTTTCTGGCGATGGCACATCAACTTCTGCCCAGGTTGGAAGGCATTCTTCACCTCCCGCCCACCTGAGCAGCAGGCCGAGTTAAGGAAACGCTATCAATTCACCAAGTATTAACAACTTTTGGCTCCCTCAAGAGCAATAGCCAATCTCCTGAACTCTCGGTCATGAACGATAGTCTGATAGTTATCACAGGTCCCACAGCGTCGGGCAAGACTGCCCGTGCTGTGGCACTGGCACGCGAGTTGGATGCTGAAATCATCAGCGCCGACTCGCGCCAGATCTATCGTGGCATGGACTTGGGCACGGGCAAAGATCTGGACGAATATGGCGATGTGCCTTACCATCTCATCGACATCTGCCCTGCGGGCTACAAATATAGCCTGTTTGAGTTTTTGCGCGATTATCAGGCGGCCTATGACGATATCACTGCCCGTGGCAAGCGAGTCATCCTGTGTGGTGGCACGGGCATGTATGTCGAGACTGTGCTCAAGGGCATACAACTGCCCCCGGTGCCGCAGAACGATGTGTTGCGTGCGTCGCTCAGCGGCAAGTCGCTCGACGAGTTGACTGCCATCTTGCGCACCATGAAGACCCTGCGCAACAACAGCGACATCGACATGCCCAAGCGCGCCATCCGCGCCATTGAGATATGCACTTACTACCACGAGCATCCCGATCTGAAGGTAGCCACTGAGCCGCATCCATTGACCGATGCGGTGGTCATCGGGGTGAGCATCGACCGTGAGGCACGTCGCCGTCGCATCAGTGAGCGATTGGACGCGCGTCTGCAAGCAGGCATGGTCGACGAGGTGCAGCGGCTCATCGAGGGTGGGGTAGACCCCGATGACCTCATCTACTATGGTCTGGAGTATAAGTTTGTCACGCGCTATGTTATCGGCCAGCTCACGTGGCAAGAAATGCACGATCAGTTGGAGATTGCCATTCATCAGTTTGCCAAGCGACAGATGACCTGGTTCCGTGGCATGGAGCGTCGGGGCACACCCATCCACTGGCTCCCCTATGATATGCCCCAATCCGATTTCACCGCCGCCGTCCTGGCACTGCTTTGATTAGTTGCATTGGCACAAAGATTGCAATGGCGAAAAACAAAGTCTAAAATTGTTATTGTGATCTCAAGTTTCTGAAGTAGTTAAGGATTTATGTAGTTAAATGGAATTAAGACGTTACTCTGTTGTGTCAGAATGCTCCAAGACTAGCTGGCAGATTCTAAATAAAATTTGAGCAACTAGAGCATTCATTTTGACTTCTTTAACTCCTTAACTCCTTAACTCCCTTAACTACTAACAAGTATCTACTTTAAAAAGTTAAATTGTGATGAAGACAATGCATTGGATGTTCGCCGCCATCCTCATGCTATGCGGCGCTAGCCTACTGGCATCGTGCAACAGCACGGCCGGTAATCATGCAAACGATGCCGAACAGGCTGACACCGTCATAGTTCAGTCCGACACTTATGAGGCTGCTATCGAGCGTTTTCTGATTGATTCAATCGGCTCGCACTATGGCTCAGGTGATGTGTGCATACCCTGCAACATCATCGTGGGTATTGACAGTACTGACATCGACGATATCAAAGTTTGGGGTGCCTATTGGGTATATCGTTATGACGTGAAGGGCGATACGCTCAAGTGCATGTCGGGTGGCTCCCATCCAGGGCTTATGCATGTTAGCAAAGGCGATCTGGGCTATGAAGTCACAGCATTTGAAGCAGTGGGCGATGGCTCGCAGTACATGCCCAGTGCCAAACGTATATTTGGTGACAAATACAACAAGTTTTTCACTGTAACGTCATGTGGAAATACAGGAGAACAGGCGCGGATGGAGAGTATCAAAGACTATGTCAAACGCAATGGAATCAATGTAACCTGTTACCAAGATTATGGCTGGCCTGCTGTGAAATTGTAGCATCTCAGACAATATGATAAAGCACGGACAGCACCAGACCTGGTGCCGTCCGTGTTATCTTTGTAAGTGGGCCAATCTCTCACCAGACCCCGTAGTTTGCGCGGTCGGCATCAATGCGAAGCATGATGAACAGCAAGAAGGTGAAGCCCCACAGCGATGAGCCGCCGTAACTGAAGAAGGGCAGCGGGATGCCGATGACAGGGCATAGTCCTAACACCATGCCGATGTTGATGCTCAGGTGGAAGATGAGATAGGATGCCACGCAGTAGCAATAGACACGACCAAATGTGGTGTGTTGACGCTCGGCCAGCGTGATGATGCGCAAGATCAGCGCCAAGAATACTAGTAGCACAATCGTTGAGCCAACAAAGCCTTCTTCCTCGCCGATGGTGCAGAAGATGAAGTCGGTGTGCTGCTCGGGCACATACTTCAGTTTGGTCTGTGTGCCGTTTAGGAAGCCCTTGCCCAGGATGCCGCCACTGCCAATGGCAATCTTGCTCTGGTTGACGTTGTAGCCCACACCGCGCGGGTCATCGGCGATGCCCAGCACCACAGTGATGCGTTTCTGCTGGTGCTCTTGCAGCACATGATTGAACGCAAAGTCGACCGTGAACATGAAGATGACCGATGCCACGATGAACCCAATGGTCACCAACACACGTCGCATGTCGTCGTGTAGCATGCCATAGAGCAGATAGATAACAGTGCCACCCACCATGATGCCAAAGAACACATAGCCATTGATGTGCACTCCCAGATAGGACAATCCCCAAGTCAACAGACCACCTGCCACATAGGCCAGCAGCACATTGCGACCCATGACGAACGAGCGGCAGTAGAACAATAGCATGCCCACAGTCAACACCATAACAATCACAAAGGCGATGAATGTGCCCAGTGGTATACCCATCAGCATGACTGTGGCAAACTTGAGCACCACCACAAAGTAGGTGATGGCACATAGGGCAGCAAACAGCACAAAGCCACTCATGCCTTCACGATAGAGCACAAAGATGAGCGACGTGTAGACCAGTGCCGAACCGGTCTCCTTTTCTAATATGATACACAGGATGGGCAGCACGATGATGCCACCGGCAATGGCATAATTCTTCCAGTTGTTGAGCGCAAAGCCATAGGTACTGAACAACTTGGCAAGAGCCAAGGCGGTAGCAAACTTGGCAAACTCGGCCGGTTGCAGGCTCACGGGGCCAAAGACTAGCCATGATCGGGAGCCCTTGATGTCGGGAGCCACAAAGATGGTGACTATCAGGAGTAATATCATCACCCCATAGATGGGGTAGGCATACGCCTCGTAGATGCGACGGTCGATCAGCAGTAGCGACAGACCCAAGATAAAAGACAGACCTGCCCACATGAACTGCTTGCCCGAGAACCCCGAGAAATCGAACATGCTGGCCTTGTCGAAGTTATAGGTTGCCGCATAGATGCTCACTGCTCCTGCCACAATCAAGATGGCATACAGCACGATGGTGATCCAGTCAATCGACTTGAGCAGAGTGCGGTTCTCACTGTCATTACTCCGTAGTTCCATTATTGTCGCTTGATTGAGGTTTCACTTCGGGTTTGGACTCTTTCTTGACTTCTTTCTTGTCAGATTTTTTGTCCTTGTTCTCAGATTTCTTGCCCCCATAGAGTTTGGCACTATACAGGCTGGTGTTGGCCATGCGGTTGGCCACTGCCTCGCGTGCCGGCGACAGTTTCCCGTTGAGGTACTGCTCCATCATCACCGCGCCGATGGGCACACCAAAGGTGGCACCGAAACCAGCATTCTCGACATAGACGGCCACTGCAATCTTGGGGTCGCTCATGGGCGCAAAGCCCATGAAGGCCGAGTGGTCACGTCCATGAGGGTTCTGGGCAGTACCGGTCTTGCCGCACACTTCCCAACCCGCAATGTTGGCACCACGGCAAGTGCCGCCTGTCACTGCCATGCGCATGCCCTCGACAATTGAGGGGTAGTAACTTTTGTTTATCGTAGTCTCGTGGCGCTCCAGATTTTTCTTGGGCACGCCCACGCCGTCGATGCGGCGCACCACATGAGGCGTGATGTAGTAGCCACGGTTGGCAATAGTAGCAGCCAGGTTGGCGATTTGCAGGGGTGTAGCCAAGATTTCGCCCTGTCCGATAGCGTCGCTGATGATGCTGTAGGCGCTCCACTTGCCTTCGCCCAGGTTCTTGTCATAGTATGCCTTGTTGGGGATGAATCCACGGCTCTCACCTGGCAGATCAACGCCAGTCTTGTAGCCGTAGCCCATCGACACCATGTGCTTTTTCCACACCTCAAAGGCATTGCCTATCGAGCCATATTTCTTCTTGTTCTCAAGCATGTGCTTCAAGCCCCAGCAGAAGTAGGCATTACATGATGTCTGGAGTGCGGGTTTCAGCGGGATGGGCGAGCCGTGGCCGTGGCAGCCCACGCGCATGCCACCACTGATGAAACCGCGGTGGCAGGGATAGGCTGTGCTCAAGGTGATGACACCTTCTTGCAAGAAGATAAGACCTTGTGTGGGCTTGAATGTCGATCCTGGTGGATAGGCGGCCATGATTGAGCGGTCAAACAATGGCATACGCGGGTCATTGAGCAGCATCGCATAGTTCTTGCCGCGCTCCTTGCCGATGAGCAGCGACGGGTCGTAACTGGGACTGGACACTAGAGCCAGAATTTCACCGGTCTTGGGCTCGATGCACACGATGGCACCCACCTTGCCGCGCATCATGCGCTCGCCCAGTTCTTGCAACTTGATGTCGATGCTCAGGTGCAGGTCATTGCCGGCCTCGGGCATGATGTCGTTGGCACCATCATTGTATCGGCCCTTGATTTTGCCTAGCGCATCGCGAATCAAGATTTCCGAGCCCTTGCGTCCACGCAGCCATCTCTCGTAACTCTTCTCCACACCCAGGTCGCCGGTGTAGTCACCCGACTTGTAGTAGGAGTCGTTGTCGATGTCGCGCTGATTCACCTCGCGTATGTCACCCAGAATGTTGGCGCCGGCATTGTAGTTGTACTGTCGCAGGATGCGCTGTACGATATAGAATCCAGGGAAACGAAACAGTTTCTCTTGCAGGCGACCGTAGTCCTCGGCCGACAAGTGATTCATCACAATCTGTTGAGTGTAACCCGAGTAGTTGCGCCCCTTGCGCATGTCGGCCAGACGTTTTTCGAACACCTCGCGTGAAATCTGTAGCGTGTTGCACAAGTCCAGTGTGTCAAATGGCTGGACATCCTTCGGTATCATCACCAGGTCGTAGGCTGGCTGGTTATACACCACCAGACTATCATTGCGGTCATAAATCAAGCCACGTGACGGATATATCACGCGCTCGATGAATGCATTGCTGTCGGCATTGGCTTTGTAGGTGCTGTCGCCCACCTGCAACACAAACAGGCGAGCAATGTAGATGCACACAACGACAATGATGAATCCCGCAATGACAAACTTGCGTTTCTCGAGATTATAGTCTTTTCTCACGACGGGTGCTTACTAAACTGTCGAGGGCTAGTAACAGGGTGATGGTCAGCAGACTGCTGGCACCAATGCGTAATAGTGTCAACGGCCAGTTGTGCAGTGTGAATGCCTGAACTAGAAAAATCATAGCACTGAAGATCACCACCAGCGTTGACATGTATTTCAGATAGGCTCCGAACCCCAGGGTGTCGACACACGGTATGGGGTTGTTCATCTCATTCTCACGAGGCACAAATAGCGCAAAGACAGGCTCGCGGAACGCAGCCAGCAAGGTGCAACACAACGCGTTCATGCCAGGAGTATTGTTGAACACATCAACAATGAGTCCCATGACAAAGGCGATGGTCAGTGTGATGTTCATGTGCCAGGTCACCGGCAATCGCATGATCAGATAGATGAACACCAACGGAACTGCCACACCGAACAACAAGATTTTGTAGCACATCACCTGGACGAGTACGAGCACCACAAACAGTAGGGACAATTGCAATACGGTCTTGGTCATCGCGCGTCCTCCTTTCTTGCAATTGAGTCGTTGGGATTGCGCTCAAGCGACTTGAGTTCCTCGGCCATGTCGTTGGTGATGACACGCACTGTGCTCAACTGGCTGAAGTTGGTGGTCAACCTCACACGCAGCGACAGGAAACTGTCCTTCGATGTGCGAGCTGGACCCTCAACGATGCCAACAATGATGCCACGTGGGAACACGGTCGAGTAGCCGTTGGTGATCACTGTGTCACCGGCCTGATAGGTCGTGTGCTTGGGCAACTCTTCGAGCACGGCATAGCGCGAGTCGCCGCCTTCCCACACCAGACTGCCAAACTCCTGGCTGTTGCGCAACGAGCATGACAGGCGGATGTCGGGATTGAGCAGTGAGATGATGCGTGCCGAGTGCTTGCCCACAACATTAACAACACCCACGACACCAGTCTGGTCAACCACACCCATCTCTGGCTTGATGCCATCGGCCTCACCACGGTTGATGGTGATGTAGTTGTTGGTCTGGGCGATGCTGTTGCTAATCACGCGGGCTACGACAAAATTAAAGTGCTGTAGCACAGGCTGGCTTTTGAGTGTGTCGGGCAACTGCATCTTGGCCTCATCCAACTGAGCCCGGAGGTCAATCAACTCCATCTCGAGCAACGCATTGCGCTCCTGCAAGTCCTCATTGATGCCCTTCAGGTGAAAGTAGTCGGTGATGCTGCTCATGCCCTCATACACTGTGGCACAAACAGCATTGGCCGAGGTCAGGTAGACGCTCTGTTGATAGGGATTGTTGCGCACAAGCAGCACACAACTCAATATCACATAGAGCATCAACACAAACCACGCGCTGTGCTTGACAAAAAAATCCAGCAGATTCTTCATAGGAAGCAGATGTCAGGAACCGAGACCACAAGCCTTGGGTTGCATGCTCTGTGGTCTGCGATACTGATGATGCCGGGTTATCGCTTCAGGAACTGGAAAATCTTGTAGTTCTTCAACGCTACACCAGTACCCTTGGCCACGGCATGCAGCGGATCCTCGGCGACATGGAACTGAATGCCAATCTTGTCGGTCAGACGCTTGTCAAGACCACGCAGCAGGGCACCACCGCCGCTCAGGTATATACCGTTCTTCACTAGGTCGGCATACAACTCGGGAGGAGTCTGTTCCAGGGCGCTCAGCACAGCAGCCTCAATCTTGCTGATTGACTTCTCAATGCAGTGCGACACCTCTTGGTAACTTACAGGCACTTCCATGGGCAGGGCGGTCACCATGTGCGGACCATGCACAACATAGTCTTCAGGTGGATTGTCCAGTTCGGTCAGGGCGCTGCCCACGTTGATCTTGATGCGCTCGGCCATGCGCTCGCCCACCTTGACGTTGTGTGCGCGGCGCATGTGCTCCACGATGTCATTGGTCAGGTCATCACCTGCACACTTGATGCTCTTGTTGGTGACAATGCCTCCCAGCGAGATGACGGCAATCTCGGTTGTACCGCCACCGATGTCGATGATCATGTTGCCCTCGGGTGCAAGCACATCCAGGCCGATACCCAGAGCGGCTGCCATGGGTTCATAGATCATGTAGACGTCGCGGCCACCGGCATGTTCGCTCGAGTCGCGCACCGCACGTATCTCAACCTCGGTCGACCCTGAAGGTATGCACACGACCATGCGCAGCGATGGTGCAAACCAGTGGTTCTTGGCACTCACTTTCTTGATGAAACCGCGCATCATGAGTTCGCAAGCATTGAAATCACCAATCACGCCTTCCTTCAGCGGACGGACGGTGGTGATGCCTTCGTTCTCCTTGCCCTGCATCTCGCGGGCACGCTCTCCCACGGCGATGAGTTTGCCACTCTTGGTGTCAAGGGCTACTACCGAAGGCTCGTCAATGACAATCTTGTCCTTGTGTATGATGATAGTGTTGGCTGTTCCCAGGTCAATCGCAATCTCTTGTGTGAATGAAAAAAGTCCCATAAGTTAGTTTTGTTTTAGTTCGTTTTTAATTGAAAATTATGTGTTGTTTTCCGGTGTATTCTAATTAATGTTTGAAGTGGCGAATACCGGTCATCACCATTGCCACGCCGTGAGCGTTGCAGTAGTCGATGCTCTCTTGGTCGCGTACCGAGCCACCAGGTTGAATCACAGCGTTGATGCCGGCTTCATGGGCAATCTGCACACAGTCGCCGAAGGGGAAGAATGCGTCAGACGACATCACGGCGCCATTCAAGTCGTGATCAAACGAGCGAGCCTTTTCGATGGCTTGACGCAGGGCATCGACGCGCGAGGTCTGTCCCACACCGCTGCCCACCAGCATCTGGTCTTTGACCAGCACGATGGCGTTGCTCTTGCTGTGCTTGACGATGATGTTGGCCATCAGCAGGTCGGCAATTTGGGCATCGGTCACGGCCTCTGTGGTCACTTGTCGCAGGTCGGCTGCGGTCTCGACGCGCGTGTCGCGCTCTTGCACCAGGGCACCGTTCAGCACCGTGCGGCAAGTGGTCTTGGGCAACTCAAACTCGTTCATCACCAGAATGACGCGGTTCTTCTTTTGCTTCAATATCTCGAGTGCTTCGTCGCTATAGCCCGGAGCAATGCACACCTCAATGAAAACCTTGTTCATCTCCTCGGCCGTAGCGGCGTCGATGGGTCGGTTGGTCACATGCACACCACCGAAGGCGCTCACGGGGTCACCGGCCAGAGCAGCCTTGAAAGCCTCGACCAGCGTGGGTCTTGTGGCCAGACCGCAGGCGTTATTATGCTTCATGATCACAAAGGTTGTGTCGTTGAAGTCACTGATCAAATTCACAGCCGCATCGATGTCAAGCAGATTGTTGTAACTGATTTCCTTGCCATGCAGTTGGGTGAACATACTCTCGAAGTCGCCATAGTAGTAGCCCCGCTGGTGGGGATTCTCGCCATAGCGCAACGATTTGCGCCCATTGATGGGCAGGCGCAGTGCGTTGGCATCATCACCGGCAAAGTAATTGAAGATATGGCTGTCATACGCACTAGAAACACCGAATGCCTCGCGGGCCAGCAACCGGCGGTCGGCCAGTGCAGTCACGGCATCACCATGCTCATGTAGCATGTCCAACAGCATGCCATACTGTGCCTTGCTGGCGACAATGGCTACGTCGTTGAAGTTCTTAGCGGCTCCACGTATCAGCGAGATGCCGCCAATGTCTATCTTCTCGATGATGTCGGCCTCGCACGCGCCACTGGCAACGGTGGCTTCAAATGGATAGAGGTCAACAATCACCAGGTCAATCTCTGGTATCTCATATTGCGCAATCTGTGCGCGGTCGCCCTCATTGTCACGGCGAGTCAAGATACCGCCGAAAACCTTGGGGTGAAGGGTCTTTACGCGCCCTCCCAGAATCGAGGGGTAGCCTGTCAAATCCTCAACGGCATCGCAGGCATAACCCTGCTCCTGAATGAACTTTTGGGTACCACCCGTCGACAAGAACTTCACATCATGCTCGTTAAGGAATTTCAATATCTCATCAAGTCCGTCTTTGTGAAAGACAGAGATCAATGCAGTCTTAATTCTTTTCAGATCAGTCATGTAATAATTTAGCCTTAAAGTGCTTATTTACAATTAGATAAATGAGCCGACAAAAAGCGCACAACAACCATCTTGCGACGGTCGCAGTGCCTATTTGGGCAATTTCACTGCAAAGTTAGTGCTTGCCGCTCGCAATACAAAATTTTAGAGCAAGTTTTTTTCAGTTTTTTGGAGATGATATTTCTAGAGGTGTTCTCTGATGTTCTCTGACAAGGTTATCTCCTCCCTTGTTTCGGGGAGGGGTGAAGCCGATGATTCGGCCGTGATGATTTGATCAGTTTATTGTAGTGAATCGAGCCACACATCGAGGTCTTGAAACAACTGGCAGTGGTACTTGAAACTCAATTTGCTGCCCCAACCATGCCCTCCACTGGGATACACATGGAGGTTGGCACGCACACCATGACTCACTAGAGCCTCGTAGTAACGCGCTGAGTTGAGAACTGGCACATCACCGTCATCGGCGCTGGTAGCAATAAAGGCGGGTGGGGTAGTACTGTCGACTTGCCGCTCATTGCTGTAGTAATGCAGTAGAGCCTCGCCGGGATGCTCGCCCATCAGGTTGCGGCACGACCAGTAATGAGTGAAAGTGGGGTCGGTGGTGATGACAGGATAGAGCAAAATCTGGAATGCCGGGCGAAGTCTGGCTGGAGCATGAGTGGCGACTGTCGATGCCAGATGTCCACCTGCCGACGATCCCATGATGCCGATGTGGGCAGGGTCGATGTGCCACTCGCTGGCATGCGTCTGAGTGAGTCTGATAGCCTCATATACATCTTCGGCCGGTACCTCATGGTGCCCGTGAGGCAGCCGATAGAGCAACACGATGGCGGCAATGTCGTGGCTAGTAAAATACTCGGTCCACTCAAAGCCCTCATGATACATGGCCAGCCCTCCATAGGCTCCGCCAGGGCAGATGATGACTGCACGATGAGGTTGCTCACCGTGTGGCAAGAATACATGCATCTGGGGCTTGATGTCGCGGTTGTTATCGGTGCTTAGGTGGGCATAGTCCACACCGTTATCGGTCGGTGCTCCATCGGGCCACAATTCGATGGTGATGTGATGCGGCAGGCGCTGACTATCCCAACTCTGTGAGACGCACAACAGGCTGATTAGGCTGAGTACAACAAAGGCTATCTGTTTCATGTCATGAACATTTTTTTGAATTTGTGCAACAAAAGTACTTATTTCATGTCGATTGGCATCAAATTTGCTGTAATTTTGCAACAAATTTTTTCGTTATGATGAAGAAAATCAAGAATCCTTGGGCCGATAAGGAAGGCTATAACTGCTTTGGTTGCGCACCTGACAACCCCATCGGGCTGCACATGCAATTCTACGAGGATGGCGATGATGTGGTGGGGGTCTGGCAACCGTCAACGCACTATCAGGGATGGATCGACATCCTGCATGGTGGCATCATCGCAACGCTTGTCGACGAGACCGGAGCATGGGTCATCACGCGCAAATTGCAGACGACGGCCATGACCGTCAGGCTCAATATGCAGTATCGACGACCCATCATGACCACGGACAAGGAAGTCATGGTGAGGGCACGCATCGCACAGCAGATGCGCAACTTTGTCACTGTTAATGTCGAGGTCCTTGATAGTGACGGAAAGACCTGTGCTCATGGCGATGCCACTTATTGCACCTTTGACCACAACCATGCGCGGCAAATGGGCTTCACAGGTTGTGATCTCGAGTAGCCTGATGCCGCTTGAAAAAAGATAAGGGCGCATGTGATGACAATCAACATGTGCCCTTGTTGTGAAAACTCTTGAGTGGTGATTTACTCGTTGGGCAGAGCACGGAATCCTTCGCCCAGAATCTCGCTGCTCTCCATAATGTTGACAAATGCCTTCGGGTCGATGAGGTGCAGAGCCGAACGCAACTTGAGCATGTCGCTACGGTCCAGGGTCACATAAATCATCTTTCGCTCGGTGCCTTTGTACAGACCACTACCCGTGATGCAAGTGCCGCCGCGCTTGATCTCGTTGAGGATGTAGTCGCGCACGGGTTCGGGATTATCGGTCACGATAAACATGGTGCGGTAACTCTTCATACCGTCAACCACAAGGTTAATGACCTTGCCCTCAATAAAGATGATGATGACCGAGTAGATGGGTAGACGGATATCGCCGAAGGCTACCAGTGTGCTCAGCGTGATGATGCCGTCAACAATCATGACCAGTGTGCCCAGTGAAATCTTGGTGTACTTGTGCAGAATCATCGAGATGATGTCCGAGCCACCACTAGTGGCACCCGAGCGGAAAATCATGCCGATGGCGACACCATAAATTAGACCAGCGACCACCGTGTTCAGGAAGTAGTCGGGCTGGAACCAACCGCCATCATGGGGGATGGGAACTAACGACTCGCTGGCTACTTTGGTGATCTCGCCGTCATGCAGCACTGGATTATAACCCCATGTGCTCTCGAGCACAAATGTTGCGGCAAAAATCACAATGGTCGAGATAATGGTCTTGATGCCAAACTTCGGTCCTAAAATCCAGGTGCCGATGAGCAGCAAAGGCACATCCATGCAGATGGCATAGAGTGAAATCTTCCACGGCCACACTGTGTTCAGCACGTTACTCAGACCGTAAGTGCCGCCGGGAGCCATCAGATAGGGGTTGACAAACATCACATCGCCCACTGCAAACAGGATACTGCCCACGATGAGCAGGATATAGGCAATAATCTCTTGTTTTAACTTCTCTTTACTATTTATTCCTAACATATCAATATTGTTTCTCCAGATGCTCTAGAATTTCTAGATTTTATAGAGCATCTAGCATCTTAATCCTAAATTCTTAATTCTAAATCACTTCTTGTGTTCCTCACACCAACGGCGAGCATTGACAAACGCTTCGATCCACGGGGTCACCTCGTCGTGGCGACGTGCCTCGGGATACCATGCGCACTGCCACGGGAAGGTGGCACGCTCCAGGTGGGGCATCATGGCCAGGTGACGGCCATCCTTTGAAACAAGACCGGCGATGCCCAGAGGTGAGCCATTGGGGTTGCCAGGATAGTCCTTGTAGCTGTACTGTGCCACAACATTGTAGGCCTGTGGACCCTCGGGCAGAACAAAGCGTCCCTCACCGTGAGCCACCCAGATGCCTAGACGTGAGCCACTCAGGCTGCCCAGCATCACCGACTCGTTCTCAGGGATGGTCAGGTTGACAAACGCCGACTCAAACTTGCGTGAGTCATTGTGAGCCATCTCAGGACGACTCTTGTACTCAGGATTGATGAGATTGAGTTCAATCATCACCTGGCAGCCGTTGCAGATGCCCAGACTCAGTGTGTCTTTGCGGGCATAGAAACGCTCCAGTGCCTTGTGGGCACGCTCGTTCCACACAAATCCGCTGGCCCAGCCCTTGGCCGAACCCAGCACATCGCTGTTCGAGAAGCCACCGCAGAACACAATCATCTGCACGTCGTCAAGCGTCTCGCGGCCGCTCATCAGGTCGGTCATGTGCACATCCTTCACGTCGAAGCCTGCATAGTAGAGCGAGTAGGCCATCTCACGGTCGCCATTCACTCCCTTCTCGCGGATGATAGCGGCCTTGATGCCGGTGGTAGCATGACGGCTACCAGTGATGCCCAGGTCGGCAGCACGGCCAGTGAAGCCCTTGGGCAGACGCAGGCGCAGCGGCTGCTTCTTGTAGTTCTCATAGCGCGCCTTGGCATGCGAGTTGCCACTCTGCTTGCAATCGAGCAGATAACTCGACTTGTACCACAAGTCACGCAGGTGGTCGATGCCCAGCATATAGTTCTTGCCATCGCGCTCGATCATCAGGGTGCGCTCGTCGCTAGGCTTGCCCAGCGAGATAAACTTCACGCCGCTCTCGGCCATGATGCGCTCCACACGGTTGCAACGGTTGCTGGCCACCTGAATGACAAGGGCGGGATTCTCGGCAAACAGTATCTTGATCAGGTTGCGCTCGTCGAAACCGTCAAGATTGATCGACAGACCACCATTGACATTGGCAAAGGCCATCTCAAGCAGTGTGGTCACCAATCCGCCAGCGCTCACATCATGAGCAGCCAGCAGCAGATTGTCGGCAACCAGTGACTGGATGATATTAAAGGTGGTGGCAAACTGGTCGGCATCGGCCACGCCTGGGGTCTTGTCACCCACCATGCCCAACGACTGGAACAAGGCCGAACCGCCCAGTTCCATCGCTGTGCCCGAGAAGTCTATATAATATAGGTGGCTTTTCTTGTCTTGCAACACAGGGCTCACCGTCTTCTTGACATCGCTCACTTGGCCAGCGGCCGAGATGATGACCGTACCCGGGGCGATGATTTTCTTGTTACCATATTTTTGAGTCATCGACAGGCTGTCCTTGCCTGTGGGGATATTGATGCCCAGAGCGCAAGCAAAGTCGCTGCATGCCTTAACGGCACGGTACAGACGAGCATCTTCGCCCTCGTTGCGGCAAGGCCACATCCAGTTGGCGCTCAGCGACACACTCTTCAATCCATCCTTGAGGTTGGCACCCACAATGTTCGTCAGTGCCTCGGCGATCGACAGCACCGAACCGGCAGCCGAGTCAATCAGTCCGGCTTGAGGTGCGTGACCCAGCGAGGTGGCAATACCGCTAGTGCCCGTATAGTCGAGCGCGACAACGCCGCAGTCGCTCAGGGGCAACTGCAACTCGCCCTGACACTGCTGGCGTGCTATGCGACCAGTGACCGAGCGGTCTACCTTGTTGGTCAGCCAGTCCTTGCAAGCCACGGCCTCGAGTTGAAGCACAGTCTCGACATACTCATTGAGTTGCTGGACGTGGGTGCGTGCAGGGCGGTAGTGACGCTGGGCTGTGACATCGGTCATCACCGTCTTGGGTGAGCTGCCGAACATATCTTTCATGCCCAGGTCGATGGGGCGTATACCGTCGGCCTGCTCAAACACGAAGCGATCATCCCCGGTGGTCTCACCTACGACATAGAATGGTGCGCGCTCGCGCTCGGCCACTTGACGCAGACGATTCACGTCCTTGCTCTCGACGACCAGGCCCATACGCTCTTGCGACTCGTTGCCAATAATCTCCTTGGCACTCAGCGTGGGGTCGCCCACGGGCAGAGCCGACATGTCGATGTGACCGCCAGTCTCCTCGACAAGTTCGCTCAGTGAGTTCAGGTGGCCACCGGCACCATGGTCGTGAATCGACACAATGGGGTTCTCCTCACTCTCCGACATGGCGCGTATCACGTTTGCCACGCGCTTCTGCATCTCGGGGTTGGCACGCTGGATGGCATTGAGTTCGATGGCTCCGGCATATTGGCCGGTATTGACACTGCTCACAGCACCGCCACCCATGCCGATGCGGTAGTTGTCGCCGCCCATAACCACAACTTTCTCGCCGGGTTTGGGGGTACCCTTGATCGCATCGCGGGCGTTGGCGTAGCCTACACCGCCAGCCAGCATGATCACCTTGTCATAAGCCAACTGGTCGCGACCTTCCTTGTGCTCAAAGGTCAACAACGAGCCGCAGATGAGTGGCTGGCCATATTTGTTGCCAAAGTCGCTGGCACCATTCGATGCCTTGATCAGGATTTCTTCAGGACTCTGGTAGAGCCAGGGGCGAGGGGGCATTGTGCAACGCTCCCACTTGCGGTCGACCTCGGTGCGGGGATAACTGGTCATGTACACCGCTGTTCCGGCCAGGGGCAGGCTGGCACGGCCACCGCCCAGACGGTCGCGAATCTCGCCGCCACTGCCTGTGGCGGCACCATTGAACGGCTCAACAGTTGTCGGGAAGTTATGTGTCTCGGCCTTGAGCGAAATCACCGAGTCAATCTCTCGGACCTCAAATTCGCTAGGAACCTCGGGTGAGTGCGGAGCAAACTGCTCGATGCGTGGACCCTCGACAAAGGCAACATTGTCCTTGTAGGCCGATATCAGGCCGTTGGGGTTCTCTTGTGAGGTCTTCTTGATGAGTTTGAACAACGACACCGGCATTTCTTCACCGTCGATGATAAAGGTGCCGTTGAATATCTTGTGGCGGCAATGCTCGCTGTTGACCTGCGAGAAGCCGAATACTTCACTGTCGGTGAGTGGCCGACCCAGGCGTGATGACAAATCCTTGAGATAGGCAATCTCTTCGGGGTTCAAGGCCAGGCCCTCCTCCTGATTGTAGCGCTCCATGTCGTCAATGTAGACAATGGGAGCGGGTTGGTGAGTGACGTTGAAGATGTTGTCGTCGAGCACGACATACAAGCGCTGCAACATCTTGTCGAACGTAGGACTGGCAACTGGCGATACCTTGAATTCCTCGATGCGGCTGATGCCTGTCATGGCCATGTTCTGCGTGATCTCGACAGCGTTGGTGCTCCAGGGGGTCACCATCTCGCGGCGAGGTCCCACAAAGGTGCCATGCAGCGTCGTCTCCGACATTTTCTGGCCGCCCAGCAGCCACTCCAGTTTCTTGCTCTCCTGCTGATCAAGGGCATGGTCACTGCCTACGGCATAGACTGTGTCAACCCCCTTTTTGAAGAAAGTGATCATATATATAATAGGTATTTGTTTTCGGCTGCAAAGGTAACGAAAACTTTTCAGTTAGCATAGATGCAAACAGTGCTTTTTGGTCACACAGATAGTTTTTTCGGCTTTAGTGGCATGTAATCAGTTGTCGCATCACACAATTTAGACTCATTGTCATCGTTTTAATTTTACTAGGAGTGCTGCTGACCCACAAAAACTTTGTTAATTCTGAACCCAATGTGGAGCACTTTCAACAATTTATTGTAACTTTGCAATTTATGAAACTACGATATGTACATCTAGCACTGGCTGCTGCCCTGGCCTTGACGGCTCAGGCTCAGGTGGCGTTTGTGGGCAATGGGCATGAGGTTTACGAGATTAATCCATCCGCAAACACAGGCCTCAACAAGATTTTTGTGCTGCACGAGACCGAAGGGGTCGCCATGACCTACACGGCAACCACCGAGAATCCGGTCACATTCTATCTCTATGGTGACATGGGGGGAGGATATGCACAGCCCATCGAAGAAGGTGTTACTGCTCAAGACCTTACCTACACCCTGCATCAGATTGTGCCCGATCGGGGATACATCATTGAGGAAGGCACGACCAGATACTTTTGCTGGGTCACCGACTACAGCCTACATCGCATGACACTCCTCGGGGTGTCGGCCGACAATGACCGAGATTGTAGCACGGTTACGATTCATGTCGAGGGAGAGGGACATGAGATTAACTATTATACCATCAATGGTGCCAAGCGTACGCTCTCGCGAGATATCGAATTGAGTTACGACAGCCTCCAATGGAGTGAAACCGATTACTGGCAGCCCAAACGTGTCACCGAACTGGAGGAAAAGTTCAAGCGCGTTATTGTCATGCCGGCACCCATGTGCAACACTACTTTTACCTTGCATGGCGACCGATTCATGGACTTCTGGAATGAGGCTGTCACATGTGAGAGCAACTTATACGAGACCGTGGCAGTCGATGTTCATGCCGAGGCCAAACAGGATTCCGAACTGAGCGATAACGAGAAGTCAAGTGGTATCGAAGGGTCGCTCGGAGGCTCGGCACCGGTGCACATCACATTCGAGGCAAAAGGCACCGATGCGGTCATTCACAATGAGTGGCAGATGGCCCTTGACCCGGACTTCAACGACATCCAGTTGCGCCTCAATCAGGAGGTGGTTGAGCAGGACTTTACCGATGCCGGAGTTACCTATTGGCGCTTTATCGGGTCGAACAGCGACGGCTCGTGCGAAGCCATTAGTCAGACATTCACTGTCGATATCGGCGTGAGCGAGCTCACATGCCCCAATGTCTTCAGTCCGGGCACAAGCGAGGGGGTCAACGATATTTGGAAGGTGTCCTATCGCTCGATTGTCGACTTCCACTGCTGGATATTTAACCGTTGGGGCAACCAGATTAAAGAGTTTACCGACCCCGCAGATGGATGGGATGGAACCTATCGCGGCAAACTTGTCGGGCCGGGTGTCTATTATTATGTCATTCAGGCTCGAGGCAGCGACGGAAAGAATTACAAACTCAGCGGAGACATCAACATCATCCGTTATCGTGACCCTAATGGATCGTCGACCACCCCCGTTAACACTGACGACCCCTTCATTCACGACGATCCGGGAGAATAGACAACTAACTGTCACTATAGATATTCAATGAAACACTATACACTCTTGCTGGCAGCGCTCATCACGCTCAACTGCCACGCACAACTCAAGCCCGAGTACCAGAATACGGGCAGTAAAGCCACATCTAGCGCAGTGTTCAATGTCACTGCCAATCCCGACATTCCATCAAGCATCACATTTGCTGGAGAGAAGGTTGACTTTGACCGTCTCGACATGGCCGAGAGGTTGGATCGTGAACTCACATCCATCATTTATGGGCAGACTAGCACGCTCTTGTGCTTCAAGCGCGCCAACCGTCACTTCCCCGTGCTGGCCCGCATTCTCAAGGAGCAGAACGTGCCCCTCGACTTCCTCTACCTGGCATGCACCGAGAGCACGATGGATACCTACGCCTACTCGTCAGCGCATGCTGCTGGCTTGTGGCAACTGCTGGCAGCCACGGCACGGCAGTATGGGCTTGAGGTGACCGACGAGGTCGATGAGCGTTACGACCCTGAGCGCAGCACACTGGCTGCATGCAAGTATCTCAAGGCTGCCTATGGCAAGTATGGGCACTGGCCCACTGTTGCGGCTAGTTACAATGCTGGAATGGGAAAGATCTCGGGTGAGTTGTCCAAGCAAGGAGTTAATAGTTCGTTTGACCTCTATCTGGTGTCTGAAACATCGCGCTATGTGTTCCGCATCATCGCGTTCAAGATGATCTTTGAGAACCCTAAGCGGTATGGTTACCGTCTGCACACCAAGCAACTCTACCAGCCTGTCAACTACAAGACAGTCGAGGTCACATCGTCTGTTGCCAGTTGGGTCAGTTGGGCCAAGCAGCAGGGCATCACCTATGCGCAACTGCGCGAGGCCAACCCCTGGATTCGTGCCACCAAACTCACCAACAACAGCGGCAAGACCTACAAGGTGCGCATTCCGGTCAGCAGCGACCTTTATCGCTGTAAGCGCAAGTTCACTGCCTACAGCAAGGCTTGGGTCGTCGACTGAACAAGCCCACTTAGCGAGAACCTCAAGAATAAAAAATGACGGCACTTGAGCCGTTGATGTACTCCGAGGCATTGCCTCGGACAACAACCCTGTGAAATGAACCTGAACGGTAAAGAAACCGACTGCGTGTCCGTGCTTGGAGCGCGTGTCCATAACCTCAAGAACATAGACGTTGATATTCCCCACTATCAACTCACCGTCATCACCGGACTGAGCGGTAGCGGGAAGTCGTCATTGGCCTTCGACACCATCTTTGCCGAGGGACAACGTCGTTATCTCGAGACGTTCTCGGCCTATGCCCGCAATATGCTCGGTGTGCTCGAACGCCCCGATGTCGATAAGATTTCAGGTCTGAACCCGGTCATTTCCATCGGGCAAAAGACCACCAATAAAAACCCGCGCTCGACGGTCGGTACAACAACCGAGGTCTATGACTACCTGCGACTGCTCTATGCACGAGCCGCCGATGCCTTTAGTTACATCTCGGGCAAACCGATGGTCAAGTATACCGTCGACAAGATTCTGTCGCTCATTCTTGACAAGTATGACGGTCACAAGATTTATCTGCTGGCACCCATGGTCAAGAACCGCAAGGGACACTACAAGGATCTCTTTGAGACCCTGCGCAAGAAGGGCTATCTGCATGTGCGGGTCGACGGCGAATTGCGCGAGATTACATTCGGCATGAAGCTTGACCGATACAAGAATCACTCGGTCGAACTTGTCGTGGACAGGCTCAAGGTGGCTCGCAAGGACGAGAAGCGTCTGCTTGAGTCGGTCGAGAAAACATTCAAGCAGGGTGGGGACCAACTCATGATTTTGGATGTCGAGAGCAACCAACTAGGATTCTACAGCAAGACACTCATGGATCCTGACACGGGATTGAGTTATCAGGAGCCGGCACCACACAATTTCTCGTTCAACTCGCCACTGGGAGCGTGTCCCAAGTGCAAGGGACTGGGATATGTCAACATTGTCGACCGCGAGAAGATTATGCCCGACACAACGCTCTCGATTCGTGCGGGAGGCATCCTGCCGCTGGGCAAATACAAGAATTCGCTTGTCTTCTGGCAGATTCAAGCCATCTGTGAGAAGTATGGCTGCACGCTCGATACTCCCATCTGCGACTTGCCCGAAGATGTCATCGACGACATCATGAACGGCACGGGTGAGGAACGCCTCAACATTCGCACCGAGACCATGAGCACCAGCAACTATTTCCTAACCTATGAGGGGCTTGTCAAGTACATCGAGATGCAACAAGACGACACCGCCACAACGCAGGCACAGAAGTGGGCAGGGCAGTTCTACTCGCGGCAGCAGTGTCCCGAGTGCCATGGACAACGGCTCAACATCGAGTCGCTGCACTACAGGTTGGCCGGTAAGAACATTGCCGAACTCGCGTCGATGGACATCACCGAACTGCGCGACTGGATGGCCAATCTGCAGCATGTGCTGCCCCCGCAGAAGTGGGCAATTGCTAGCGAGATTGTCAAAGAAATACAGTCGCGACTCAACTTCATGCTTGATGTCGGGCTCGACTATGTTTCGCTCAATAGGTCATCGGCTTCGCTATCGGGCGGAGAGAGCCAGCGCATACGCCTGGCCACCCAGATTGGCTCACAACTGGTCAATGTGCTGTATATCCTTGACGAGCCTAGCATCGGGCTGCACCAGCGCGACAACAAGCGACTCATCGACTCGCTCAAGCGGCTGCGCGATGACGGCAACACCATCATCGTTGTTGAGCACGACCGTGACATGATGCTTGAGGCCGACTATCTGGTGGACATAGGCCCCAAGGCGGGGCGCAGGGGAGGTAATGTGGTGTTTGCCGGAACACCTCAGCAGATGCTGCAGCAAGACACCATCACGGCACAGTACCTCAACGGAATGATGTGCATCCCTGTTCCAGCCGAGCGTCGCCAGGGCAACGGCAAGACGTTGACCCTGCGTGGATGCCGTGGCAACAACCTCAAGGGCGTGGACGTGTCGTTGCCGTTGGGTACATTTATCTGCGTGACGGGTGTTAGTGGCAGTGGCAAGTCTAGCCTGATTAATGGCACATTGCAGCCCATCCTCAGCCAACACTTCTATCGCTCTAACACCGAGCCGCTGCCCTACGATGCCATCGAGGGGCTGGAGCATGTTGACAAGGTGGTCACCGTCGACCAGTCGCCCCTGGGACGCACGCCACGTTCCAACCCTGCAACCTATACTGGAGTGTTCTCCGACATTCGCAACTTGTTTGTCAATCTGCCTGAGTCCAAGATTCGTGGTTACAAGTCTGGACGATTCTCGTTCAACATCAGTGGCGGCCGTTGTGAGGTCTGCAAAGGGAATGGGTATAAAGTGGTGGAAATGAACTTCTTACCTGATGTGCTCGTCCCGTGCGAAGAATGTGGTGGAAAACGCTATAACCGTGAAACTCTGGAGGTTAGGTTCAAGGGCAAGTCGATTGCTGAAGTCCTTGACATGACGATAAATCAAGCCGTTGAATTTTTTGATGCCATTCCAGCCATTCTCAACAAGATTAAGGTGCTCCAAGATGTTGGACTGGGATATATCAAACTCGGACAACCATCGAGCACACTCTCGGGTGGGGAGAGCCAACGGGTGAAACTGGCAGCCGAACTCTCGAAGCGTGACACTGGGCGGACAGTCTACATTCTGGACGAGCCGACTACCGGACTCCATTTCGAAGATATTAAGGTGCTTTTGGGCGTATTGACAAAATTGGTCCAAAAAGGAAATACTGTCATCGTCATCGAGCACAACCTTGACGTGATCAAGTGCGCCGACTACATCATCGACATGGGACCCGAAGGGGGCCGAGGGGGTGGGAGAGTGGTAGCCACTGGAACACCTGAGCAGGTGGCACAGAACCATGAGTCCATTACGGCAACCTATCTCAAGCAGGAACTCAAACGCCAATGAACAACCCCTGGCAGATGAAGTGAAACCTTCTTTGTGTCGGTTGCCATTTATGGTCTTTTGCGCAGTTGTAAAGATGGAGAGATAGGGCACACTGCACTGCTTGCTCAGCACAACTCAGATCCACGATCTTGTAAAAACAAATTCTAGACCGAAATCGGCACATTTTGCATGAATTTCCGCGATTTTTCTGGCCAAAAATCGCGGAAATTTTCCTTTCATGGGGTGGGATAGGGTGATTTTTCGACTTTTTCCCACTTTTTGGGCCCATCTAGCGCGGAATACCAATTTATAATATAATCATCTGAATAACTGAGCGGTAAGTGGATTTTTAGCCTCGCTCAATTTTCTCAGATTTTTCTGCTCGTTTTCCTCATCAGTTTTTCTCTAAAAATTACAAGCATTTTGAGTTGAGCCCCAAAATGGTAATTTGACGACACTCTACCATGCCAAGTTTGCTAATTTGAATTTGCAAATTTAGCAGAGGGTTTGCTTTTTGCTTACTGCTCGTTGCGAATCTAAATACTAAATTTGCAGTCCGCGACCCCGTTTGCAATCTTGACAATGGGAGGTGGAATCGAGAATTTACACTCACGCAGTTTCTATTTGCACTGTTTTTGGCAATTAACATTTGTTTTTATAGTATATAAAACACTGAAACCCAACGATATAAAATAAAAACCTAAAGTATTGCTTTTAGAAATATTGAGTATTTGTGTGCGCATGTGATTTTGGTGGTAAAATATTGATATAAACCACTGGAAATACATCAAATAGCGATATATAGTTAAAGTGTTTTCGATGTTTGTTAATTTGGCTTTGTAATCTCATCGTTGAGATGTCCAAATGAGATTTTTAACTCCGAATTTAAAAATTTACGTTTAAAAATTTGGCTGTTTCAAAAATCATTCTTAAATTTGCAATCGCAAAATTTGAAAAAGCGAATTGGACGTTTGCGTTTGCAATCAGCATTTGCGCTCTCCTGTTCCACCATTTTTTACCTTTTGCAAAGATGGGTATGATTTGATATGGAAATTTCGGGATCCTGATGAAGGTTGCTATTGCTTCAGATTTTTTCTGACTTTTTCATGGCGTTCACTAAACTCACTTTTTCGGCAGAAAATTTTGCCTGGCAAAAAATGAATATTTTCTGCGGATTGATTTTGATGTCAAAAATTCAGATTTGTCATTATTTGACAATCGAAAATTGACGCTGAATGATTCCTCAGTAATCTAAATTGACTGACCTATGAATGATATTGTTTCGCGACTCAAGTTCTTTCTCCAGCAGATGGGGATTGCTACTACTGCCTTCGCTGATGTCTGTGGCATACCACGGCCATCGCTCTCACAGTTGCTTAATGGACGAAACAAGAAGGTGAGTAACGAAGTCATCGACAAGATTCACAGTGCTTATCCCGAACTCAATATGATGTGGCTCATGTTTGGTGATGGTGAGATGCTTGGTCCAAATGCGAACTCCGAGGTCAATCCAACTGATGCTCAACTTGGCGAGAATGACTTTCCTGGCAATGCGCAAGCCGCTGCTCCGCGTGAGCAGCATGTGCAGCAAAGCATCAACTTTGATGTCGATGAGCCCAGTTCTTATACTCCTCGCAAGGCCACTTCGGCTTCGCAGAGGCAGAGCAGTATTGTTGACAGTGCCATCGCATCGGCCAGGGCCAAGGTGGATGTCACTGCAACGCGTGGTGGTGCTGCAGGTCGACAAATCACCCAAGTCGTCATTATCTACAGTGATGGCTCAACGCAGGTCATTCAACCTTAATCAACAGCAACCCTTCGAGGCGCATCGCTGCGCCCGCACATACAAACCATAATAAGATTACCTTTTTAGTCAAGGGCCGCAGACACATCGCTGCAGCCCTTTTTGTTGTTCTATCTCTTATCGGATAAACAGGAGTTCGCGGTATTTGGGCAGTGGCCACATCTCGTCATCTACCATCAGTTCCAGTTTATCCACATGATAGCGGATGGTAGCCAGTTGTGATGCCACGGTGTCGTGATAGGCAATGGCACGTGACCTGAGGTCCTCAATGCGATTGGCCACTTTGCGATATTCGACCATGCGCCCCACCTCATCCTTGATGACCTGCATGTGTGCCGACATGGTCTCAATCATCGTCATGTCATGTGTTGCCATTTGCTCGAATTTGTCGGGCGAAAACAGTGACTTGATCTTGTACACATTGTCGAGCAGCAGCGACTGGTAGCGGGTGGCAACAGGCAGAATGTGGTTCAACGCCAGGTCACCCAGCACTCGGGCCTCAATCTGCACCTTCTTGACATACATTTCCCATTTTACCTCGTTGCGTGCCTCTAACTCCACGCGCGACAACACACCCGTTTCGCCGAACATTTCAATCACCTCGGGCAGCAGGTAGTTGTCAAAGATGAGTGGAACCGATGTTTCGCAGTCCAGACCGCGTCGTTCGGCCTCTTGCTGCCACGCGTCGCTGTAGCCATTGCCGTCGAAGTGTACCGCCCGCGATTGCTTGATTAGGCGTTTGACCTCGGTCAGGATAGCGTCGCCTAGCGGGGTGCCATCAGCCACATGCCGTTCTACGGCAGTGTGAAACCACTGCAACTGCTGGGCAACGGCTGCGTTGAGCGCAATCATCGCCGAGGCACAGTTGGCACTTGACCCGACAGCGCGGAATTCAAATCGGTTGCCCGTGAAGGCAAACGGCGAGGTGCGGTTGCGGTCGGTATTGTCCACCATCAACTCGGGTATCTGACTCACCTTCAGGTTTAGTTCCTCGTGGGCGTCGAAGTTGAGATTGTCGTCGCGCTCATCGTCAACAAGGCTGCTCAGCACTTGGCTCAATTGTGTGCCCAGAAACATCGAGATGATGGCAGGTGGGGCTTCGTTGCCGCCCAGACGATGGGCGTTGGTCGCCGAGGCAATTGACGCCTTCAGCAGGCCGTTATAGCGGTGCACGGCAGCCATCACACATGACAAGAACGTGATGAATTGCAGATTCTCTTGCGGTGTTTTTCCTGGCTTGAACAGTTGCACTCCGGTGTCGGTGCCCAGACTCCAATTGTTGTGCTTGCCGCTGCCGTTCACGCCAGCAAACGGCTTCTCGTGCAGCAGCACACGGAAGTGGTGCCGGCGGGCGACCTGGGCCATCAGCGACATCAGCAGCAGGTTGTGGTCGTTGGCAAGGTTGGTCTCCTCGTAGATGGGGGCCAACTCAAACTGGTTGGGGGCAACTTCATTGTGGCGCGTCTTGACCGGAATGCCCAAGCGATGACACTCAATCTCCAGGTCGAGCATGAACTCCTCGACACGCATCGGGATAGCACCGAAGTAGTGGTCTTCCAGTTGCTGGTTCTTGGCGCTCTCGTGGCCCATCAGTGTGCGGCCAGTCAGTGCCAGGTCGGGGCGGGCTGCATATAGCGCCTCGTCGACCAGAAAATATTCTTGCTCCCATCCCAGGTAGGAGATGACATGCTTCACATTGGGGTCGAAGAGTCGTGCCACGGCTGTGCCTGCACGGTCGATGCTGTTCAAGGCGCGCAGTAGCGGGGTCTTATAGTCAAGCGACTCGCCGCTGTAGGCGATAAAGATGGTGGGGATGCACAGTGTGTTGTCGTGGATGAATGCAGGCGATGAGATGTCCCAGGCCGAGTAGCCCCGCGCCTCAAAGGTGTTGCGGATGCCACCGTTGGGAAAACTCGATGCGTCGGGCTCCTGCTGCACCAGCAGACGGCCGTCAAACTGCTCAATCACGCCGCCCTTGCCGTCATGCTCGATAAACGAATCGTGTTTCTCGGCTGTGCCGTCGGTCAACGGGTGGAACCAGTGGGTGTAGTGCGTCACGCCATGGTCCAGCGCCCATTGCTTCATTCCTGCAGCCACGTCGTTGGCCAGTGTGCGGTCTAGCGGAGCCTTTTCGTCGATGGCACGGGTCAGGGCCATGTAGGTCTCGCGCGACAAGTATTCAAACATCTGCTTGCGGTTGAACACCATGCAGCCATAGTAGCGACTGGGCGGCTCACTCGGGATAGCCACCCTGATGGGCGAGCGGTTGAAGGCTACCTCAACCTCCTTGAATCTCAAATGTGACATATTCGCTTGTCTCTATTTAGGTGGGGCTACCCCACCTTAGTCTTATTTCCCTAATAATATGCCGCAAAATTACAAACATTTCTTCATTCTCGCAAGCACATACAATGAATCCCTTCCAAATGAATCAGAATAGGAGTCCTTGATTGACTGCACTTAGTCAAGGTGAATTTCTACTTTGGGCTGATGATGAGCAATGGCTCGGTGTTCCATAGTGTTATTTTCAGTCCATTGTTGTTCCACACTCGCTCTTGATTGGTTGTCGCAGGTTTTCCAAGCATTTGGCTCACTGTATTGATCATTTGTTGTGACAATCGTTTTTCGTTGATCTTGTTGAATCCACCGTTTAGTAAGGCTTGCGTGTTAAGCCATTCGATGACGATGTAGTCAATAACTCTTGATTCCTTGTCAAAGCCATAGGTCGTTATCTGCGTCAGTCGGCGATCAATCAAGTGGTAATAACGCATTTCCTGCAGATTGGGCTTGCTTACATCCTGCACATGGCATGACTGGAACAGGCCGTTAGTGATGCCTCCATTCTGTTCCTCAAAGGCCGTTGCGTCGGCTAGTGTCGAGGTCTTGAGTTTGGGCAAGAAGTGCTTGAGCGTCTTTTTGACGGTGTTTTGGTTCGTGTAGAGAATAGGATCACGCTTCAGCGTCAGTCGAGTGATGCGAATTGAGTCGCGCTCGATGTCTACAATGCCACAATGATTCTTCGTGCCATTGTACCAGCAGAGTGCACCGTCGTTCTGCCGATTCCGGTCATATATGCTCGAGTTGACCTGTGACGAGAGTTTTCGGCCCATGCTCCACACTTTGTGTACATTCTTGCCGTCAAAGCGTTCAATATAGGTGTCATGACGATTGCTGGCGAGCAGATGAATCTTGCCGTTATACACAAAAGCGGCATGATAGGCCGTGTCAATCTTGGGTTCGAGCCCAAATTTTCCCGAACGCCCTTTCAGGATGTCGTATCTTTGGGCAGGCACAGAGGCTGGATACTCTTTTATGCCTCTGATGTTGATGGCTTTCCCCTCGCTGGGGTCTGAAATAAACGATACGCCATAGCGCCCACACACATAATATCCGTCAGGCATCTTAAAGACCCTGTCACCTTTTGAATGATAGGCATGTTCAACCTGATTCTCTTTCTCAATAAAACTCAGATATTGACCAAACTCTCCATGGTCTGTGTAGTTGACACGATACGTGTTATCTTCATACGCTTGATCACTGACTGCTGGTATTTTTTTCATGAGCCATTCATCGCCCGATGTCTCAATGTAGTAGTTATTTCCGTTGTCAAATCGACTCTTGATGAGCAGTGAATCGTTGCGGACAAACATCTCATCCCTTGAATCCATGTCGAAGTGACCATCAATGTCGGTCTTGATGGTCTTGATGCTGTGGTCTGCTGTCGAAATCGCCAATATGTGAAGGAAAATTTCAAAACTAGTCCCGTCGTGTAGTTCCTCATTGAACATGACGATGTAGTGACCGTGGTATTTGGTCGCTGCGCACAAGGCTACTTCACTCAATGGATGACAGAATTGTTTGGCATCGATCTCGATGTGTGAGGTGCTTGAATGAAATGTTTCGCCTTGCGCACAATTCATGCTGAACGAGAAGATGCACAAGGCTAGTGTCATGAGCAATTGCATCATTTGGGGGGCATTGTTCCTTTTCATGTTCTCAACAGTGAAAGATGTGAAACATTCTAGTATTGGACGCAAAGTTACAAACATTTTTGGTCAAATGCAACTCTTCAGTGGTCAGATGGACTGTTGAATTAACGAATTTGGTGATTTTGTAGTATCTTTGCAGCCGTTTTTACTGAGAAAAAGTGCAATGACTGACCTTAAAGCATCTGCGCCTAGTCGGCGCGACACCATCATAGGCATGACCTGCGGCATATTGTCGGCTATGTGTTATGGTACCAATCCCTTTGGCGCGTTGCCCCTCTATCAGGAGGGCGAGAACACGTCCACAGTGCTTTTCTTCCGATTCCTCATGGCGGTTGTGCTGCTCGGTACACTGCTTGCAGTGCGACGATTCAGTTTTGCTGTCAGTCGTCATCAGTTGCGTGTACTCGCCTTGTTGGGCCTCCTCTTTGCCGGCTCAAGCATCACCTATTACCAGAGTTTTCACTTCATGGACGCGGGCATCGCCAGCACCATACTCTTTCTCTATCCTGTCATGGTGGCAGGCATCATGGCTCTTTGTTTCCATGAGCGTCTGTCGCGCATCACCCTGGTGTCGGTCATCCTCGCGCTGCTGGGCATAGCCATGCTCTATAAGGGACCCGCAGGTGCCACACTCAGCACACTGGGCGTGGTACTGTGCGTCCTCTCATCTGCCTTCTATGCGGTCTATATCGTGGTTATCAAGCAGGCCGACCTGGGTGACATGCCGTCGTTGCTCATCACCTTCTATGCCATGTTCTTCTGCATGCTTTGCCTGCTGCTCTACTCGTTCACATCGCCCGATTTGTCCATCACATTGCCTCCCACCCCCAGAGCATGGTTCTACACCTGTTGGTTAGGCTTGGTGCCCACAGTGCTATCGCTCGAGTTCATGACCATTGCAGTGCAGCGTGTCGGCCCCACACCGACGGCCATCATGGGTGCCCTTGAGCCCCTCACAGCAGTCGCTATCGGCGTGTTCGTCTTCGGTGAATTGCTCACCCTGCGTGTTGGCTTTGGCATCATCCTCATCCTTGTGGGAGTCATGCTCATTGTCTTGCCCAAACACTACTATCCACGCTACCTCCGATGACCCAATTGAGACAACAGGCTTATGTTCTTAAACCTGATGCCCTGCTGCTCTTCTGTCAATCTATGTAAACAACAAACTTGAACGAACAGAAACGAAAAAAATCTTTATGGGCTTATGTTCTTAAACCTTATGTTTTCCTGTTCTTCTGTCTAAAGAGAATCCGTGATGGCTTCGAGATAGAAACTCATGGGTCTGAAGCCGTCATTGCAACTGATCATCGCACTCATCGGGTTCTGCATCCATCCGTCGAAGAAATCTCCCTCGCCGCGGGCCAGCGCCTCGACAAACTCACGCATTGAACCCCACGCCGATGGGCACATCCCCTCGGGGCGTTGCCCGTCGACCGAAACCCACGTCTGGCCCACACGCACATCGCACGCATGCTCGATCGCGTTCTCATAGCGTGCCATCAGGTCGCGATACTCGGTCTGCCTCATTGCAGTTATCCTCACTTTATTCAGCATGACTGTTTCCGATCTTCTTTTTCGCGTAGTTTGCACCATAGGCCAGCGCGAAACATCCAGCCAGAATGAGCAGGTTCTGAAGTCCCGGCATGGCACAGTGCTCGATAATATAGTTACTGTCAAGCGACAGGCGGTGGTAGTATGAATAGAACAGGTAGGCCAGTTGGAGTGTCCAGCCCAACAACCGCACACTGCACAGCAGAACTAGCGCCACACGCCATGCGGTGCCCCACCAGCCGAACCCGAACAGTTGCTTGTAGGTGAGAAACAGCACCAACGACACCATGACGCCGAACATGCCGTTCAGTACCTCGTCGTTCAGGTTGTCAAAGGGCATGGTGACAACACTGTAGGCAATGATCAGCAACAACAGCAGTGTGCTGATGAACACCTGGACAAAGAACCCCTCGGGCAGTGTGTGGCGCGTGCACAGGGGCGAGTAACGAAACAGGAAATAGGTGGGTATGATAAACAATGAAGTCAAGCCGAGCATCATCCAGTCAAGGTGCGTCAGCAGCAGGTCGAGAGTCGCGTCAAAGAATGTAGAAATGTTTGTGACCTCGCTCGTGGTAGGAGCATCAATTTCGCCAAAAAGCCTGCCAAAGACAAAGGCGAACAGTGACACAAGCACCAGCATCTTGATGGGAGGATAACTGAGTTGCCGCCGACCACGCAGATAGTCGCCAATCAGGTAGCCCGGACGCCAGATGAGTTGCCACAGCGTGTAGAGCAACGAACGGGTGCCCAAGCCCCACAGTTCCATCACGCCCTGGCGGATGCTATGCCAGGTGATGCGACCCGTGCCGGCGCGCTGCCCGCACTGGTAGCAATAGTTGCCTGTGAAGTCATTGCCGCAGTTGGCGCAGTGGTGTGTCGCCGTGCGTTCGGCTGGTGGCATGCCGCTGGTCGGGTCGGCCTGCCATGCCTTGTAGCGGGCCCATTGCTGCTTGATATGTTGCCAAATCTCTGCCATATGCGTCAAAAATCTCACAAAGATAAGGATTTTTTGGCATAGATGGCATTTTTCCCGAAAAAAAGCATTAACTTTGCACCGCAAATGCAAAAAGACACTGCTTTGGCACATTTTTTGCATTTGTAACTATGCTGACCGCAATTAGTTCTCGGTTAACTGATCACTGGAGACCAAAAACCGAAAACTGAAGACCGAAGACTTGACTGGGGCTGACTTGGCTTTGACAGCGTGTCGAGGTGGTAAGCAAGCATGCAGAGCGATGATGGCAATGCTCTTTAATATCAGTCATTACTAAATTTTAACTGGCGAAAACAACTACGCTCTCGCTGCTTGATCGAAGTACAGTAGATCTGCTTTATCTCTGCCCAAGGATGGTAGAGACGAGACATCACCCGGAAGCCCTTTCTGCGAGGCTCGTCGATATGGTGGTGCTGGCAAATCGGAGATAGGACACTGCCTGCCTCGTGCAGCGTCCGAAATTTAGAGGATAAGCCACAGGTTGGTAGTCTTGATCCTGCCGGTGGTCGAAAACCAAGTCAAGACTAAGCATGTAGAAAACTTATTAGTTCCACGTTTGGACGAGGGTTCAAACCCCTCCAGCTCCACAATTTTAATCACCTCCAGCTTCACAACCCGCAATCGCAAGCGTAACCCCGCTTGCGATTGCTATATGATACCCCTCGCGGTCCACCCATGCCATCGATTCATCAGTTTTACTGTGTGTTGTCATTGATCTGAAGGCTGTGCCGTGAATGTGGTGTGTCAATTGAAAAAAAATGAGTAACTTTGCACCCTTGTATGAAGCAAAGTTTTCTCATAGCGGCTCCCACTAGCGGTTCGGGCAAGACAACCATTGCCCGTGGGCTCATGGCACTGTTGGCTCGCAAGGGCTATAGGGTACAGCCCTTTAAGTGCGGCCCCGACTATATTGACACCAAGTTTCATGCGGCGGTGTGCGGCCGGCCCAGCATCAACCTGGACACATTCATGGCCACGCCCCAGCATGTGCGTGACCTCTTTGAACACTACGGCAGTGATGCCGATGTGCGCGTCGTCGAGGGTATGATGGGCCTGTATGACGGCTATGACCGCGACCAGGGCTCATCGGCCGAGGTCGCTCGTGTGCTCGACATTGCTGTCGTGCTGGTGGTCGATGCTCGCAGTGCTGCCTACTCTATGGCACCGCTCATCGCGGGGTTTGTCCACTTCCACCCCGATGTACGCATCAGCGGGGTCATCTTCAACCGTGTGGCCTCGCCCCGTCATCAGGCTATGCTGCAACAGGTGTGCAGCGACCTGCAAGTCGAGTGCCTGGGCTATCTGCCCAGGCGCCCCGAACTGGAGCAAGGCTCGCGCTATCTGGGGTTGGACTTTTCGCAGCATCCCGAGAGTCAACTGCTTGTCGATCTACTAGAACAACATGTGCAATGGCAACGACTGCTCGAACTGGCGAGCGAGACAAGATCTCAGGGCGAGCATGCTTGCACTGTGCCTCGCGACCAGGATGCAGGCTGCCGGCGAACTCTGATTGCTCGCAACGATGAGTCGTTCTCCTTCATCTATCAAGAGGTCATCGACTCGCTCACGGGGGTGGATTTTTTCGATCCCGAGACCGATGTGCCCTGTCTCGACGATGTGGACTTGCTCTATCTGCCTGGCGGCTACCCCGAGAAGCACCTCGATGCACTGGTCGCCAACGAGGCGTGTCGGCAGGCCATCAAAGCTTATGCCGATCGTGGTGGGCGCGTCATCGCCGAGTGTGGGGGCATGATGTATCTGTGTCAAGCCATCGTCACCGACGAGGGGCAGTTTGAGATGTGTGGCGTGCTTCCGCACAGCATCACGGCACGCAAGGCCGATCGCCGTCTGTCGCTTGGCTACCGCCGATTTGTCCTCGACGGCAAGGAGTATCGTGGGCATGAATTCCATTACACCCAGTTCGTGCCGCCTGTTCCGCAGTCTGTGACACAGGTCTACAATGCCAAGGGTGAACCTGTGCCGACACCCATCCTGCGCTACCGCAACGTCCTGGCCAGTTACACTCACCTCTATTCAATGCACAATTCCCTCATAACTCATAACTTGTAACTCGTAACTCGTAACTTGAAACAGATATATACCAAGACCGGCGACCAGGGCATGACCAGCCTGCGTGGGGGCGTGCGCGTCGCCAAGACCGACCCTCGCATCGAGACCAACGGCCAGATTGACCATCTCAATGCCTGTCTGGGCATCGTGCGCTCGATGCTTAACAATGATGATGCCAACCGCTCACTCATCCACCAGTTGCAGCAAGAATTGATGGTGGTCATGAGCCACATTGCCACGCCCGATGGCGACACCAACCCGCGCCTCCTGCATTGCGGTGAAATCACGGCACTGCTTGAGCAGACCATCGACACGATGCCTCACGACGGTGGATTTGTCGTGCCAGGTGGCGGTTCGTCATTGGCGGCATTCATCCATCAGGCTCGCACCCAGGCCCGCACCGTTGAGCGACGTTTGTGGGCACTCAACGAGGTTCACCCTGTGGGACAACCTATTCTGGTGATGATCAACCGTCTGTCCGACTATCTGTTCACCCTAGCCAATACCAACGAATGAAACCTAGATTGAATCCTGTCATGCTGGCTGGCACGGGCAGCGATGTGGGCAAGAGCGTTATTGCCGCCGCACTGTGCCGCATCTTGCGCCAGGATGGCTATGCGCCTGCACCATTCAAGGCGCAGAATATGGCTCTGAACTCCTACGCCACCCCCGAGGGGCTGGAGATAGGCCGTGCCCAGGCCGTACAGGCCGAGGCAGCCGGCATCCCCTGCCATACCGACATGAATCCTCTCCTGCTCAAGCCACAGAGCGACCACACCTCACAGGTTGTGCTCCATGGTCGTCCCATCGGCAACAAGAATGCCTACGACTATTGGCGGCGCGGCACTGGCGACATTGACTACCGTGCCGAGGTGTGTGCGGCTTTTGACCGTCTGGCGGCACGTTACAATCCCATCGTGATGGAGGGCGCGGGCAGCATTTCGGAGATTAATCTGCGTGACACCGACCTGGTGAACATGTCCATGGCGCGCCATGCAGGGGCCAATGTCATCCTGGTGGGTGACATCGACAGGGGTGGAGTGTTCGCATCGGTCTACGGCAGCATTATGTTACAGACACCCGAAGATCGTCGGCTGATTAAGGGCATTATCATCAACAAGTTTCGAGGCGACATGCGACTCTTCGATGACGGTCGTCGACAGCTCGAGGACATCTGCGGTGTTCCAGTCCTTGGAGTGATCCCTTACTTCAAGGACATCCACATCGAGGAGGAGGACAGCGTCGCCCTGGTGCAGAAGTCGATGCAGGCCGAGCGTGGCAAGGTCAACATTGCTGTGATCATGCTACGGCACTTGTCCAATTATACCGACTTCGATGCCTTGGAGCGTGACCCGCGTGTGCATCTGTTCTACACCAACAACACCGATGACATCAGCAAGGCCGACATCATCATCTTGCCGGGCACCAAGTCGACCCTGCACGACCTCTACGAACTGCGCCGCAATGGTTGTGCGCAGGCCATCGTCCGTGCCCGTCGCGAGGGTGCCACAGTGCTGGGCATCTGTGGCGGCTACCAGATGATGGGCGTCGAGGTGCTTGACCCAGACCATGTCGAGGGTGACATCGAGCGTCTGCCTGGGTTGGGACTGCTGCCCACGACCACAACCATGAATGGGTCGAAGCACACCCGGCAGGTCACTTGCCAGTACGGTACTGGCTACGAGATACATCAGGGCGAAACATCACCTATGGGCGATGCACAGCCTGCCCCTTTGCTGCATTTGGGTGACGGTCGCGACGATGGCTACATTGTTGACGGCAAGTGTATGGGCACATACGTTCATGGCATCCTCGACAACGCACCCTTTGTCGATATGCTCCTCAGGCCCTACGCCGGCAAGATAGCACAGGCCGAGGCTCCCTTTGACTATGCAGCCTTCAAGGAACAACAGTATGACCTGCTGGCCGACCATGTGCGCCAGTATGTTGACATGAATCAAATCTATAACATTCTCACCCGTCATGATTGAAGGACACGGCGACGACCTGCACCGCTACAGCGGCATACAGATGAACTTTAGTTCTAACATCTATGCTCGGGCCGACCTCAGCAGACTCGAGGAATACTTGTGTTCGCGCATGCAGGTCATCCGCTCCTATCCCGAGCCGTCGGCTTCGTCGCTCGAGCGGCTCATAGCCCGGCAGCACGGCATCAGTCCCGACTGTGTGTTGGTTACCAGTGGAGCAGTCGATGCCATCTACCTCATTGCCCAGACCTATCGTCACTGGGGCACATGCCATGTGGTGCAGCCCACCTTCAGCGAGTATGCCGACGCCTGTCGCACCTTTGGTTATCGTGAGGTCGATGATGGGGCCATTGGCTGGCTATGCAACCCCAACAACCCCACAGGTTCCGTTTTGAAGACCGATCAGGTATTGCTCATGGCACAGCGTCATCGGCTGTTGGTGGTCGATCAATCCTATGAGGACTATACCCTAGAGTCTTTGCTCGGTGCTGCCGATGGGGTGGGGCATGATAATATCATCGTGTTGCACTCCATGACCAAGCGCTATGCGGTGCCGGGATTGCGACTGGGCTATGTCACCGCCAATGCCGAAATCATCAGTCAGTTGCGCTGCCAATACCGCCCATGGGCCATCAATGCCCTTTCGCTTGAGGCTGGCAAGTGGCTGATTGCAAATAATTTCCAGGCCATCCCGCATCTGCCCGATTATTTGGCCGAGACACAGCGGCTGCGTGCTGAGTTACAAGGCATCGACAGCATCGAGACGCGCGACACGAGCACCAACTTCTTCCTATGTTCGGTGGCCAGCACTACCGCTGCCCAACTCAAGGAGTCTCTGGCTCGTGAACACGGCATCCTCATTCGCGATGCCTCCAACTTTGTAGGGCTTAGTCCCCATCACTTCCGCATTGCCACCCAGTCGCCTGCCGAGAACGAAGCACTAGTTCGTGCCATTGTCCAAATTCTAAGTCGATGAACGAAGTACTATTATTGTCCCTTATTCCCCTGTTGGTGGGATGGTTGCTTGACCTTGTATTGGGCGACCCTATCTGGCTGCCACACCCAGTCGTGTGGTTTGGCAAGATGATAGGGTGGGGCGAGCATCGCCTGAACCACGGTTCGCATCGCATGGTCAAGGGAGCCGTGCTTGCTGTCACATTGATTGTCTTGGTTTTCGGCTTATGGACACTAGTGCGCTGGGTCATTCCCAACCAGTGGGTGGTGTGTGCACTTGATGTCGTGGTGGTGTTCTACTGCCTGGCGGGAACCACCCTCATCCGTGAGGTCAGGGAGGTGTTCTTGGCACTGGATCGCTCGCTCGACGAGGGGCGTCGACAGGTGGCACGCATCGTGGGGCGCGATACTAGTCAACTCACAGCCCAGGAAGTGCGCACCGCCGCGCTCGAGACGCTAGCCGAGAACTTGAGTGACGGTGTGATAGCCCCGCTCTTCTGGTTCGCCCTGTTGGGCACACCCGGAATGCTGGCCTACAAGATGGTCAACACCCTTGATTCGATGATAGGCTATCGCACCGAGCGTTACAAGGACTTCGGTTGCTGGGCAGCCCGTATCGACGATGTGGCCAACTATATCCCCGCTCGCTTGACTGCCCTGCTCATGGTCGTTGCGGCAGGCCGATTGTCATTGTTGAAATTCGTCTGGCGCAATGGTCGTCGCCATGCTAGTCCTAACAGTGGATATCCCGAGGCTGCTCTGGCGGGAATCCTCAATTGCCGCTTCGGCGGGCCACATTACTACTTCGGCGAGTTGTTCGACAAGCCCTTCATCGGCGAGAACGACCGCCCACTCACAACTGCCGACATGAAGACAGCGGTGCGAATCAATCGCACCGCCGAGGTCCTGATGCTCCTGATCACGGCATTAGCCTTCGGCCTCATCTTCTCTTAATTCTAAATTCTAAATTAATTAGAAGTACTTCGTGATCTTGGCGGTGTCAAAGTTGTTCATCTCATTGATCATCCGCACGGCCGAGTCTAGAATGGGGAAGGCGCACAACGCACCGGTTCCTTCGCCCAAACGAAGACCCAGATTGAGCAACGGGCGTGCACCCACGATGTCGAGCATGCGCCGATGACCGCTCTCGTCACCACAGTGTGTGAACACCATGTAGTCTTGAGCCTCGGGGCACAGTCGGATGGCAGCGATGGCGCATGCCGTCATGATGAAGCCGTCGACCAGCACAACTAAGCCTCGCTCTGCTCCACGCAGCATGGCACCGACAGCAGCCACCATCTCAAATCCCCCAAAGTAGCGGATGACATCTTCAGCATCCACCTTCGCCGTGTCGCCAGACCGTGTCTGGCGATAATGCTCTACTGCCTCGGCCAGCACTTGGCGCTTGTGACTGATGCCTGGCGAGTCAAGCCCAGCACCGGCTCCGATGCACTCGTCTAGTGGAATGTTGCCGAACAGGCTCATCCAGATACTAGACGGCGAGGTGTTGGCAATGCCCATTTCGCCCACACTTATGACTTGGCACCCCTCGGCGACACATTCGTCAACCAGCCGGACACCCACCTGCATGGCGTGTTCATATTCCTCTTGGTTCATCGCGGCCTCATGCAGGAAATTGCGTGTACCGCGGGCTATCTTGCAGTCGATGATGCCATCGATGCCACTCAGGTCATAGTCCACGCCCACATCGACGATGCGCAACTTGAACCCGTGCTGGCGGCAGAACATGTTCACGCCACCACCACCGTGGGTGAAGTTGATCATTTGTTGCCACGTCACCTCACGGGGCGACACACTCACACCCTCGCGTTCGATGCCGTGGTCACCCCCCAGCAGCAGGTGGCAGGGGTGGTTGAGACTAGGAGTCAACGTGTGTTGGATAAGGCCTATCTGCAAGGCTAGTTCCTCAAGTCTGCCCAGCGAGCCTTTAGGTTTATTCAGGTGGTCAATTTTTTGCTGCAATTGTGCCTGCAGCGAGCGGTCAACAGGTTGTATGTTCATTTTATTAAAGGTTTCAATCACACCGATTACCGACAACTGATTACCGATAACCGATAACCAATAACCAATAACCGATAACCAATTCTATTTGATTTTAACGGCTATGCCCGACACCATCAGGTAGACCTCATCGGCATGTGCAGCGATATATTGGTTCATCCAGCCCTCCAGGTCAGTGAACTTGCGCTGCACGGCATTGTCGCTAGTGCCGCCGCTGCCTATCTCGTTGGTCACAAAGATGAAGGTCGCGTCGTGCGAGGTGAAGCGGTCAAACTCTTGCTTGGCCATTCCAAGCGTCTGGTCAACCTCCTGGTTGTCAACGAAAAAGTTGGTCAGCCACAAGGTCACGCAGTCGATGACCGCCACACGCCCTGTCAGGTCATGGCGGCTCAGATAGCGTTCCTCCTCGATATTGGTCCATTGCGGGCCACGTCGCTCTTGATGACGGCGCACACGTTCACCGAACTCCTCGTCCCAGATGTGCGCGGTGGCGACATAGACGGGATTGTCGCTCAAGTTCAGAGCCAGCCGCTCGGCCTGTGTGCTCTTGCCCGACCGTTGCCCGCCGGTTATTAATATAATCTTGCTCATAATTCAATTGTTATTAGTCCGCCGAACGGCACCAAGTGATCCCAGGCATTCTCCTCGGTGTAGAGCCCGGCATATAGTCCGGCGGCAACCAGAACACCACCATGTGCAAAGATGGCTACTCGCTCATATTCTTGCTGGCGCAATTGGTCAAGGAATGATGCCACGCGGGCACGGAGGTCTGGAAATGCCTCACCGCCAGTGGTGGGCAGATGCATATAGTCTTGATACCATGCCTGCAAGTGGGGATCCTGTATCTCATCATACAGTTGCATTTCCCACTGCCCCATGTTCATCTCCATGAGTCGGGCATCGACCGTCGGGGTGGGGTAACCACAATAGGCGGCCAATTTTCGGGCCCGCGTCAGTGGCGACGAGTACACGGCATCAAGGGGCATGAATGGTTGCAGATTGCGCAGCGTCTGTTTAGCCTCTTGCTCAAAGGTGTCGCTCACCGGCACATCGGTCTGCCCATAGCATGTGCCACGCGGCACTGCCACACTGGTGTGTCTGATCAATACTACTTGCATGTGAAGACAATGGTTAGTAACGTGGCAAGTTCGACCAGCAGGCACACTGCGCCGCAGCAGTCACCGGTATAACCTTGCAACTTGCGCCAGATGAGCATATACAGGAAGTACATCACTACACCGGGGACAAAGATGATGTAGTACCACTGGCCGATGCCTGTTAGCCACAGGAATGCCACCATCGGCAACAGACCCTGCACCGACTGACCGACACCGGCTGCAATGCTGGGGCGGCGGTACACGGTGTGGTTCTTGGCAGTCTCCTCGGTGCGCGCATATGGTAACATCGACACCAGTTGGCTGCTCAACATCTTGGCGTAAGGGTCGGCTGCCACAATACCCAGTGCGGCCACTGCAGGGGGTAGTGAGAACAAAGTCGCGGCCAGCAACAGCACATACACCACAAGACCCAGCACCCCGTATGTGCCGATGTGCGAGTCCTTCATGATGGCGAGGATGCGCTCGCGGTCCACACCGCCACCCATGCCATCGATGAAGTCGGCCAATCCATCCTCGTGCAGCGCCCCTGTCACCAACAAGCGCACCGCAATGGCCACAATCACCGCTACGGCAATGGGCATGAACAGGCTGCACAGATACAGCGTGCCGCCCATGATGCCACCCGTCACCCAGCCAGCCAGTGGCCAAAACTCGACCACCGACCTAAAACTCTCGCGCGGCGGCTGGTGCAGCCGCCACAACGGCAACCGTGTGAAGAATATTAGCGCTGCCCACAGCCGATCATACCATCCTATCTGTTCAGTCTTCTCTTGCATTGTATCTACACATTTTTGCAAAATTACAAAGAATAATTGACACTCGCGGCAAGCAGTGGCGTCATTTTTTTTGTGATGTTGGATAAATAACGTTACACCTCGGAAATGCTCAAATAAATTTGGCGTTTCGGTGAGTTTGCAGTAATTTTGCACCATATTAATAAATAGAGGAAAAAATGAAGAATTTTTTGGTTTGTGTTGCCCTGATGGTGATGCTCTGCGCCTGCCAGCAAGCAGGAAATACAGGAAAGGATGTAAACCATGCAGCCGACTCGTTGGCTACCATTAATGTGAAGTATGCCACAGGATTTACTGTACGTGACTCTGCCAGCGTCCGTCTGGTTGATGTGGGCGAGAAGGATCACTTTGCATTGGTACGCAACGAGGATGATCGCGTGCCTGAGGGCTATGTCAAGGTCAAGGTGCCCATTCAGCGCACTATCTGCATGACTGCTTTGCAACTGAGCAATTTCACCATTCTTGAAGCGCATGATGTTGTCAAGGGCATCACTGGCACCAAGAATCTGTTCAACGAGGATATTTTGGCGCGTGTCAAGGACGGTCGCATGGTCAAGATTGGCATGGAGGGTGAGTTTGACACCGAGTTGGTGATGGCTGCCAACCCCGATGTGATCTTCATCTCGCCATCGAAGCGTGGCGGATATGATGCCATCAAGGAAACTGGCATCACCCTGGTGCCCCATCTGGGCTACAAGGAACTCGACCCGCTGGGTCAGGCCGAGTGGATCAAGTTTATTGGTATGTTCATCGGCAAGGAAAAGGAGGCTAACGAACTCTTCGCCGGTATCGAGCAGCGTTACAACGACCTCAAGGCCAAGGTTGCCGATGTGGCACAGCGCCCCACCGTCACAAGTGGCGAGATGCACTATGGCAACTGGCACGCCGTGGGGGGCAAGAACTATCTGGCACAGATCTTCCGCGATGCCGGTGCCGACTATGTCATCAACGATGACGAGACTTCGGGCGAGGATCTGGAGTTTGAGAAGATGTACGCCCTCTCGGCCAACGCCGACTACTGGCGCATCCTCAACAGTTATCCCGATGAGTTCAGTTACGACGCCCTCAAGGCGAGTGAGCCACGCAACGAGATGCTCAAGGCATTCAAGGAGCACAAAGTCATCTACTGCAACATGAAGAAAACCCCTTATTACGAGATTTCGCCTGTCAAGCCCGACGTGTTGCTCAAGGACTTCGTGGCCATCTTCCATCCCGAACTAGTTGAGAAGGACTATCAACCCACCTTCTATCATCTGCTCAAATGAGACGTTCGCTGCCCTTGACGCTAGCCTTGTTGGTCGGCATCGGTGTGTTGCTGATTGTCAATCTGTTCATAGGGTCGGTGCGGATTCCCGTGGCCGACATTTGCCGCATACTGGTGGGCATGGGCAGTGAGTCGGAGATATGGACCAACATTGTGCTCAGTTCACGTTTGCCTCAGGCCCTGACTGCCATTGTGGCTGGTGCAGGACTGGCTGTGAGTGGATTGATGATGCAGACTATCTTCCGCAACCCGTTGGCTGGTCCGTCCATCTTGGGCATCAGCAATGGTGCTAGTCTGGGTGTGGCGTTCGTGGTGTTGCTCTCAGGCCAGCTGGGTGGTGTGGCACTGAGCCGACTGGGCTATCTGGGCGATGCCGCCATCTCCATTGCTGCCATTGTGGGTGCATTGGCGGTGATGTTGCTCATCTTGTGGATTTCCAACAAGGTGCAAGGTAATGTCACCCTGCTCATCATCGGTGTGATGATTGGCTATCTGGCTACAGCCATCATCGGTGTGCTCAAGTTCCTGAGTCCCGAGGAGGATGTCAAGGCCTTTGTCGTCTGGGGACTGGGTTCGTTCTCACGCGTGTCGGGCGACGAGGTGATGCTTTTCGTTGCACTGATGTGTGTGTTGTTGCCACTCAGTTTCTTACTAGTCAAGCCGCTCAATGCCATGCTCCTGGGCGACCGATATGCCGCCAGCATGGGGCTGAATGTGCAGCGGGCACGCATGCACATCATCATTTGTTCGGGCGTGTTGGTTGCTATTGTCACTGCCTATTGTGGCCCCATCATGTTCATTGGTCTGGCTGTGCCACACCTGGCACGAGGCATCTATCGCACCAGCGATCACTTGACCCTGATGCCTGCTACTGCACTGTGTGGTGCTGCACTGGCGTTGTTGTGCAACTTCATTGCGCGCGCGCCAGGTTTTGAGGGAGCCTTGCCCGTCAACAGTGTTACTGCCTTGGTCGGTGCTCCTGTCATCGTCATGGTGCTCATGCGCCGCCGCAAGTACGGCTACGAATAAACCTCACCTTCGTTGTCGAGCAAGAGGATAATGAGGTCGCCGTGGGGCAGCAGGGGAGTGCAGTGCTCCATGCAGTGACCGATGACCACATGGGCGAAGGCTTGAAGGCGGTCTGTCGGAATCTTATCCCACAACTCGCGGGCCAGGGTGATGTCACTCAAATCGATATCGCAACCGGCTTCGGTCAACATCTGTGCCATGAATTCCTTGTCCATCGTTGCCACCCGGCTGTGGGTGTCGAGGTTGCCTGCCGCCAGTTTCACCGCTTTGCCCAGCATCACGCCCAGTGTCACTTGCGTGATGCCCAGTTCGGTGGCAAACCGCAAAGTCTCGCCCACATAGTTGCCATATTGTACGAATGCTTGCTTGGGCAGATCGGGATAGAGGGCTTTGAGGTAGTTCTCGCTCTTGGCACCACTGTTGATGACCACTCGTTGTGTGCCCGAGGCCTGTGCCACTTGCATGCACTTGCCGATGCTTTGTATGAATGCCTCCTCGCTGTAGGGCTTGACGATGCCCGACTCGCCGATGATGCTGATGCCGCCCACGATGCCTAGTCGCGGGTTGAAGGTGCGTTGTGCCACCTCGCGCCCTTGTGGCACAGTGATGGTGATGCGCACTGTCTCATGAATGTTGTCGCGCATCATTTGGCGTGGAGTGCGATTGATGGCAGCTTCGCCCGGTGGGTAGTCAAATCCTGGTAGGGTGAAGCGCCCAACACCCTCGCCACCGCATATCTCAAACGCTTTGTTGCGCTCGACATGGGCACGGATTTCCAGTCCATCGGTCACGTCAGGGTCATCGCCGGCATCCTTGGTTACCGAGGCATAGTCCTCACCATAAGTCACAGCCACATCGATGGTTTCGCCGTCAGGCAGAACGACAGGCACTGTGCTCGGTTTCTCACCGGTGACTAGTCGATGTGTGGCTGCAATGGCGGCTGCAGTGGCGCATGTGCCTGTAGTCAGCCCACTGTGCAGCGAGAAGAACTCGGGCAACAATCGCTCGACTGCACGGCGCAGGCTATGTGGGCCATTCACTAGAAGGATTGTCACATCGCTGGCCACATGGGGCGGGTATTGAGGTCGCTCGACGACGAACACTTGTACATCGGCTTGCAGCGCCGCCTCTATCTTCTGCTCAAACCCACCACTGCGACCGCTCTCCTTGGTGATGATGGCTTGTGGCTGCAATTGCTCAAGCAATCTGGCAGTATCGTCGTGTTCATAGTAGACGAGGTGGTCAATGGGGAATCCCGCCTTCTGGGCTGCTTGCAACGACGTGGTGCGGTTGAGGATGCGAAACCAGCACTCATGTCGGTGCCAATAGTCACTCAGCCGTGCTATAGTGTTCACTCCAGTCAGCGCAAGCAATCGGGTGATGCCGTGTTCCTCAAGTTGCACTCGGGCATCAGCGTAGTCACGGCAATACACCAACTTGGGGTCGCGTTTGGGGTAGATGCGGTCATATCGGATGATAGGCAACTGCATTCGTTCGGCCAAAGCCAACACATTGCGATGCAACTGCTCGGCAAAGGGGTGGGCGGCATCCACTAGCAGTCGGATGTCATGCTCACGGCAGATGGCAGCCATGTCCTCGACCTGCAGTGCCCCGGCAAGTCGTGTGCCATGCACCAGGTCGATTTCCTGCCCGTCGCCATGTGTCGAGTAGAAGTAGCCGGTGCCGGCCTCATCCAGCACCCGCGCTGCCATGCGTCCCTCGGTCGTCCCCCCAAATACTAGTATCATCTATCGCCTTTTCTGAAGAGGTGGGTGAAGTGCTTGTTGTAGAGTTCCGAGAGGCCTTGGCGGTTGTCGATTGCCTCACCCACGACCAGCATCGTGGTCAGTGTCAGGTGGTTGTCATGCACCATCTTGGCAAGGTCACGCAACACGCCGCGATAGATGCGCTGGTCGGGCCATGTCAGGTGATAACAGGCAGCAACTGGCGTGTCTTCGGGATACTCCTTCAGCAACTCGCGCTGCACATCGTCGACAATGGCGGCACTCAAGAAGATGCACATCGTGCTCTGGCTGCGGGCCAGCAGGTGCAGTTGCTCTTTTTCAGGCATGGGGGTGCGGCCCTCGCCGCGTGTCAGAATGATAGTTTGTGTCCGTTCAGGGATGGTGAACTGGCTGCGCAACTCGGCGGCTGCGGCCAGGAACGACGAGATGCCCGGAGTGATGTGGTATTCCATGCCTTCGCGGTCGAAGAATGCCATCTGTTCCTGGATAGCCCCGAAGATGCAAGGGTCACCCGTGTGCAATCGCACGATGTAGTGTCCGCGGTCATAATGCTCCTTCATCAGTGCGCATTGCTCCTCAAGAGCCATGTCGGCCGAACTGCGCACCACGGCTCCAGCCTTGTGGCACTCGGTGAGTTCGCGAGGCACAAGTGAACCGGCATACAGAATCAGATCGGCACGCTCAAGCATCTGTCTGCCTCGCACCGACACCAGGTCGGGATCGCCAGGGCCTGCACCCACAATCTCAATGTGACCTCGGCGCAGATATTTGCGCTCAATAGCCACGGCGAGTGTGAAATCCTTGCCTTTGACCTTGGGCAACAACAATTCGCCATGATTCGATGCCAGCAATGCAGCAGCCTCGCACACACTAGGTGTTCCCACATGCCTGGCCACAGTGTCGCTGGGATTGGGCACCTCGACAGCCGACAACTGCTCGGCTTTGTAGAAGGTGACGGTTTCTCCCAAGTCCTTGAGGATATCCACCAGGGGTTCATCGGCCTTGATGTCGATTGAGCAATACTCTCGCGCAATGGGGACTAGGTCATGGTCTAGCAACACCTCGTCCATGAGGGCGGCAATCTCCTCAGGATTGTCAGGACGATGAGCAAGCCCGAACCCGATGGACAAGACGCGGGGCACATAATTGAGATTTAAAAGCCCTGGTGGAATTGGCCGAGCGAATGGAGATACCGTGATCAGCAGTTTGAATCGCTCGGGGTCGGCCTGGTCGATGTCGGTGATGAGTGTCACATGGTCGGGCACGGTGCGTTCCAGATAGTCGGTGCCCGCATCGCGGATGTCGAGAAGCAAGGCGGTTGGCTGCCGGTTGACAAAGGCAAAGATGCACGGATTGATGTCATCGTCCTCCTCGAGTAGTTCCCACCCGAAGCGGTCGGCCAGCGTGTCTAGAGCCCATAGTCCGGCATTGTCGCTCTGTGTGGTGATCACAGGTTCACTGCCCAGCAGACTGGCGATTTGCTCGGTCAACTCATTGGCGCCACCCACGTGTCCCGAAAGCACCGACACGGCATGCTTGCCCAGCGTGTCGACACACACCACGGCGGGGTCGGTGTGTTTGTCGTTGACATAGGGTGCGATGGTGCGCACACAGATTCCCATGGCACCGATAAAAACCAGTGCATCTAATTCGTTCCACAACTCGCCCACCTGATGGCGGGTGATGATGGTGGCACTCTGTGACTCTTGCAGGGTCGAAGCCAGTTGCTTGCCGGCTTCACCTGTGGGGATAATGGCTATCTTTGGCATGTCAGTATTTCGATGGGATTATTGTCATTCAGCACGATGCGCAACGATGGTTCTTGTCTCAGACCCAATTCGGCGCATGCCTCGTCCCACAAGCGGTGGCTGTCGATTGTCACTCGTGGGGCAGTGACACTGTTCATCACCATGCAACCGTCATCGGCCAGCACGGTGAGTACGCGTGCCATGATTTCTTTCAGTTGTCCGCCATGGCCGCCGATGAACACGGCATCGGGGCGGGGCAGGGCAGATAAGTCGCATTGCAGAAAGTCGCCCATGTGCACATCGATGCCTGGTGCCCCGTGACGACGACTGTTCTCGGCCATTAGTCGTTCGCACTCGGGGCGAATCTCGAAGGCGACTACTTGCAGGTGTGGAAATTGCAGTCGCGCCTCAATCGACACGCTGCCTGTGCAGAAGCCGATGTCCCACAGCACCCTGCGTCGTTGTAGTTTTAGTGCCTGCAACGTGAGCAAGCGTATGGGAGCCTTGGTGATCATCTTCTCGCGTCGGTCGAGCAAGGCAAACTCACTCTCGGCTATGCCAAACTGCCGTGGACGCGGGTCGTCACCCGCCAGAATCAAGCAGTTGGGGTAATCAAACTCTCGCTCACTTGCTTCGGTCAGCGATAGTGTGGTCACGCATTCATGTTCGGGATTGCCCAGGTGCTCACCCACATGCATGGTGTAGTGACTGTAGCCGTAGTCCAGCATGCGTTGAGCGATGGCTGCAGGGGTGTGCGTGCGGTCGGTGAGCACACCGATTTTCTCGGCACGCTCGATGAGGGCGCGGTCAAACTCAGGCCAGGGGCGGCCTGTGAGCGAGACAATGCGCATGTCGTGATAGGGCAAGACCAGGCGATGGGCTAGTGTCTGTAGTGAGTTAAACGATGGATAGAGCATCACTTCGGCCTCGGGGTGGCGGGTACGAATGGTGTTGGCAAACCCGAAGAACAGAGGGTCACCGCTAGCAAAGACCACCACCTCGTTGTGATGGGCATACTGTGCAAACACAGCATCCAGTGGTACTGTGATATCAATCCACACTGCATCGGCTGGCAGCAGCGATGCCACAATTTCGTGGTGACGTTTGCCACCCGAGAAGACCCGTCCAGCCCCTATCATCTGCATCACCTCTGGCGTGAAGCAGGGCTGTGGCGCATCACTGATGCCTATCACGATATATCTCATCCGATAATCAATTTGAATTGAATTTAGAATTTAGAATGTTGCTAGTTCAGCATATCGAAGCCCTTAACTTCTTAATTCTTAATTATTAATTATAAATTCAGAACTAGTTCAGAGGTCGCGTCCAGGCCTCAATTGTGCGGCGTCGTCATAACACAAGATGGCGTTGCACAGCGTGGCAGCGAGATTGCTGCCCCCCTTGCGCCCTTCAACGATGATTTTGGGTATGTCCTTGAAGGGCTTGACCATGTGTTTCGATTCGCGCACATGCACAAATCCCACTGGCGCGGCGATGATGCCCGCAGGATGCGCCTTGCCGCGACGGATGAGTTCGCACAGTTCCATCAGCGCCGTTGGCGCATTGCCAAAGGCAAACAATGCATCGGGATGCTCCTCAACAGCGAGACGGATGCCCGCCTGCGTGCGCGTGATGCCTAGGGTTGAGGCCATCTCTGGCACACGCGGGTCGCTCAAGTAGCACTTGGCCTCGACACCCAGCCGCGACAGGGCACCCTTGCGGATGCCGCTGGTCACCATAGTTACATCGCTGACGATGGTCTTTAATAGTCCGCTCGACACTTTTTCATACAGGGCAGCCACGGCTCCAGGATCGGTGTGCAGGATGTTCTCCATGTCAAAGTCGGCGGTGGTGTGGATGGCGTGTAGCAACGCCCACTTGTGGTCTAGCGGAATGTTGCGGTTGCGCAACTCGCCCTCGATGGTGCGGAACGACTCCATCATGATCTGCTGGCCGGGCTTGGCATCGCTGTCGGCTTGCTCACGATAGTAGCCACGGGGTGTAATCATCTTGCCATCGGCGACATACGACTGGCTGTTGCCAATCAGGATGACTGTGAACATGTCCACGTCTTCGGGGTCAAACTCACGCAGCGTGGTGACCTTCACTACCTGCTCGTCGCGTCCTGCCTGGCGTACATAGCCTACGGGTGTGTCACTTGACCGTTCTTGCAAGAATAGTTCTTGCAGGCGATAGAGTTGCCAATAGCGGCCTTGCGACTTGGGATTGTAGATGGCGGTGACAAAGTCGCCCATGGCAGCGGCACGGATGCGGCGCTCGATGACCTCCCATGGAGTCATCAGGTCGCTCAGCGAGACTAAGCACAGGTCATGGCCGATGGGGGCGCCCAGCAGTGAGGCAGCCTTCTGGAATGCCGAGATGCCCGGTAACGATTCGATATCGATGTCGCTGCAACGTTCGCGGCGCATCTCGTAGACCAGTGGTGTCATGCCATAGATGCCTGCGTCGCCCGACGAGATGACCACGACGGTCTTGCCCTGTTCGGCTAGGTCAAAAGCTTGTTCGGCTCGGTCGCGCTCACGCTTCATGCCTGTGTCGATGCACTCGCAACCTTCGTGTACGTAGGGTGCGATGAACTGGAAGTAATACTTATATCCCACAACAGCATCGGCCCCGCTGACGGCATCAATCACCGCAGGGGTCATGTCGGCTGCGCTGCCAGGTCCAATGCCTGCTACAATTATCTTTCCCATATCGTTTGCAAAGGTAGTAATTTTAATTAAGAATTAGAAATTAAGAATTAAGAATGGAACACACACAACCTCAATTCTCAATTCTTAATTATTCATAATTCAACCTACTTGAACCGGATTCTGAGGCCGGCGGTAATCATGCGACCAGGACTGTAGAGGGCGTATTTGCGCTTTGACGAGTCAATGCGGCGGTCCACCTTGTCGAAGATGTTGTCCACACCCAGACTGGCTTCAAACAGGAAGTGCTTGACGCCATCGAAGGTGTGTGTCGTGTTCAGATTCCAGATGCCATAGCCTGGAGCGTCCTCATAGTCAGGATAGTAGGTCTTGGACTGGAAGCGGCCATTGAGGTTGACATTGAGCGTATACCAGTTCCACGTGTGGTGATAATTGGCTGCAAATGTTGCGGCATTGCGGATGCTGCGCTCCATTACGGTCCACACATCGTCGGTGCAAGTGCGGGCGTAGGTGTAGACATAGTTGGCCGACAGGTTGATGTCGCGTGTGACATTGGCCGAAACATTGACCTGCACCCCCTTTACGTCACCCTTGTCACTATTCTGATACAGCGAGTAACGCTCCAGTTTGCTGGCTTCGTCAGCAGTCATCTCAGGAAACTCGTTTTGCAGCATGCCCAGTGTGGCCTCGTCCACATTGATGTTGCGACGCACCACCATGTCGTTCACGCGGTTGATGTAGCCCGTGACACTGGCGGCAATCACGTTGTTGCGATACTCAGCACCCACCGAGAAGTAGTTGCTCTTCTCGGGCGAGAGTGCCTCGTTACCGAAGATAATCTGTGGCTTGCCACGGTTCACCGAGTAGTAGTGATAGTACAACTCGTCAAGGCCCGGTGCACGGAAACCGGCCGAATAGGTGGCACGCAGGCGGAAGTTGCCGGGAGCATACATCAGGCTGACCTTGGGAGTGAGGTGCCAGTCGAACGTCTTGTGATAGGTTAGCCGCAGACCGACTGACGCAGTGAAGTCACGCACAATGCGCATCTCATGCTGGCCGTATGCGGCCACCGAGTAGGCACTCTGGTCGATGTTGCCCGATGTGGCTGTAAGGAAGTCTTTGCGCCAGTCAGCACCGAAGATGGTGGTTGCACCCTTCATTAAGCCCAGGATGGCCTTGACCTGCGCCTCCATCGAGCGTTGTTTCTTGCTCTGTACATAGTCGCCGATGGCGTTATTCTTGGTCTCCACATCATAGAGTTTGCCGTAGCGGAAGTGGTCGGCGGTGAAGTCGGCTTGCAGCGAGTTCAGGTTGCTGAACTTATAGATGCCGCCCACATTCCACCGCAGTCCCTTGTAGCGCATCTCATAGTCGGTGCCCCCAGTGATGTCTGGGTTGGTGTTGGGGCGATCAGTAATCTTGTAGGAGTAGTTCAGTCCGGCGTTCAGTGCCAGATGCTCGTTGGGGGCGTATGTGAACTTCTGCCCGACGATGTTCGAGCGATAGCCCGTGAACAGGGGGGCGATGGTTTGATGGGTCTCGGTGTCCGAACCCTTGTCATATTCCAAGTCGGTCGTGCGGTAACTGTCGGCACGGTCGTGAGTATATGAGGTGTATGAACCGAATCCGTTCTTGTAAACATCGAGGGTAACGGCTTCGGTAAGAATGCCATGACCCGACACATGTGTGTCGCTGGTGACGCTCACCAGTTGGCTTGTGGGCTGGTCGGTGATGATGTTGATAACACCGGCAATGGCATCAGAGCCATAGAGTGATGATGCTGCGCCGTCGAGCACCTCAATGCGCTTGACACGCGACATGTTGATGCGGTTCAGGTCCACGTTGCTCGAGATATCGCCTGTCAACTTCTGACCATTGATCAAGATTAAGATGTATTTGTTGCCCAGACCATTGAGGCGCAGGAAGGTGCCCATCGAGTTGGGCGACAGTGACACTTGCGGCATCATGCGGGTCAATGCGCCGTCAAGTGTGGTGATGCCCTGTTCGCGCATCTCTTGACTGCTCAAGACATGCACCGGGGTGGTTGTGCTTTTCAGTCGCTGGTGGTGACCCGAACCGGTGACCACGACTGGGTTAAGGTTAATGTTGCGGCTTGACTGTGCCGAGTCGCTGCGCTCCATCTTGTGAATTTGCGCAGATGCAGCACTGCCAGTGAGCAGTGCCAGGGTCAAAATGATTACTTCTTTTTTCATGATATAATAATATGGGCGACAGGGTTGTGCCGCCCATACAATTCAAGTGCGTTGAAAAAATCAGTTTTTATTCAGGGTTCTTTGAATGGTAGAAATCCAAAGGTTCGCCGTTGATGGCATCCTTGGTGTGGTTCATCCACACTTGACGGATGGTCGGGAGTTCGAGAAGACCCTTCTCAATCATGGTCGAGTTGTTGCACTCATAGCCCATGTGATGGAAGAACATCTTCCACGAGGTGTCCTCAACTTCACCCTCATCATTATAAGTGAAGCCTTTGCCCTCTTCCCAGTTGTCATCATCGTCGCCGGCCATGTCATTGTGACCATGGTCGCCATCGATTGACATCAGCGGGTGGCAGTAGACCTTGCCGCTAGTGATGCCAGCAGTCTGCATGCGGGTAAGAACGTTGGTCTTGAAGTTGCCAATCATGTCGACAGTACCCACAAAGTAGTTACCGTTCAGCTCTTGAAGAGCTTCCTCGAGTTGGGTGTAGCGAATGTTAGCTTTGTAGGTGTCATAAGCGTCGGGATTGCCGTGGCCCATAAAAGCTACCACGCCCTCGGCGGCCAGATTCTTGTAGAGCTTGTCAAGCTCGGTGGCGACAGTCTTCACATCGCTATCGGCATCCTGCAGCAGGGGCACGCCCAGTTTCAGAGTCACATTGGCCAGATAATTGTCGTCGAGGTCGCCATTAGAGTTGTTGGCAAAGTCCTTGATGTAGTTGACCACGCGGCTATACTCCTCACCGGGGATAACCTGAAGCGATTGTACCACAATCTCGCTATACTTCACGCCATCCTGGGCAAAGGCGGTCAGCCAGAAGGGGGGAGCATAGAAGTTGCGCGGGTCGACATTCTCGCCAGCGGCTGCACGGTTGATGCAGATGGCCGATGAGAACGACAAGAACACGTCATAGCCAGGAAATGCCTGCTTGTAGGCAGCAACAGTAGCATCAAAGGCATCGTAGGCCTGCTCCCAGGTCGAGCCGAAGGCAACCAGCAGGATGACCTTGTTGTTCTTCTTCTGCGACTTGACGGTCTGGTTCACAGCCTTTTGATAGATGGTGTAGTTGTTCTCAACCACGGGTGTGGGCTCGTCATTGTCATCACCACAAGCGGTGAAGCCCAACATCGTGCAGACTGCCATCATGGCAATCATCAATGATTTAAATTTCTTCATTGTTTTGTTTAGAATTAAAGTTAGACTTATAGTTGTTTTTCAGTTTCTTGCCTTGAGTGAAGCGGATGGTGAATGACCCATAGACTGTTATGCCAGGCGTGGTGGTGCCCAGATGCAGCCCATGAGGTGTGCGGTCGCAATAGTTGAAGATGTTGTCAACACCAGCCTCGATGCGATAGGTCATCGTGCGCGAGTGACCCAGGTCGTGAGTTGTGGCGATGCGCCATATCTGATAACCCTTGCCATTGCCATCATCCTGATAGTAGCGCTTGCTCGACATACGGCCATACAGGCCCGCGCTCAGACGATAACCCGGAGTGAAGCGATGACCCCAAGTTGCCATGAAGTTGCCCTTGTGGTGAGCCATGCCATCGATGGTGACCTCACGCATCTTGTCGTGGTTGGAGTCATACTGGTGAGCATCGGTGTCCAGATAACTGTAACCCAGCCCAAACATGAACTCACGCCAGCTGTAACTGATGTTCACATCAATGCCGCGAGTCTTGGCATCCTCGATGTTCTGGTACTGACGCGTCTTCACGGGGTCATATTGTTGGATATATTCATCGGGTGCCTGATAGTTGGGGATGGTAACCAGGGCAATCATGTCCTTGACTTTGTTGTAGTAGGCCGACAGGGTAACGCTCAGTCCAGCCCAGGTATACTCGCCGCTCACCGACCAGTAGTTGCTTGACTGGGGTTTGAGGTTGGCATTGCCCAGATAGAGGTAAGTGCCGCTCATCTGACGCACATAGCGGTAGAAGAGTTCGCGTATGGCAGGTGTCTTGAAGCCCTGGCTCCAGGTGGCACGCAGTCGCCACGGATTGCCCAAACGCCACATGGCCGACACCTTGGGCGTGAGGCGGGTGCCAAACTGCTCATTGTAGTTCAAGCGCAGTCCGGCGGTGATGTTGAGGTTGCGCACCAGGTTGAACTCATCCTGGATGTAGATGGCACCGGTCCAGTCGCTGGCCTTGCCGCCCGCCACACGGGTGGGGGCTTTGAGCCAGTCGTAGCGATACTCAAAGCCGGCGCTCAAGCGGTTCTCATAGGGTAGGGTGAATACACCCTTGGCTGTGGCCATGGTGCGTTGTTGGTCGCTCTGCAACTCCTTCTGGCCGGGCAGATAGGGATAGTAAGGGTAATAAGGTGTGCCAGCACTCTTCTCGTAGTCCTCGACCAGTGTCGTCGCTGTGTAATAGTAGTAATAAGCATGACGGTTCCAGTCGACATCCAGCGAGATGAAGTCGGCGCCATTCAGTTTCCACTTACCACCCACCGAGGCCGAGCCATTGTGATACTCCATGTCCCACGTCTTCACATCGTAGTGTGGATGACGGCCACTGACGCGATAGATGCGCTTCCAGTAGGTGCTGCCGTCGGCATAGAGTTCCAGCCGATTGGTGGGCTGATAGGTGATGCGCTCCGACACCTGCCAGTTGGTGTGGCGGTTTACGGTCTTGTTGCGCGAGTCGGTGATGGGTGGTTCCGAGCCCTGGGTGTGCTCGACTGCGGTGTTCTGCCATCCGTCGCTGTGTTGCAGTTGGAAGTTGGTGTAACTGCTCCACTTGCCGTAGTTCAGTGCCAACCCGTTGTGCTGACGCACGTCACCATAACTGCCCAGACGAGTGGTATTCTCGACAAGTATGCCTTGCTCATGGTGCTTGCGGGTGATGATGTTGACCACGCCGGCAATGGCATCCGAGCCATAGAGCGCACTCGATGCCCCCTTGACAATCTCAATCTTCTCGATGTTCTGAGGGTCAATGAGCGACAGGTCGTTCTGGCCGCCCACGTCGCCGTGGATGCGCTTGCCGTCTATTAATATAAGGATATAAGAGTTACCCAATCCGTTCAATTGCATCTGCGAGCCCATGTCGTCCTCACTGAAGCCGAACGAGGCGGTCAGGCCGCCCAAGATGTCTTCTATGCTCTTGCCTGCATAGTTCTCGAGCATCTTGTGGGTGATGACTTCGGTTTGCACAGGAGCGTCTTTGAGCAGATGTTGAGTGCCGGTGCCGGTAACGACAACCTCAGGCAGACTGTCGTTGCGCCAGATGTCGCTCTGGGCCACGGCAGCCTGTACAGCACCCGATGCCAGCACTACAGCCAGCAATCTTACTGTCAGTCTTGATGTCATTTCAGTCTTAAGCATTCGGTCAACGTCTTTTCCTGGACGTCCGTAATGTTATGAATGGATTTTGGCCGGTCTTCTGACTTTCTCCAGGATGCCTAGCCTTCCCGACCGTCATGTGCGCGGTCAGTGGCTTCTAGCAGACAACCTTTTAGTTGAATGGAGATTACAGCTGCAGGAACAGTTCCGGTTTTTCACGCGGATTCCCATCATCGGGCTCACCTTGAGGCCTCCCGACGCCAAAAATCGCCGCAAAGGTACAACTTTTTGTTGAATCGTCCAAAAAAAATTTCCACCCTATACCTCTCCCCTCTCTGGGGAGAGGTCATGTGAGGGGTTCCGTCCCAGTTGCAACCCCGATCGGGAAAGAAAAAGAAAACAACACGGTCAACATGAACAATAATAAGGTTGGTTGTCAGTATGAAAAGAATTGTCCTCATTGTCCTTGTTGTCTTCTAAAAGATAATCTGCGCCATCTGCGTGAGACCCTGTTGCCGTATCCGAAGGGACGTTCCGGCTCCCGAAATGCTAAAAAGAGTTTAAACCGTCTTTTTTTGTTGAATTATTAGCGCGCGATTGGCAGATTTGTTGTATCTTTGTAGATATTTTGAACTAATGTGGCATTGCGTGAGCCTTGGGCGAAATGTGGCCTGCAGCGTGTGCCCGGAACAGTAAAAAAATAAAGACATATTTTTAATGAACAGTGATCGAATCTTTGAGATCAACATCGAGAACGAGATGCGCTCTAGTTACATCGACTACTCGATGTCGGTCATCGTGTCGAGAGCACTGCCCGATGTGCGTGACGGATTCAAGCCCGTCCACCGTCGTGTGCTCTACGGCATGGCAAAACTGAGGAACTTCTCCAACGCACCCTACAAGAAGTCGGCGCGTATCGTGGGTGATGTCCTTGGTAAGTATCATCCCCATGGCGACTCGTCGGTCTACCTGGCCATGGTGCGCTTGGCACAAGACTGGGCCATGCGTTATCCGCTGGTTGACGGACAAGGTAACTTCGGCTCGGTCGATGGCGACAGCCCCGCTGCCATGCGTTACACCGAGGCGCGACTTGACAAGATGGGCGAACTCATGATGGACAACCTCGATGAGGACACCGTCGACTTTATCCCCAACTTTGATGCCACACTCTCTGAGCCTACCGTGCTGCCAACACGATTCCCCAATCTGCTGGTCAATGGCGCGTCGGGCATTGCTGTGGGTATGGCCACCAACATGGCTCCCCACAACATGGGCGAGTGCATTGATGCATGCATCGCATTGCTCGAGAACCCCGAGATGGAGATCAGCGACCTCATGCAGTACATCAAGGCACCCGATTTCCCCACCGGTGGCATCATCTATGGCATGCAGGGCGTGCGCGAGGCCTTCGAGACTGGACGCGGGCGCATCATCATCCGTGCCAAGTATGAAATTGAGACCGAGGCCAACCACGAGCGCATCGTGGTGACCGAGATTCCCTATAATGTCAACAAGCGCGAACTCATCGAGAACATTGCGCGACTGGTCGAGGAGAAGAAGATCGAGGGCATCGCCGACATCAACGATGAGAGCGACCGTCACGGCATGCGCATCGTCATCGATGTCAAGAAAGATCACAATGCCAATGTGCTGATGAACAAGTTGTTCAAGCTCACGCAGATGCAGTACAGCTTCAGCGTCAACAACGTGTGCATTGTCGACGGGCATCCGCAGACGGTCAACCTCAAGCAGTTGCTGCAATACTTCCTTGAGCACCGCCACGATGTGGTGATCAGACGCACCAAGTTCCAACTCAAGAAGGCCGAGGAACGCGCACACATCGTGCGGGGCCTTATCATCGCCAGCGACAACATCGACGAGGTGGTGGCCATCATCCGCTCGAGCAAGACCACCGAGGAGGCCTGCCAGCGCTTGAGCGAGCGCTTTGGTCTCGATGATCTGCAGACGCGTGCCATCGTCGAGATGCGCTTGCGTCAACTCACCAATCTGGAGCAGAATAAACTGCACGACGAGTTGGAAGAACTTGAGAAGACCATTGCTTATCTCAATAGCATCCTCAATGACCCGGCAGTGTGCCGCAAGGTCATCGAGGACGAACTCCTTGAGGTCAAGGAGAAGTTTGGCGACGAGCGTCGCACCGAGATTTGTCCCGATGAGGGCGAGATGAATGCCGAGGACTTCTATAGTGATGACCCGATGATTATCACGATCTCGCACTTTGGCTACATCAAGCGCACCCCGCTCAAGGAATACCGCGCACAAGCCCGCGGCGGTGTGGGGTCTAAGGGCAGCGACACACGCGATGAGGACTTCATCGAGTATGTCTACGAGGCGACCAACCACAATTATATGCTCTTCTTCACGGCACTGGGACGCTGCTACTGGCTGCGTGTATTCCAGATTCCCGAGATGGGCAAGAACAGCAAGGGACGCGCCATCCAGAATCTGCTCAACCTGGGTCCCGAGAACCGCATCTTTGCCTTTGTTCGTGCTACGGCGCTCACCGATCCCGAGTACAACAAGTCGCACTTCATCATGTTTGCCACCAAGCGTGGCGTGGTCAAGCGCACATGCTTGAGCGAGTACTCGCGTCCGCGATTCAACGGCGTGCGTGCCATTAACATCAACGACGATGACCAACTCGTGGGTGCTGTGCTCACCGAGGGCGACAGCGAGATCATACTGGCCAACCGCAATGGCCGTGCCATCCGCTTCAACGAGAACAAGGTGCGCATCATGGGACGCACGGCTACTGGTGTGCGTGGCATGACACTCGACGGCGATGATGACGAGGTCATCGGCATGATCTGCATGAAGGCCAGCAAGAACGACGACGTGCTTGTGGTCTCGGAGCAGGGTATGGGCAAGCGCAGCAGTCTTGAGGATTACCGGGTCACCAACCGTGGGGCCAAGGGTGTTAAAACTATTAACATTACCGAGAAGACTGGCAAGTTAATTGCAATAAGGAATGTGAACGATGACAACGACCTGGTCATCATCAACAAGAGTGGCATCACCATCCGACTCAAGGTGAAGAGCCTGCGAGTCATGGGACGCGCCACACAGGGGGTGAGACTCATCAACCTCGAGAAGAAGAACGACCAGATTGCATCGGTCTGCAAGGTAGATACCGAGCCCGAGAGCACCGACGAGGAAAGCGTGATGCAGGCATTTGCCCAGGATGTCACCGAACAAGTCGTTGAAGTTGAAGGCGAGGACACGTTGAACATAAATGATGACAATCCTCAAGTTGAGGAAGAGAATAATAACGAATAATAATTTTTAACCTAAATTGATAATAAAATGAAAAAATTCTTTCTTTTACTCGCTGGAGTCACCATGGTGGCATCGAGCGCAATGGCTCAGATGAGCTTGGTTAAGGAAGCAGAAAAGGTGGTTGGTTCGAACAATCCTGCCGAACTGGCTGCTGCACTCGACAAACTTGAGCCTGCAACAACCAACCCCGAGAGTATGAATAATGCTCACACTTGGTACACCGCTGGCCGATTGGCATTCAAGCTCTTCGACCAGATGCAGGCCATGAAGGCTGTCGGTCAGGATGGTGGTATGTTTGATGCCAACATGATGGGCGAGGCTCTCAATGCAGGCTTTGAGTACATGTTCAAGGCACTGCCACTCGACAGTGTCAAGGAGACCAACAAGGACGGCAGTTTCAAGCTTGACAAGAACGGCATGCCCAAGATCAAAACCAAATACAGCAAGGACATCATCGCTGCTCTGCTGCCGCACATCACCGACATGGGCAACCTGGGCAATACCTATCTGAATGCTGCACAGGAAAGCCAGAAGGCTGAGGACTGGGCAAATGCTGCCAAGGCTTACGGCAACTATTGCGAGGTCGTGACTTCGCCCTTTGCTCACGCCAACAACATCAATCTGGGCGACTCGACTATCGCCGAGCTCAAGTTCTTCCAGGGCTATGCATTCTACAACGCCAAGGACTTTGCCAACGCCTATCCCGCTCTGGCAATGTCGCAGAAGTTGGGTTACACCGAGAATCAGGTGGGTGCTTACGCTACTTCGGCACTGGCCAACCTGGTGCAGGGATTCCTCGACAAGAAGGACTATGCTAGCGCCTACAATTACATCGACGCTGCCATCGCTCGCGACGGTCACAACGCTACCCTCTACGACATGAAGGGCTTTACCGCCGAGCTCGAGAAGGAGGATATCGACGCTGCTATCCCTTACTACCAGCAGGCTGTCGACTGCGATCCTACCTATGCACAGGGTTTCTACGACCTGGGTCGCTGCTACTATTTGCAAGCTCAGGCCATCATCGACGAGAACCCCAATGCCACCAATGCTCAACTCAAGGAGAAACTGGTGCCCATCTACAACAAGGCACTGCCTCTGCTCGAAAAGGCTAGTCAACTCAATGCCGACGATGCTGCCAAGTCAAAGCGCGTCATCGACGACATCAAGTACAAGATGGAACTCATGGGTGTCAAGTAATCCCTAGACATCACCCCTAGATAAAGCACTGGCCTGTAACCCCACGGTTGCAGGCCAGCGCTTTATCTAGCGGGAACACCCGCCAAACTAGGTGTCTTAGTAGTCTTCAAAAATATCTGCGCCATCTGCGTGCGATATCCAGCAGCAACAAAAATTCTCAATTCTCAATTCTCAATTTTCGATTAAAAAGTACTAACTTTGCACTCCAAAAGCAAAGAGCAATCATGAAGCGTATTCTCATATTATATATAATAGGTGTTCTGGCACTCACGGCTGGTGCGCAGCAGCGCGTGGTCGCCGAGGTCAAGAAGACCATCGACGGAATGACACTCACCGTCGATAATATTAAGGCCGCTGCCAAGAAAATCACTCCAGCCCTGACCAACGAAGAAACCAAAGACAAGGCCGAAACATGGTATGTGGCAGGCAATGTGCAGTATCGCCTCTATGACAAATTCATGTCTAACCGCGCTGTGGGTAAGAAGGTGGATGTCAAGGCGATGGGTCATGCGCTCATTGATGGATATGGCTACTACCGACAGGCACTGAAACTCGACACCATCGTCGATACCGACAAGAACGGACGGCCCAAGGTCGACCGCAAGACCATGCGGGCCAAGGTCAAGACCAAGTACTCGCAAGACATCGTCGGTCGGCTCAGCGCCAAGATGAGCGACTACAACAAGGTGGGAGGCGAACTCTACAACCTCAAGGACTGGGACGGAGCCTACAAGGCATGGGACATCTACTGCACGCTGGCAGGGCGACAGGGTGGGGCAGTGCCCGACACCATCTTGGGCCAGACGCGATACTTCCAGGGCATCGCGCTGTGGCAGCAGAACGAATACCGCGGCGCCGCCGACCTCTTTGCAGCCGCTCGTGCATTGGGCTACACCAAGAAGGAAGCCTTCGACTATGCGCTGGTGTGCCTCTCGGCTCTCAAGGACGATGCGGGCATCGTTCAGATTGCAGCCGATGCCTACAAGACCTTCGGCACCGCCGACCCTCAGTACATCCGCATCCTCATCAACAACCACATCAACAAGAAGGAGTTCATTCAGGCCAACGACTTGCTCGATCGCGCCATCGAGGCCAACGAAGCCGATGCCGAGTTGCACAACCTCAAGGGGCTGGTTGTCGAGCAGCAAGATGGACTGGAGGCAGCATTTCCTCACTTCAAGCGTTGCGTCGAGTTGGCGCCCGACAATGCCCAGGCGCAGTTCAACGTGGGGCGCTACTACTACAATAAGGCGATGGCTGTAGCCGAGTCTCACCCCAACCTCAGTCGCAAGGAGTTCCGCAAGCAGGTCATCCCGCTCTATCGCGAGGCCATGCCCTTCTTTGAGAAGGCCTTGGAGCAAGATTCCGACAACGAAGAGGTCCGCAATGCCCTGCGCAACATCTACTACCGTCTGGGCGAAGGCCGCAAACTCGAGGCCCTTGACCGCAAGTAGGTTTTCGGTTTTCAGTTTTCAGTTTTCGGTTCTTGCCTCTCGGTCTTTCTATGCCGCGACTCCTGTCGCGGCAACTCTCTCATCCTTGGTCAGGGGGCAATCAGTTTGTATCCGATGGCGCGCACATTGACGATGCGCACCTGTGGGTCGTGCGACAGCCGGTGACGCAACTTGGTGATGAACACCTGTAGCGAACGGTTGTTGAAGAAGGTGTCATCGCCCCACAGTTCCAGCAAGATGGTCTGCGTCTCGACCACCTCATTGCGATTCTCAACCAGCCGGCGCAATATCTCCGATTCGCGGTGCGATAGTGTCATGGTCTCGCCAGCCCAGTATAGTTGTTGAGTCTGAGCATTGAACTCATACTGCCCAATCTTGAAGATCGATTTGCGAGAGTCGCCCTGCTGTGTCTGCATCGATGCTCGGCCCAGCAGCGCCTTGATGCGAATGATGAGTTCTTGCATCCCAAAAGGCTTTTTCAAGTAGTCATTGGCTCCCAACTCAAAGCCGTGCACCACGTCGTCAATCGCCGAGCGTGCTGTCAAGAACAGTACCGGTGTCGTATGGTCGGTCTGACGAATGCGGCGCACCAGTTCAAAACCATCCATGCGTGGCATCATCACATCAGCCACCAGCACATCGGGGCGTGTGGCAAAGAATTTGTGCAACGCATCATCGCCATTGAGCGCAATCTCGATGCTGAATCCCTGTGCATCAAGTGTGTCGCGTATAATCATGGCTAGGTTATTCTCATCCTCGGCCAGCAGTACCTTAATTGTTTCCATTGAACTTCAGTTTAATCGTTGTGCCCTTGCCTGGGTCGCTCTCAATCTCGACATTGCCGCCATGCTGGGTCATCATCTGCTTGACATAATATAGCCCTAGACCATACCCCTTGACATCATGCCGGTCGCCTTGCGGCACACGGTAGAACTTGTCGAACACAAACGGCAACTTGCTGTGTGGGATGCCAATGCCCTGGTCGCTCACTACAATCTCGTTGTTATGGCAACTGATGGTGATATGTGCCTCGTCGCCCGAATACTTGATGGCATTGTCTATCAGGTTGTTCACCATCGATGATAGGGCCTGGCGGTCGGCTTTGACACTAGCATTAGATGGGGTGATGTCTACCGTGATGTCTGTGGGTTTGTCACTCTTGAGGCGTTGAGCCTCAACCAGCGCATCAATCACATCGCGCCACATCAGCGTGGCGATGTTCAGCCGCTTGGTTCGCTTCTCCAGGCTCATGTTCAGGATTTGTTCCACCATCTCGCTTAACTTGCCTAGTTGTTCCTGACCGATGAGCAGGTATTGTCGTGTTTTCTCGCTCTGTTCCTCAAAGTTGAGTAGAGCGTCATTGGCGGCATATGCTACGGCGATGGGAGTCTTCAGTTCGTGAGTCATGTTGTTGGTGAAGTCGCTCTTCATCTCATCGAGCGTGCGCATCCGTGCCACGGTGTGGATCAGATACCAGAACGAGGCCATGAGTACAATCAAGATGATGGCCGAGGTGGCTAGGATTCCTGCCATCTGTCGCAAGACGATGCTCTTGACGGGCTCGGTGGTTAGCCTGTAGGCGGCCAAGCCATCAATTGCGGTGAAGAAGACAAACCGCTCGGCTTGAGGGCTGCGATGATAGCCAGGCGTGGCGATGCTGTCGATGACTACGCCAGTGCTGTCGATGCGTTCTGTCAGATGTTGAATGTCGAGTCCCGCTTCATGCAACTGGCAGGTCAGCAGACTGTCGTAGCGGGCAAAATCGACAGGAACAATCTGATCCAAAGAATAGTGTGTGGTGCGTTGCACGACGTAGGTCATGCCCAGCATCGGGTTCTGGGCAATCAAGATACTGTCGTTGCGACGGTCCTCAAACTGCCAAGTCAACGGATGGCTGTTGACCGAGTCGCGCTCTTGGATGCGCATGGGGCGGCGTTGCACATTGTAGAACACCGAGTCGCCATGCTCACGTCGCTTGATGGTCTCGACATAGGCTGAGTCACCTGTCTGATTGCTAGTCACCGTCACCGTGCCATGTACAGTGCCAAATTGCCTGATCTGGTTGGTGCGCATGTCCAACTCGATGTAGTCGGCCATGACTACAGCATGTTGGATGCGACGGCGGGTCTCGGTGGTCTCGTTGTGGTAGAGCATCGCGAGCCACGTCACTTGATAGGCAAATACTACAAACAGCACGATGCCCACTATCAGGGCCATATATTGGGTCTTGAGTTTCATACAGCGGCAAAGATAACACATTATTAAATAAGCACTACAATCTGTTAAGCCTAAATAACACTTCTGTTAAGACTAGATAAGCGCGATGGCTTTGCCCGCCGAGCGGTAGCCCCTACCTTTGCAGCCATGAAACAATTATACCTCATCGCGCTCTTGCTGGTCGGGATGACAGCGGGCGCACAGACCGACTCGTTGCGCATCGATAGCCTCCTGCGCACGCTGCCCGAGGTCATGATTATGGGTGAGCGTCCCATGGTCAAGGCCGAGCGTGGCAAACTGGTGTTTGACTTGCCTCGATTGATGCGTGACAAGGGTGTGGACAATGCCTATGATGCGCTCAAGGAATTGCCGGGTGTGACCGAGCAGGGCAATAGTTTGCAACTTGCTGGACGGCCCGTGACCATCATCATCGATGGCAAGGTATCGACCATGACACCCGAGCAACTCACCCAGTTGCTGCGAACCATTCCTGCCACCCGCATCAAGGATGCCGAGGTGATGTATGCCGCACCGGCACATTATCAGGTCAGGGGGCAGGTCATCAATCTCAATCTGAGCCGCGACACCACACATGATGTGCTGCAAGGGCAGGTCAGTGTGGGAACGATGCACGAGCACGATGCGCGGTTCAAGCAGCAGGCTTCGTTCTTTGCACAGCGAGGCAGATGGTCCATCGATGGCATGTATGGTCATCATCATGGCCGTAGTTACAGCGAGAGTCATGACCAGTCGTTGCACTTGCAGTCCGATGGCACAGTCTATGACATCAGGTCGCACACCATAGTGCCGAGGCGGTTGCATGAGCACAACTACCGTCTGGAGGTTGACTATGCCTCGATGCTGAGTCTGGCCTATACGGGCAGTCACAACACGCGTCACAACGCGAGTACGACCGAGGGCGACATCACTTCACTGGCTGGTAGCGACGACCGCACGACTATGCACAACCTGCAACTCAACTACAAATCATCATTTGGACTGAAGGCTGTTGCCGACTACACTTGGTTTCATGCTCGTGGTACAAGTTCGGTCAACAGCGTGTTGCCCAGTGGGCCATTGTGCTATGATGCAGAGAGTAGCCAGCGCATCAATCGCTTGAAGGTGTTTGCCTCGATGCAGCATGAGTGGGCTGGAGAGTGGGGACTGAATTATGGTGCTTCTTATTCCCGTGCGAGCGACCACAGTTTCCAGCACATCAACTTGGCAGGCATGAATGCTGAGGCACATCAGCACGAAAGCATTGTCAACATCTATGGCGGTTTTAGCAAAGGGTGGGGTAAACGCTTCTCGCTGGACATCACTCTCGCAGCCGAATTGTTCAAGAACAATGTGTTCAGCGAGTGGGCTTGGTTCCCCACCTTTAATTGCTCGTTCATGCCATCTGAGCATCATTTGTTGCAACTGTCCATGTTCAGTGACAGGCGATATCCAGACTATTGGGCCGTGGCCAGTGGCCACAGTTTCACCGATGGTGGTTATGGCGAGGTTTTCGGCAATCCGGCATTGCGTCCCCTCAAGCGCTATCAGACGCAACTGGTCTACTTGTTGAAGAGCAAATACCAGTTTTCCCTATGGTTCGAGCATCTCAGTGACTATTTCATCCAGACGGCCTATCTACGACAAGACCGCTTGGTCATGGAGTATCGCTATGTCAACTTCGACTTCCGTCAGACTGTGGGACTGATGGCATACGCGCCATGGCAGATCACAAACTGGTGGCAAACCAACACATCGCTCTATCTGCTGTGGAATCGCGAGAAGGACTCGGACTACTACGACCTTCCCTTCGACCGCAGTGTGTTCAATGCGATGCTCAACTGGCGCAATCGATTCACAATCACATCATGGCTCACTGCAAATGTCACGCTCTTTGCCCGAACTCGAGCCAATCAAGGGTTGTTCAACCTGCCAGCGTCGGCCAATCTCACTGTCGATCTGATCGGCCAGTTCTTCAACAAGCGGCTCACCGTCAAGGTCACGGCCGATGACCTCTTGCGCAAATCGTCCATCAGTCCCGTCATGCGATACAAGACCCAGAACTACAAGATGGGCTTTACTGGCTATCGCTATTTTGGCATTACCGCCACCTACAACATCGGTGGCTACAAGGAGCGCCAGCACCAGCGTGTTGACACCTCCCGCTTCAAGAATTGAGCAGTCGCGATAACTCCTTTCAACGAATTGAAACACATATTGCAGAATGTTGGAAAATATTCTGCAATATGCTTTTTCTATACAAAAACTTATCTTTTCTTTGCATTGAATTTCAAATATAGGCTAAATGATAATATTTATTTAAAAATGGAAAGAAAAAAGTTTTTGTTATCGGAATGTGATATTCCCAAGTACTGGTACAATGTCATTGCCGACATGACCAACAAGCCATTACCCCTCATCAATCCGGGTACCAAGCAGCCCTTGAAGGCCGAGGACCTCTATCCGCTCTTCGCCAAGGCGTGTGCCGACCAGGAGATGAACTACACCGACCGCTTCATTGACATTCCTGACGAGGTGCGCGACATGTATCGCATCTATCGCCCCACACCGCTGGTGCGAGCCACCGGACTGGAGCAAGCGCTCGACACCCCTGCCCACATCTATTTCAAGAACGAGAGTGTGAGCCCGGTCGGGTCGCACAAACTCAACTCGGCCATCGCACAAGCCTTCTACTGCAAGGCCGAGGGCGTGACCAACATCACCACCGAGACCGGGGCAGGGCAGTGGGGAGCGGCACTGTCGTTGGCTGCCAAGCACTTCGGGCTGGAACTGGCCGTCTATATGGTCAAGATTTCTTATAACCAGAAGCCCTATCGCCGATCCATCATGCAGACCTATGGTGCCGAGGTTATCGCTTCGCCCAGCATGTCGACCAAGGCAGGCCGCAAGGTCATCACCGAGCGCCCCAATTATCAAGGCTCGCTCGGTACCGCCATCAGCGAGGCTGTTGAGTTAGCCATGCAGACACCCAACTGCAAGTATGTCCTCGGTTCGGTGCTCAATCATGTGGCACTGCACCAGACAGTCATTGGCATGGAGGCCGAGAAGCAGATGGAGATGGCTGGCGAATATCCCGATGTGATCATCGCATGCTTTGGCGGCGGCAGCAACTTCTCGGGATTGTCGTTCCCATTCTTGCGCCACAACCTCAGTGGCGAAAAGCAGACCCGTTTCATCGCTGCTGAGCCTGAATCGTGCCCCAAACTCACACGAGGTGTCTTCCAGTACGACTTTGGCGACGAGGCTGGCTACACACCGCTGATTCCCATGTACACCCTGGGACATGACTTCTCGCCGGCCAACATCCATGCCGGCGGCCTGCGCTATCATGGTGGTGGTGCCATCATCAGTCAACTCAAGCGTGACAACCTGGTCGATGCCGTCGACATTCCGCAACTTGAGTCGTTCAAGGCGGCGGCACTCTTTGCACGCACCGAGGGCATCATCCCGGCACCCGAGTCATCGCACGCCATTGCCGCTACCATCCGTGAGGCGCTCAGGGCCAAGGTCGAGGGGCGTGCCCCCGTCATCCTGTTCAACCTGTCGGGACATGGGCTTATCGATATGTCGGCCTACGACCGCTACTTTGCCAACGACCTCAGCGACTACCATGTCAGTGACGATGAAATCATCGCTCTCACGTCAAAACTGGAGAAAATCGTCTGAGCAATATTCGTTGAACAAAAAATGGGCACTCCACAGCGAGTGCCCGTTTTATATGCTGGTGTAGGTTGATTGGCTTTTACAGTAGGCCGCCACGGATGATGCCGCGCTTGCTCGATCGGATAAAGTTGATGATGACATCACGCTCGGGGGTGGGCTTGTGATCTTGTTCCAGCCGAGCCAAGGCATCGCTGGTGTTGAGCCGCGACAGGTAGATCACGCGATACACGGCCTGGATGTCGTTGATCTGGTCCTCGGTGAAACCACGGCGGTGCAGACCCACCGAGTTGACGCCACTATAGGTGAGCGGATTGCGACCAGCCAAGACGTATGGCGGAATGTCCTTGCTCACATGCGAGCCGCCCTGCAACATCACGTGCTCGCCGATGAGCGAGAACTGGTGCACGAGCGAACCGCCGCCCAGCACAGCCCAGTCTCCCACGATGACCTCACCCGCCAGTTGCACGCAATTGCTCATGATCACATGGTTGCCCACCACGACATCGTGGGCCACATGGCAGTAGGCCATAATCAGGCAATTTGACCCTACGACGGTCTTGCCCTTCGATGCAGTGCCACGGTGGATGGTGGCAAACTCACGAATCGAGGTGTTGTCGCCGATGATGGCAATTGTATCCTCGCCCTTGAACTTCAAGTCTTGTGGGATGTCGCTCACCACGGCGCCCGAGTGGATGTGACAATTCTTGCCAATGCGGGCACCCGAGCGGATGACTGCATTGCTGTCGATGATGGTGCCGTCGCCAATCTCAACATTGGCGTCGATGGTGACAAATGGCCCTATTTTGACTCCCTCACCTATCTTGGCATCGGGATGAATCGATGCCAGAGGTTGCAGTTGCTGATAATCCATTCTTTTCTATCTAATTGAGAATTGTGAATTGAGAATTGTGAATTGAGAATTGTGAATTGAGAATTACTGTTAGCACACCCCCCTTTAGGGGGGCTTGGGGGGCTTATTTGTTCTTGACAATCTGTGCCATAAACTCGGCCTCGCTCACCACCTTCTCGCCCACAAAGGCATATCCCTTCATCGACGCGATGCCGCGACGGATGGGCGACAAGAGTTGCAGGTGGAAGATGAGTGTGTCGCCTGGCACCACCTTCTGGCGGAACTTGACGTTGTCAATCTTCATGAAGTAGGTCGAGTAACGTTCAGGCTCATCTACCGTGCTCAGCACCAGCAGTCCTCCTGCCTGGGCCATGGCCTCGACTTGCAGCACGCCGGGCATCACAGGTTCGGTGGGGAAGTGGCCCTGGAAGAAAGGCTCGTTCGAGGTCACGTTCTTCACTGCCACGACATAGTCTGCACCCATATCGATCACCTTGTCGACCAACTGCATGGGGAAGCGGTGAGGCAACATCTCACGTATCTTGTTGATGTCATACAGCGGAGCCACGTTGGGATCGTAGGCGGGCACTTGGATACTCTGCTTGCGCAGTTCCTGACGGATGCGCTTGCTCAGTTGTGTGTTCAGCGAGTGTCCGGGGCGGGTGGCGACGATGCGACCCTTGAGCGGACGGCCTATCAATGCCAGGTCGCCCAGCACGTCGAGCAACTTGTGGCGTGCAGGCTCGTTGCTGTAGGCCAGCGGCTTGTTGTTCAGGTAGCCCAACTCGTTGGCGGGCTTGTGGGCTACGCCCATCGTGTCGGCCAACTTGTCCAGGTCTTCCTGAGCCATGGGCGTGTCATAGATGACGATGGCGTTGTCCAGATCGCCGCCCTTGATGAGGTTGCGCTCAAGCAGCGGCATCACCTCGCGCACAAACACAAACGTGCGGCATCCGGCGATCTCGTCCTTAAACTTGGTCATATTGTCGAGCGAGGCAAACTGGTTGCTCAGCACCGGCGAGGGGAATTCAATCATCGTGTCGATCGAGAAATCATCGTCGGGCAGCACAATCAGCGACGAGCCTGTCTCCGGGTCGACGACCTTGATGCGGTGCTTCACCACATAGAATTCCTTCTCGGCTTCCTGTTCGGCATAGCCCACCTCATCAATCTTCTTGGCCCACTCGATGGCGCTGCCATCAAGAATAGGAAGCTCGGGAGCATTAACCTCGATGAGCACATTGTCGATGCCGGCTGCATAGAGGGCGGCCAAGGCATGCTCGATGGTACTCACGCGAGCCTCTTTGTTGATGCGCGATGCAATCACGGTGCCGCGCTGAGTCTCGATCACATTCTCGGCCACAGCCTCGACACGAGGTTGGCCGTCAAGGTCGGTGCGTACAAACACATAGCCTGTGTTAACCTCCGAGGGCTTGAAGGTGGCATCGATGTGCAGACCAGTGTGCAAACCCTTGCCACTGAGCGTAAACTCGCTCTTTAATGTTCTTTGTTTCATTATTGTGTATTGTTATTTTTCGTCCTTCAGTGATTCAAGCGCTTTCTTCAGGGCGCGGATGTCATCAGACATCTGGCCCAGGCGCTTGAAGTAGACATTCTGGCGGGCAAAGTCCATCGCGTTGATGGCAGGACTGCCCAGCAGGCGCTGCTTGTCGCCCACACTGTTGGGAACACCGCTCTGGGCACCAATGCCGTTGTTGTCGCCCACGGTGATGTGGCCGGCAAAACCCACCTGGCCACCAATCATGTTGTTGCGGCCAATCTTGGTCGAACCCGCGATGCCCACCTGGGCAGCCATCACCGTGTTCTCGCCAATCTCAACATTGTGCGCCACCTGGATGAGGTTGTCAAGTTTCACACCCTTCTTGATGATGGTGGCACCCATCGTGGCACGGTCAATGCTAGTGTTAGAGCCAATCTCAACATCGTCCTCCAGAATCACAATGCCTATCTGCGAAATCTTTTCAAACGTGCCGTCTTCCTTCGGGGCAAATCCAAAGCCGTCACTGCCTATCACGGTACCGCTATGCACGGTGCAGCGGTTGCCTATCTGGCAACCATGATAAATCTTCACGCCGGGATAGAGGGTTACATTGTCGCCCAGTGTCACACCATCACCCACGTAGACCTGAGGATAAATCTTGACATTGCGGCCCACCTTCACACCCTTGCCGATGTAGGCAAATGCGCCGACGTAGGTTTCCTCGGGCAACTCGACACCTTCGCTCACATAGCACGGCTGCTCCACTCCATGGCGCTCGGGTGTCATCTGGGCACTCACCATGTTCAGCAGGTCGGCAAGCGTCTTGTAGGGATCTTCGACACGAATCAGGGTCGCTTGAACGGGGTGCTCGGCAACAAAGTCTTTGCGCACCAGCACTGCGCTGGCTTGCGTATCATAGATATAGTGTGTGTACTTAGGATTGGCCAGAAAAGTCAGGCAACCGGCAGTTGCTTCCTCAATTTTGGCATAGTTGTTGATGGTCACATTGGCATCTCCGTCGACAGTGCCTTGCACCATCTGAGCCAATTGTTGGGCAGTGATTTCCATTATCTGGTTTGAGTTCGTTTTTGTCTGTTTGATAAATAATTTGCAAAGTTCGGCAAATTGCGTGATACCGACAACTTTAACTCACTAAAATTTCCTAAAACACATGCAATAACAGAATATTTGTTCATGATTAAGACCAAAATGACCAATATTTCAGAGAAATGGCACAATCAATTCTGTTCCACACCCCTCGTTGGCTCAGATGGTATTAGCACTTTCGTTCCTCTGCAGGGTAAGTGGTAGAGGTTGGGTAAACTGTAACAAGATTGCCGCAAAAATCTTGCAACTTTCTCAGTTATTTCTTATCTTTGCCACGTTTTTGACAAAAAAACTTGCAAAATGAGAATCATTCTATTGATATGGGCCTATGTGATGGGCACGGTGACCATGATGGCCGCCGATGCGGGGCAGATGACTGCTTGGTTGCAGCAGTTCGATAAGGAGCAGGGTGGGGCGGCAGTGACTGTTGCCAATCAGGTCATGCGAGCCGTCAATGACGATGAGTTGACCGACCAATTCATTCAGTTCGCTTCCACAACACCCATCGACTCGCTCAGGCAGCAAGTGTGGTATTGGGCTGCTGAGTGGTTCTACGACCGACAGCAATATGACCTGGCCGAAGAGTACGGACTCAAGGTGCTGCCTTTGTTAAGCGAAGGCAGTGACATCAAGGCCGACTGCCTGAATCTGCTGGGCTTGGCATACATGCGCATGGGTGACTTCAAGCGTGCCGCATACTATGCCAAGCAATGTCTCGAAATCGATATGCGCAGCGGTGATGACGACCGCATCTCGTCGAGCATGAACACATTGGCAGGCATCTATATGGCTGCCTATCAGCCCCATGAGGCCGAGAAGTATATCCTCCAAGCGCTGCAGCACGCCGACAAGGCCAACAACCCGCCGCGCAAGGCTGTGCTGTTGGGCATGGCTTCTGAAATCTATCATACATTAGCACAGGACGACAAGGCGGTGGACTATGCCCAGCAAGCCTTTGCCATCGACTCGACCCTGCAACGCCCACAGGCCTATATCCGCCTGTCGCAGAAGGCTTCGGCTTTACTCGGATTGCATCGCTATCGTGAAGCCGAGAATATCCTGCGACGTGTCATCCCGGCATTTGAGCAGATGGGTGATGCCCATGCCCGAGCCATCGCCCTCAATCGCCTGGGCATGTCATTGCTCTGTCAAGAGCGTCAACGCGAGGCTATTCCATGTTACCGTCAGGCTGCTGGCTTGTTCTCACAGATGGGTGACCTCTACAACGAGATACACTCGCACCGAGGCCTATACGAGAGTTACTGGAAACTCAATCCCGACAGTGCCAAGTATTATCTCGACCGCTTCGATCTGCTCAAGGACTCGCTCTACACCCATGCCACTGCCGAGGCCTTGTCGCGCTACAACGCCGAGTTTGACAACAATCAGTTGAAGCAAGAGAATGCTTCTCTATCCAGTGCCAATCGCCGCAATATCATCATCGGAGCCACGCTGATAGTCATCCTGTTGTTGGCGACTTGGTGGCTCATCAATCATCTGCGCCGTCGCTGGCAGCAACAGATGCAGGCACTCATTCGTGAGGTTGAGCGTCTGCGCGAGGCCAATCGGCCTGCAGATGCACAGGCTGTGGCCGATGCGCAGCAGCCCGATGCAGCGACCCAGGTCACTGACATCCCGTCAGAAGACGACCGTGCATTCCTCATGCGGGTCATCGAGGCGGTCTATGACGGCATGCCCCGTGGCGATTTCAGTGTCGAGACCATCGCCTCGCAGGTCAATATGAGTGTTTCTACCTTCCGTCGCCGCTTGCTCGCCGTGTCGGGCAAGTCGCCCAAGGCCTATATCCAGGCCATACAGATGGAGCGGGCCATCCAACTGCTCGACGACTCTGAGCAGCCGGTGGCAGAGGTTGCCCAGCTGTGCGGCTTCAGCGAGACCAGCAACTTCAGCCACACCTTCAAGCGCATCTACGGCTGCACGCCCACGCAATACCGTTCCAAGTAGTCCCTGTCCGGGATTTCCCGCCGATGATTATAAGGCATGTAGATTCAGCAGATATAGTGGATTTTTTGGTATTGTGGACTGGAAATCCGCGAGATAGCCTATCTGGAAGAATCTGCTAAATCAGCATGAGAAAAAACGTGGAATCTGCGTGAGATATAATCCGTCATCTACAAGCAGAAAATCGGGCATTTTGCCCGATTTTTTCATTTTGACCGAAATTCACAACTCATTTTCAGCACTTTGACCGAAAATCACAACACCCCTGATGAGGAATAGCAGTAATTTTGCATTATCAAATTTCCTGCCCCCAATACGTGAAATTATGAACAAGAAAGAACGTCAAGAAGCCACCATGCGGTTCACCGCCCGGTATCTCCACGACCTCCAGCAGCAGGATCAGTTGGTCGACAAGATTGTGGAGCGTGTGGCGCATCGTCTCGAGCCGCTCATCCAGCAGATGATGGCCCGCGAGCAGAGCCAGCCACCATCGCAACCCTCCTGAAGCGAAAACAAACAACAATTAATAACCCTCAAAACAGTAACAACAATGAAAAAGATTTTTTTAATGATTGCTGCAGTGGTTATGTTCACTGCATGTAACGGAAGCACTGCCACCAACAGCACCACACCGTCTGACTCTGTTGCCACCGAGCAAGCCGCCGAAGAGAACGAAGAGGCTGTGGTTGAAAAGACGGGACCATGCTCTATCGAGAGTGACGACTTGATCCTAGACGTGCCCGAAGGCTGGAAAGCCACTGTGGGCGCCTTCGCTGAAATCATCATGACCAAGGAAAGAGAGGATCACATGACACAAAAAATCGAAGTCTCGCTTATTCCCCACAAGACAGCAGCCGAGACAGTCAAGGACATCTTCGAAACAGGTGGCATAGAGAAAGGCGCCGACGTGAAAATGGGCGACAAAACATATTCTACCCTCCGCAGCGAAGGCAACCAGTTCTACCATGCTGTGGCCGACTGGGGTGAGGAGAAATGCCTTGACGTGACCATTAATTTCATCCAGCCTGAAGACCCCGTAGTTAAAGCTGTTGTCGAGAGCGTCAAGCTCAAATAACCTGATGTCGGGACACCACTGTCATGCCAACCCCAATCCCCTCTCCCCTCATAGGGGAGAGGTTGGGTGAGGGGTCTAACTTCCCCTCTCCCCTCACAGGGGAGAGGTCGGGTGAGGGGTAAAACCATCACGCAATTATTCACTAAGACTCTAAAGATATGAAGAAACTTTTCACAATATTGGCACTGCTGCTGGCGGCGCTGGCGGCGCAGGCCGCGACCTACTACGGCTTCAAGATCGCAGGCGTGTCGGTCAACAGCGACAACTACCAGAACGTCACTGGCAGCAACATCACATCGGGTACGGTAAAATATGACCCATCGAGCAACACCGTCACACTCACCAACGTCACTATCTCGCGCACGGGCAGTGACAACCGCGCCATCTACAACGAGAGCAACTCGGGGCTGAAGGTGGAACTGGTCGGCACCAACAATCTGTCAGCCACCCAAGCCGCACCCTTACGCTTTGAGAAGAATACCACCCTCACGGTGAGCAGCGGCACAACCACCATCACTGGCGGCAGTGAGGGAGGCATCTACATCAGCGGGGCATACGACCTCACCATCAATGGCCCCGGGACACTCAATATTTCCGCCACCAGCAAGGGCGGCATCGAGGGAAGCAACGACAACAACTCTGTGTCGTTCTTTAATGTGAATGCCACCATCTATGGTGGAGGAGGCGACCTCCTGGACATCTCTAATGTTCTTTTTTATAACTCGGTTAATCCATCCACTGCGCCCAAGACGGTCACGCTCAAAAGCATCAGTTCAACCCAGCCCAACGTCGAGAATGTGTCATCTATGGGTTTCTCACCTAATGTGGTGATACAGCAACCCGTCGGTGCCAACTTCAACTCTTCGTCCAAGTCTATTGCCAATTACGACTACACCAACAATGCTTTCCTGAGCGATGTGAAAGGCACCGACATTGTCATCAGCGACAAAGACGTGGTGGCAGACTTCAGCATTGACAACTTCCCCGATGCCAATTTCCGCGATTACCTGGCTCAAAAATTCAAGAAGCGATTCATCACCACCACCGATGTTGCTAACACTACTTGGTTGAGTCCGACAGCATTGGGAATCAGCAATCTCAAGGGAGTTGAATACTTCACCGCATTGACGGATTTGTCTTGTAAGCAAAACAACCTCACCACATTCGATGTGTCGGCATTGACGGCACTCACCGAACTGAGATGTGAGGACAATCCGCTCACTACGCTGGACGTGAGCCATAATCCCAATCTGAAATTACTGTATTGCTACAATACCTCGCTCACCACACTCAACCTGGCCAATAACACAAAAATGGAAAATTTGTGGTTGGAAGATAACTACATTAGCGGATCAGGGGCCGCTCAATTTGTTGAGTCATTGCCCACTCGCACAGGTGCCATGCTTTCGTTCAAATTCATGGACAGATACGAAAAAGGCAATGAACTCACCGTCGAGCAGGTGCAGGCTGCCAGAGCAAAGGGCTGGAATCCACAGCGGTTAAATCCTGTAAACACAGTCTACGAGGATTATTGGGGCGTGGTCTATGTCAATGCCACCAACTTCCCCGATGCCAATTTCCGCTCAGCCATCAGCGATACGGACACCGATAGCAACGGCAAACTCGACCAGGACGAGTGGAAGGCGGTTACAGAACTGAATGTCGGCAATCGGAATATCTCCAGCCTGGTGGGCATCAAGTATTTCACCGAACTGACATCGCTCAATGTCAACCAAAACAAGCTCGGCACGCTCAACTTGAACAAGAACACCAAGCTGACTTTTCTCAGTTGTGCCAACAATCAGCTCACCAATCTCTATGTAGCAGGGTGCACACAGTTGCAGACGCTGTTGTGCTCGGCAAACCAGCTGCGCCAACTCGACCTGACACCCAACGCGGCACTGAGCCGGCTGTCGTGCGAAGCCAACAAGCTGACCTCGCTCAGGGTGTCGACCGGAGCGTTTGCAGCCGGACTGACTACCAACTTCTATGTCTTCAGCAACCAGCTCGGCAGCTCGGCCGTCGACCAGTTCATCGCCTCGCTCGACAATCGCCCCACACGCAAGAGCTATTACATTTTCACCACAGGTGCAGGCGACCAGCAGATGACCACGGCACAGGTGCAGCAGTCGCGGGCCAAGGGGTGGTGGCCGATGCTGCTCACCGATGGCACATTGACCGAATACGAGGTTGCGGAAGAATATCCCATCACCATCGCAGGCACGGTGGTCACCTCCGCGAACAAGGACGGTGTCGCCGGCGACGGCATCACGGGCACCATCACCTACGACCCCGAGGCCAATGTGCTCACCCTGACCAACGTCACCATTACCTCAGACAACACACCTATCAAGGTGGACCGGACTTTGCCGGGCATCAAGATTGTGCTGCGAGGCGACAACACCATCAACTGTACGCGCAACACTGCCATGATTGCCGTGTCGGTCGGGAACTGCGACGGTGCCGTGATCGAAGGTCCCGGCAGACTCACCGTCAACAATTCAGGTGCAGCCCTCTGGATCGGCAGTGGCTCGGGCAGCGGCGACCATCGCATGACCATCCGCAACTGCACGATTGTCGCTACCGCTCGCAGCGGGGGCGGGAGCACCGCCATCAGCGAGGACGATGGCGACGCCAACCTCACCATCGACAATGCCACGGTGCGCCTCGAGCATGGCTACATCAACTGCGGATATGACCTGCAACTGGTGGGTTGCCACATCACACTGCCCGAGGGCGGATATGTCGATCGTGGCGACGTGTGCGCTCCTGGCGTTTCAGGCAGTTACACCGGCTACATTGCCATCGAGCCTATCCTGAAGTTGTCGGGCGATGTCAACGGTGACGGCAAAGCTGACGTGACCGATGTCAACCAGATTATCAATATCATGCTCGGCAAGGCCGAGAACAATGCTGCAGCCGATGTCAATGGTGACGGCAAGATAGATGTGACCGATGTCAATCAGGTGATCAACATCATGCTCGGCAAGGCTTCAGCCGAAGTGACGACCACCTACACTGTCAATGGCGTGTCGTTCAAGATGGTGCAGGTCGAGGGGGGCACGTTCACCATGGGGGCTGTGACTGGCCCTGCCAATCAGACTCCAGCCCACCAGGTGACCCTGTCCAGCTACAGTATCGGCCAGACCGAGGTCACACAGGAGTTGTGGCTGGCCGTGATGGGCACCAACCCAAGCGTCTTTCAGGCAAGCAACACATCTCCTTATAATCTAAACCCAAGCCTACAGCGACCCGTGGAATCTGTGACTTGGGACGACTGCCAGGCGTTCATCAATCGGTTGAACGAGCTCACCGGAATGGCGTTCCGCTTTCCCACCGAGGCCGAGTGGGAGTATGCGGCCCGGGGCGGCAAGCGCACCAAGGGCTATACCTACGCCGGCAGCAACAACATCGACGATGTGGCATGGTACGAGGGCAATACCGGGAATTATGGGGAGGCGAATTTTGGCACTCAGATAGTGGCCACCAAAGCCCCTAATGAACTGGGACTGTACGACATGAATGGCAACGTGTATGAGTGGTGTCAGGATTATGGTTATAGCTACACCGAGGATGCACAAATCAATCCTGTCTGCACAAGTTCTGAGATGGAACCAGATCGCATATATCGTGGTGGCAGTTTTATAGATTTTCCCATCTATGCAACTATAGTTCATCGCCATTGGAAGGCACCGACGTATGTAGACATGCACATGGGCTTGCGACTGGCCCTCTAGTAGTCTCCTCCCATCAAATTAAATTGAGGAGTACCCGAAACACAATCGCTCGCCCCGTGGGGTGAGCGATTGTGCGTTGTGTGTTGATTAAACTTGCTGCCTCACAGCCTCGTCGTGGATGGCATGCATCACCGCCGTGATAAACGCCTCGCTCATGCCCTCGGCCCTTGCCAGCTCGATGGCGTGGCGCAATACCACATTGAAGCGCGAGGTCTGAACGACAGGCACCTGATGCCGCTGCTTGTAGTGCCCGATCTCGCGCACTACAGCCATGCGGCGGGCCAGCAGGCTCACCAACTCACGGTCGCACTCGTCGATGCGCCAGCGCAACTGTTCCAGTTCCTCACCGGCATCATCGCCATGACGAGGGTGCAGCTCAGCCAGTGTGTGAGCCAGTTCGGCGGGCGTCAATTGCTGGGCAGCATCGCTCAGGGCTTCCTCGGGCCGACAGTGCGACTCGACAAACAGACCGTCAAATCCCATTGTCAGGGCTTGACGCGACAACTCGCCCACCAACTCGCGCCGCCCACCCATGTGCGACGGATCACACAAGATGCACAGGGTGGGGTAGCGCCGTTTCAGTTCGATGGCGATGTCCCAGTGCGGAACATTGCGAAACTCATCCTGCTCAGTACTCGGTGTGAAGCCGCGATGTATGGCACCCAGGCGCGTGATGCCCGCAAATCCCAGACGTTGCATGGCACCAATCCACAGTTCCAGGTCGGGACTCATCGGGTTCTTGACCAGGACGGGGACATCATGGCCTTGCAATGCGTCGGCAATCTGCTGCACTGCAAACGGGTTGGCCGTCGTCCGAGCCCCAATCCAGAAGATGTCGATGCCTGCGTCCAGTGCCGCCACCACATGCTCGGGTGTCGCTACCTCGGTGGCCACTAGCATCCCCGTTTCGTGCTTGGCACGTTGCAGCCACGGCAATCCTTCGGTGCCCACACCTTCAAATCCTCCGGGATGTGTGCGAGGTTTCCACAGCCCGGCACGCAGCACCTTGATGCCCATGTCGGCCAGGGCATGCGCTGTCGCCAGCACCTGTTCCTCGCTCTCGGCACTGCAAGGCCCCGCTATCACCGCCGGCCCCTCACCATACAATCCATTCAGCAACTCTCTCATTTCGCCTCATTAACTCGAATGCTCGACTCGAATACTCGACAATTCGTGATAAGAAAAAAACGGGAACTACTTGATCAGGTTGCCCAGGATGTCGCGAGTGATGGTGCGTGTGGCAGCCTGTGTCGCGCTCTTGGCCACCTTGCTGCCCGCGCTGGTCTTGCTCTTGGTCTTCTTGCCACTGATGGTGTCGCTCACCTTCGTGCCGATGATGGTGGCGATGGCTGCGGTCACCGCGGTGATGATGGCTTTGAGCACACGGCTCAGCAGCCCCGGTTTCTCCTTGCCTTTCTTTTTGGCGTTCTCCTTCTCCTCGGCAGCTTCGGCAGCCTCTTTTTCTTCCTGCTCTTTGACCTTCATCAGCACCTCAAAGGCCGACTCGCGGTCATCCACCTTGTCATACTTGCCGGCCAGGCGCGACTGGCGCATGATGTCGTTGCGCTGCCCCTCGCTGATGGCACCGATCTGGCTCAGCGGGAACAGAATCTTGGCACGCTCCACCACGCTGGGGGCGCCCTTCTCGTCAAGGAACGAAACGAGGGCTTCGCCGGTCTCCAGGTTCATGATGGCATCGCTGGTGTCAAAGTTGGGGTTGGCGCGGAAGGTGTCGGCGGCGGTCTTGACGGCCTTCTGATCCTTGGGCGTGTAGGCGCGCAGCGCGTGCTGCACACGGTTGCCCAGCTGCCCCAGGATGTTCACGGGGATGTCGGTGGGGCTCTGGGTCACGAAGTAGATGCCCACGCCTTTGCTGCGAATCAGGCGAATCACCTGCTCAATCTTGTCGGTCATGGCCTTGCTCGTGTCCTCAAACAGCATGTGTGCCTCGTCGAAGAAGAACACCAGTTTGGGCTTGTCCAGGTCGCCCACCTCGGGCAGCGTCGAGTAGAGTTCCGACATCAGCCACAGCAGGAAGGTGCTGTACAGTTTGGGCTTGAGCATCAGCTTGTCGGCGGCAAGCACGTTCATGATGCCCTTGGGACCGTCGCATTGCAGCAGATCCATGATATCAAACGCTGGGCGACCAAAGAAGGTGTTGCCACCCTGGTCCTCTAAGCGAAGAATGGCACGCTGAATAGCACTGACAGTAACTGATGCAATATTACCATATTGTGTATCGTATTCTTTTGCATGGTTTCCTCGTGCAATGTAGTCTAGAAGCGATCGTAGGTCTTTCAAGTCGTCGAGTAGCCAGCCATTGTCGTCGGCAATGCGGAACGCGATGGTCAGCACGCCCGACTGGGTCTCGTTCAGTTCGAACAGGCGCGACAGCAGCTCAGGACCCATCTGCGACACCGTGGCACGCATCGGGTGGCCCTGCTCGCCGAACACGTCGAAGAAACGCACCGGACACGATTGGAACTGAGGGTCGGTCAATCCAAATTCGGGCAGGCGCTTCTCGATGAAGCCGCTCATCTTGCCCGGCTGACTGATGCCGCTCACGTCGCCCTTCATATCGGCCATGAAGCACGGCACACCTATCTGGCAGAACGTCTCGGCAAGCACCTGCAGCGTCACCGTCTTGCCCGTACCCGTGGCACCGGCCACCAAGCCATGGCGGTTGGCCATCTTACTCACTATGCTTATCGGCCCGCTGGGACCATGGGCTATATATAGCCCTCTCTCTTCGCTATACATATCGTTTGTTAATTAAATTGTGCAAAGTTAAGCATTTTTTTTGAAAATTAGTGCAAATTAAGTGCAATACAAAATGAAAGTCAACGTTTTTCATTCTTTTTGCCGAAATGCCGCCTAATTTATCTAAAAATCACTCATTCTGTCATTCATTCCCACAGCCGTTCAATCAATTTTGGCCTTATGCTTAATTAGAATCTGCAAATCGGTGAGTTTTCTTCTTGGTTTTCGAAAAATAACTCTGAAAAGTATCTTCTCATTATTTAACACATGTGACATAAAAATTGCGGAATGCCTTCCTAATATCTTCTCTTACCCTTCGGAACTCAGATATAACGTGTTCCTTACTTCCTACAACATTTGAAGGGTCATCGAAACCGATGTGAATACGTTTGCCGACCTTGCCAACAAAAGTGGGGCATGTCTCATTAGCCCCTCCACAAACTGTTATCACATAGTCCCATTGCTCATTCAGATATTGTTCGACCATCTTAGGAATATGATGGGATATGTCTATTCCTACTTCGGACATTACCGAAATTGCAATAGGGTGAACATGTTTTGCAGGGGATGTTCCTGCTGAATATACCTCTATGTGTCTATCAAATGACTGAAGAAAGCCATGTGCCATTTGGCTACGGCAACTATTGCCGGTGCATAAAACAAGAATTCTCATAGGAATAAGTTAAAAAGATAGCCCAATAAAATTATAAATAGCGTAATGGTGCCGAAGAAAATACCAATGAGCCGCCATGTCATGACTTTCTTCAGCAACGTGGCTTCAGGTAGCGACAAACCCACAACGGCCATCATAAATGCTATGGCGGTACCGAGGGGAATGCCCTTGGCAACGAACACCTCGATGATAGGTACGATACCGGCAGCATTGGCATACATGGGAACTGCAAGTACAACGGCAAGGGGTACGGCAAACCAGTTGTCGCGAGCCATATAGGTCTCAAAGAATCCCTCTGGCACGAAGCCGTGCATCATGGCTCCGATGCCAATACCAAAGATGACATAAAGGAGCACACCACGCACGATGCCCCATGCCTCACGGAGAATGGAGGGCAGACGATCTGCGAAGCTGACATGCTCTGCCTCCCATG
>DGWI01000048.1:0-127983 GCA_002396085.1 Porphyromonadaceae bacterium UBA4262
TGCTCGCTTTCAGCGAGGATAATTGACAGCATTCTATCCGAGGGTGTCACTACGTTCCACCCCCGGTTATTCAAATCAATCGCTTTCAGCGATATTACAGTAATCGGGGACAACAGGGATATAGTTCCCTAAAAAAGAGTTAACGTTAAGATATTGTTGCATAGAAAGGAGTTTATTGTGTATCTTTGTATTATTCTTGAGTAAGCAAACTCTTTCAATAAGACCACAAGTCATAATTTCATGACTGAATCGATAACCAGTTATTAACATTCAAATTATTAAAATTATGAAGATCAGATTATTATTTATCGCACTCATTGCTATACTGACAATGAACGCCAATGCAGAGTCGTTCACTTGCGATTCGAGAGTCGACCTTCCCGAAGGCTACATTATCCACGCTGGTCAAACTGATGCTTCGTATCATGACCTTGTTTTCAGTCGGTTTGACGACAGCGACAACTTCACCAATCTTCAAATCAATATGTATCTGCCTGAAGGCTTAAGTGTGGCTTCTTGCGTTGCCAGCAACGCTACCAAGTTCTACGATGAGGATGCCGAGGAGGAACGCCAAGCCCTGAATCTAGTAACCAGCATGCACCCCGACGGCTACTATGTGATTGGTCTGGTGAACGCTACTTATCGTGGTGACCAAATCAAGATCACCACGAATCCCATCAGTGTTGCGCGCATGAAATTCACTGCTGATGACAATTTCTTGGGTGGTGAAATCAAGGCTAGTGTGAAGTACACCGATTATGCCAACAATGACTACACCAACGAGGAGTGCATTGTGGCAGCCTTCGTCAATCCGTCTGCTGTTGCTGACCTCACTGCTGGCAAGACTGTTGCTGGTGTGAGGTACTACAACATTGCTGGACAGGCTGCCGACAAGGCCTATGATGGCGTGAATGTTGTCGTTACCACTTATACCGATGGTACTCAGAGCGTTGACAAGGTTGTGAAGTAATTATACACCCTTAATCTCAATCGAATAGAGGCCCTCTTCTCGAGGGCCCTTTTTTGCGTGTTCAGGGGCAAAAACTCACTGGAGAGGCCGCAGGGTGATGGCGTAGCCACCGCCAGCAACCGAACGCAGCCGTAGGGTTGTCTTGGCATCGACCTTGCGGCGTGTGATGGTGTAGGCCTGCGGATTAGTGCGGTAGTCGGCATCCTTGGCATCGGCATAGATGGTGGCCTCATACTTGCGACCCTTGTCCAAGAAATCGAGCTTGATGACCGAGTTGAAGTCCTGCTTGCCTGCCACGTTGCCCACAAACCAACTGTCGCTGTTCTTGTCCTTGCGGGCGATGGTGACATACTCCATCGGCTCGGCCTCGAGATAGAGCGACCGTTCCCACTCGACGGGCACGTCCTTAATGAACTGGAAGGCATCCATGTGCTTCTGATAGTTCTCGGGCAGATCGGCAGCCATCTGCAGCGGGCTGTAGAGCGTGACATAGAGCGCCAACTGGCCACAGATGGTCGACAAGACCTTAGAGTCATTGTCGGGCGAGAAGGTGCTCAGGTTCATCTCGAAGATGCCGGGCGTGTAGTCCATGGGACCTCCCTGCAGGCGCGTGAACGGCAAGATGGCGGTGTGGCCGGGCTGTGTGCCTCCGAAGGCCTGATACTCGGTGCCACGGGCACTCTCGTTGCCGATGAGGTTGGGCCAAGTGCGACACAAACCCGTGGGACGCACAGCCTCGTGGGCGTTGACCATGATGTGGTGTTCGGCAGCCTTCTGGATAGCATAGAGGTAGTGGTTGACCATCCACTGGCCGTAGTGATACTCACCACGCGGGATGATGTCGCCCACATAGCCGCTCTTGACCGCATTGTAACCGTAACGGTTCATCAACTGATAGGCCTGCTCGAGGTGGCGCTCATAGTTGCGCACGCTCGATGAGGTCTCGTGGTGCATCATCAGACGGATGCCCTTGCTGTGAGCATAGTCGTTGAGCGCCTTGATGTCAAAGTCGGGATAGGGTGTAACGAAATCGAACACATAGTCCTTTGAGTTGCCAAACCAATCTTCCCAACCTTCGTTCCAACCCTCGATGAGCAGTTGGTCGAAGCCATGCTCGGCTGCAAAGTCAATGTATCGGCGCACATTGGCATTGTTGGCGCCATGCTTGCCGCTGGGGTTCACCTTCCGATAATCGGTCTCGCCCAGTTTGACGCTGGGCAACTGGTCGGTATAAGCCCATGAACGCGCTCCCGAAATCAGTTCCCACCATACGCCCATGTATTTGACGGGCTTAATCCATGAGGTGTCCTCGATCTTGCACGGCTCGTTGAGGTTCAGGATCAAACGCGAGGCCAGGATGTCGCGGGCATCATCGGTGACCATGATGGTGCGCCATGGGGTGTGGCACGGGGTCTGCATATAGCCCTTGTTGCCCTGCGCGTCGGGTGTGAGCCAGGCCTGGAACACCATGCGCTGATCGTCAAGGTTGAGGCTCATGCAAGGATAGTCGACCAGTGCAGCCTCGTGCAGATTAATGTAGATGCCATCGTCGGTCTTGAGTTGCAGCGAGGTCTGCACGCCTGTGCGGCTGAACTGCGTCTGCGACGAGTTGGGTGTGATGGCCTTGTCGAACAGACCGCGAATCTCGCTCAGTCGCGAGCGGGTGTACTCATACTCCTGCGTGTCGTAGTCGCCACCTATCCACCATGCCGTGTGGTCGCCCGTCATGGCAAACTCGGTGCGCTCCTCGGCGATGACAAAGTAGTTGAGCACCCGCTGTCGTGGGAACTCGTAGCGAAAGCCCACACCGTCATCGTAGACGCGGAACCGCACCACCATCTGCCGACCCTCGAGTTGCTCGAGCATCACGGCCATTTCGTTGTAATGGTTGCGAATAGCGGTCTCCTCGCCCCACACAGGATGCCACGTCTCGTCGTGAGTGGAATGCTCGGTCGTAACTACTCGAAGATCGCTGCACAACGACACCGGCTCGGGCTTGACGTGGGTCTCGTCGAAATTGTTGAACTCGCCTGTGCGCTTGCCCACCAGGTCAAATCCCAGCAGGCTGGGCTTGATCACCGTTTTTCCCTTGTAGGTCACATCATAGTAAACCTTGCCGTAGCGCACTTCACAACGCACGACCAGGTTGCCATTGGGCGAAGTCTCGGTCACTTGATGGGCATTGACAGCGCGGGCACCCAGTGCCAGCAGCATCACCATCATTGTTATTGTCAGGAACTGTTTCATCGATTGTGTCTCTATATAAATTTAACTATAACTTCAAAACTATCAATATTTAGGACGATTGCTTGCCGGTGAGGATGGTCTTGATGTCGTGCAACTTGGTCAACGCCTGCATGGGAGTGAGGTTGTTGATGTCGATGTTCAGGATCTCGTCGCGCACTTGCTCGAGCACGGGGTCATCAAGTTGGAAGATACTCAACTGATAGCCGCTGCGGCTGCTGGCTACATCGCCCAGGTTGCGCGTCACCTCGCGGTCGGTGTCGCGGTTGGCTTGCTCCAACTGCTTGAGCACCTCGTTGGCGCGATTGACGATGCTGGGCGGCATGCCGGCCAGTTTGGCGACATGGATGCCGAAACTGTGCTCGCTGCCTCCCTTGACCAGTTTGCGCAGGAACACGACCTTGCCCTGCACCTCGCGCACCGTGACATTGTAGTTGACAATGCGCTTGAAGGTGCGCTCCATCTCGTTGAGTTCGTGATAGTGCGTGGCAAACAGGGTCTTGGGCTTGGTCTGATGCTCGTGGATGTGCTCGACGATGGCCCAGGCGATGCTGATGCCATCGTAGGTGCTGGTGCCACGCCCCAACTCGTCGAAGAGCACGAGCGACCGCTCACTCAGGTTGTTGAGGATACTGGCCGCCTCGGTCATCTCGACCATGAAGGTACTCTCGCCCTGCGAGATGTTGTCGCTGGCACCGACACGGGTGAACACCTTGTCGACCACGCCGATGCGGGCGCGCTCGGCAGGGACAAAACAACCCATCTGAGCCAGGATGACGATGAGGGCGGTCTGGCGCAGCAAGGCACTCTTACCGGCCATGTTGGGCCCGGTGATGACCATGATCTGCTGGCCATCGTTGCTCAGTTGCACATCGTTGGGCACATACTGCTCGCCCACGGGCAACTGCTGCTCAATGACGGGGTGACGACCGGCAACGATGTCAATGTCAAGCGTGTCGTCAACAACGGGGCGGTTGTAGTGGTTGGCCAGCGACACGCGGGTGAAGGCGCACAAGCAGTCGAGTTGCGCTATCAGGGCGCAGTCGGTCTGTATGGCGGGGATGTACTCGTTCACAGCCTGCACCAGTTCGGTGAACAGTTGCTGCTCGATGATGAGAATCTTCTCCTCGGCACCCAGGATTTTCTCCTCATACTCCTTGAGTTCCTGGGTGATGTATCGCTCGGCATTGACCAGCGTCTGCTTGCGTATCCACTCCTCGGGCACCTTGTCCTTGTGGGTGTTGCGCACCTCGATGTAGTAGCCGAACACGTTGTTGTAGCCAATCTTGAGGCTGGGTATGCCAGTGCGTTCGCTCTCGCTCTGCTGCAGGCGCATGAGGTAGTCTTTGCCCGAGTGGGCGATGTCGCGCAACTCGTCGAGTTGCGGGTCCACGCCACTGCGGATGACGTTGCCACGGTTCACCTGGATGGGGGCATCGGGATTGACCTCCTGCGCGATGCGCTGGGCAATGAGCGGGCAGGGATTGAGCTGGTCGCCATAGGCGCGCAACACGTCGTTGTCGCTGCTCTCGCACAACTGCTTGATGGGCTCGATGGCTTGCAGGGCATTCTTGAGTTGCACCAGTTCGCGCGGGTTGATGCGGGCGGTGGCCACCTTCGAGGTCAGTCGCTCGAGGTCGCCGATGAGTTGCAACTGCGCCACGAGGGTCTCGCGGCCCTCGACATCGCGCATGAAGTGCTCCACCACGCCCAGGCGGCGGTTCACGGCCTTGGCATCCTTGAGCGGGAACAGCATCCAGCGGTGCATCAGTCGGCCTCCCATGGGCGACAGAGTCTGGTCGATGACATCGAGCAGGCTCTTGCCCTCACCGCTCATCGAGTCGATGAGTTCGAGGTTGCGCACGGTGAACTTGTCGAGCCGCACATAGCGCTCGGCCTCGATGCGCGACAGGGTGGTGATGTGACCCAACTGGGTGTGCTGGGTGATGTCGAGGTAGTGGAGGATGGCACCTGCAGCCACAATGGCACAGTCCATCGCGTCGATGCCGAATCCCTTGAGCGAGCGGGTCTCGAAGTGCTTGAGCAGGCGGTCGCGGGCCGACTCGAGGTTGAACACCCAGTCGTCCATCTCTTGGGTCAGGTAGCGCGCCGTGGCGGCCTCCTGGAAGTCCTTGCGGTGGCTTTGCTCGATGAGCACCTCCTTGGGCTGGAAGTTGCCCAGCAGTTTGTCGACATACTCGATGTTGCCCTGCGCGGTGAGAAACTCGCCGGTGCTGATGTCGAGAAACGCCACACCCAGCGCGACCTTGCCGAAGTGCACGGCAGCCAGGAAGTTATTCTCCTTGCGGTCCAGGATGTTGCCACCCAGCACCACGCCGGGGGTTACCAACTCGGTGATGCCGCGCTTGACCAGTTTCTTGGTGGTCTTGGGGTCCTCCAACTGGTCGCAGATGGCCACACGCTTGCCGGCGCGCACCAACTTGGGCAAATAGGTGTCAAGTGCGTGATGCGGAAATCCGGCCATCTCGGTGTTGCCGCTGGCCCCGTTGCTGCGGCGCGTCAGCGTGATACCCAATATTTCGGACGCGACAACCGCGTCCTGCATATAGGTCTCATAGAAGTCGCCGCACCTGAAGAGCAGCACCGCATCGGGGTGCTTGGCCTTCATGTCGAGAAATTGCCGCATCATCGGCGTTATCGTGTTGTCCTTAGCCATCAGTAGTGAGTCTTTTAAACTGCAAAGGTAGTAATTTTTTGCCAAACAGCAATCTTTACTCACCCACATTTACTCTCATCTGATACAAAAGGCCAAAACCCAATATCATTAAAAGACAATTACAGATGATTTGATGAACCTTGATGGGGTTTAATGGTTTGGGTGGAGGACACTTTTTCACGCAAAAGCAATCAAAGATCATCAAATAGAGACTCATCCCCTGCGTGGACAGATCTTTGAAAACATGGTTATTGTTGAGTGCATGAAACATCAATTCAATCATGGCCTTGACAACAATCTGTTCTTCTATCGTGACAAGGGGCAGCATGAAGTAGACTTAGTCATTGACGATGGTTTGCAGACCCTCAAGGCGTTTGAGGTAAAACTGTCGCCCACCATCCATCCCGATTTCTATAAAAACCTACATTACTTTAGAACTCTTTTCGAACACAAAACAAAATTGTCAATGGTAATCAACACTGGGCGGGATGACACACCAGACCCTATCACGGGACACATTAACTACAGGAATATTGACAAATTTCTCTCCGAGCTGACTGCCGGACAAAATTAAAGTTGTACTTTAGATTTGCCCACAATGAAGACAAGACTGAAACTCATCAGGACATTAGCCTTGCTGCTAGCCTGCCTATTTGTTGAGCAGGCGGCAGCAGCCACCAACGATGTGGCCATTTCGCTCTACAACCGTTGGGAACATTTGGACGGATACAAACTCATACAGATGGGATATCACTACCGCAACGTGGCACGAAAGCCCGACAGTGCGGTGGTGTGTTTCTCGATTGTCGCCAACCGCTACTACACCCACAAGCTCGGCCACGAGGATATAGAATATAGCATCGAGGCAATGAACAACATTGCCAACCTCTATTGTGAGTACTTCTATGACTATGCCAAGGCCACAACTTACAACCTTAAGGCCAAAGAACTCATTGAGAAACACCATTGCTATAAGCATTTGTCCAAGGTCATCATGCATGAAGCGTACATTGAAGAGTTGATGAATCTGAAACCCGACTTTCACCCCAAGACAGTTGCCTTGTACAAACAAGCGTTTGATGTGGCATATCAACAAAAAGACTGGGGAACTATGTATGACTCTTTTATGAACCTGATGCTCATGACCACATTTCACGATAAGGAATCGATGATTGAGCACGAGATGGATATCATAAAAACGGCCACCTTACCGCCCGACACGCTCTTCTGCTACAACTTTGCCCGCTGCTTGATTGACGTGGTACGCACCTGGGACAAAAAGCAATTTGACAGCACAGAAGTCTATCTCTCACGCCTCCAGGAAATCGCACATAGTCCAAGGCTTACGCCTGCGCATCGTGCTACTTGTCAAATAGTTGCTAACAACTATTGTGCCTTCTACTACATGGGTGTCTACAAGCAACCCGACAAAGAGTTGGCCTACCTCAAAGACAACGAGCGCATCGCGACACAGTTCAACTTATTGCCTCACCTTATTGCATCTTATCAGAACCTAAAGGAGTACTATCTAGCCATACACGACACCACGAGGTCTGAGCACTACCGCATGCTCGCGATGGAGAAGACGGTAGGGATGCTCTCTGATAAGAAACTGGGCAGTGCCAACGAGGCGGAATTCATTTATGAACTCAACAAGAAAAACGAAGAGGTGCGTGAGATAGCCTATCGTGAACAAGTCAAAGGGCGTGTGATGTGGGCTGCACTCATCATAGCGGTAATTCTGCTCACCCTGCTCACACTACTGTGGCTGAACTATCGCCGAGTTCAGGATCGTAACAGAAAACTCTATAACAATTCGTTGGAAATGCTACGAGCCGACGATGAAAAACGCGAACTCATCGAGCGCTTGCAACTCACACCCAACGAGGGCACAGCGACCGACACACCACACCATGAAGGCAAGTTGGATGCCTCGCGGCAAAGCGACCTACTGCACCGTGTGTTCATCATCATGGAGACGTGTGACGAGGTATTCACGACCGACTTCACGCTGCCGCGCTTGGCCGAACTTGCTGGCGACACGCGCAACAATGTGTCGGAAGCCATCAACCAACGCTATCAAACCAACTTCAACGGCCTGCTCAACGAGTATCGCATCAAGGAGGCGTGCCGACGCATCAACGACACCGAGCACTATGGCCACCTCACCATCGAGGCTATCGGGCAGAGTGTGGGGTTCAGGTCTAACTCCAACTTTGTGAGTAACTTCAAGAAAATCACTGGCCTCACCCCTAGTGCATACCGCAAGCAGAGCAAACCTCAATCTCCCACCGATTCCACCGATTGAATTTGGTCCACAGATTATGTGTCATCTGTGGACAAGCCAATAAGAACAAAAGGACAAAGCTTGTACCAATAACAAAAAGAAACTTATGTCCTTTTTCTTTCGCTCTCGGCTATCCACTGAGCCATAATATGTCCTTAAAAACTCATTGTCCTTATGTTCTTCTGTCTATAAAATTCTGCGGCATCTGCTCGAAAAAACTCATGCAGATCTAGCGGATTTAAGCAGAATAAAACATTTGCTTGATCAGCAAAATCTGCATGAGAGAACATGCCAATCTGAGTGAGATTTCTGGGCAATAGGGCTGAAAAAGGGGAAAATGATGCCCTCATGTTCTTTTGTCAATTCCCTACTATAAACCATAGTAAAATCGGGCTTTTTGCCCGATTTTCTTCTTTTCTACCCATTAGCAGGTATCTCGAAGCCTAAAATTTGGCGCGAAGTGGAGGGCGGCTCTACCTTTGCACTCGAAATGTTGAAGCCCACCAGTAGAAGCCCCCTAAATCCCCCTAAAGGGGGACTTGCAGACGCTTTAGTCGTTAGTCTTTGGGCTGGCTAAGGTCTAAAGACTAAGGTCTATAGTTCCCCCTTTAGGGGGTTAGGGGGACTTGTGGCTTGGGGGGACACTCAATTTTTAATTCTTTAAATTATTCACCTTTTAAAACCAAACATTATGAAAGTTAAACTTCTACTTTGCATGATGGCACTATGGACATGTGCATTTGCCCAAGGGCCCATTACACCTCAGAGGTTAGTGCCAGGGAAGTCTCACCAAGGCCTCACTCAGCGTCAAACCACAGCCAAGCCTTTCGGTTTGGACGAAGCCAGCAAGACCAACCGCACTAACAAAGCCCGCGCTGACCAGCCCTCTTATAATGTAGACTTTGTACTGGACTTCGATACTGAGACACAAACTGCATACCAGATTTACTTAAACAACAATGACGATGGCAATGTCTATTTTAACTCAAACCTTGGTGTCTACAACTTAGTCAAAGGCTCAAATGTCATGGCCGTGCCGGCAGGAAACTATGACATCATCGTCTGGTTCTGTGTGATTGAACCATACAATCACCAACCCGTGAATAACATGTATGTCATCCGCGAGCAAGTGGACATCAACCAAGACATGGAATTGCACTTTGCGACCGAAGAAGCCAAGAACCGCATCCACTTCCAGACGCTCATGATGGATGGGACACCCATCAACTACGGCGAATTTAACCAAGACGAGAATGGGAACTGGACGCAAACCGAGCCATGCAACGTCGATGATGCGTATTTTATCAATAACATCATCAACCGAGACTTTGGGTTGGCGGTAAGGATGTCGACTAATAGCTATGGTGGTTACAAAGTTTGGAAGGAAGATAAAGGCGACAAGGCTGCAGTTGATTACTTTAACACAACCACTGACATCTTTGTCAATGATGTGAGCGACCGTTATGCCTTTCACCATTATGCGGCTTTTATCAAAGATGAAGTCGTATACACGTCTGCCCTGGAAGCAGATGGTGCATCTTCGGATATTGTCGTCACCACCGACCCTGAGAAATATGTCTTGTTCGAAGATCCTTTCCTGATTCCCAACGACGACGAGGAATTGTATAGATGTTTTGACATCTTCTCTCTTCAAGAAGGGGTAGGTACTCATACAGGTAATATGGATATTCAGTCCTCAAATTACTGGAGAACCACACCTATTACTCCCGGCCAGACCTTCAAATACTACTTGAACGCATCAGTCGATGACAGTAAAGTGGGATTTGTTCCCTTTATTCAACCATTTGTTCAAATGAAAGTAATTGAGACTTATGATGAAGAGCAATGGCTGGAGTGGCATCCCGTCATGGCCAACACCCCATTGACCATGACCAATGGCAAGATAGTTTTGGCCAACAATGGACCAACAGGATACTGGGAGGCAGCTGCTATTGAGTTTGGTTCTGAAGATGGTGAAAGTGACTTCTATGGCTACAATGTAGACATCATAGATTATCCTTGGTTCTGGCCATCGCATCCAGTTTTTACCTACTCAACCGACAAAAAGAAAGAGAACCTAGGGAATAACTGCCCCCTACTTGTTAATGATATTTACCAATTCAAACCTATACCTAATCTTAGCTTATGGTATTTCCATCTTGGCTATGCAGGACGCTATGGAGAAAGACCAGTGATAGCCGATGATAATGCGCAAGTGAGTGTTAAGCTTAATGGCGAAGATTTTTTCACATCAAAAGGAGGATTTCTTGCCCAGCTTGATGGATCCTTAAGGGGTGTGGTGGATGCCACAATTACCAACGAACTGGTCCAAGTGGATGATCTGGCTGGAGCGAACAAGGCACAATTGCACTATACTGCTGACGCCGAGGATGAGAACCCGCCCACGATGACCATGCTTCACTTCAAAGACAGCAATGGTGATGTGACTGAACGCTTCGAATCTGGCGATGATGGTACGCTTGAATTCAGCGCTGGCGATTTCAACCATATAATAACACCGATGGGCTTTAATGTGTGCAAACGCTATGCGCCTGAGACGGTGGAGGTAAGCTATTCGCCCTACGGCGAGGACAACTGGAACGAGCTGCCCGTAGAGGAAGTGCCTGAGAACTACTGGCCAGTGATGGGTTGGTTCTACACTGGCTCGCTGGCTAGTGTGACGGGTGAGGCCTACAAAGGCTGGTTCGACCTGAAGATTCGCCTGACCGATGCTGCGGGCAACTGGCAGGAGCAGGTGCTCAGCCCCGCCTTCCGCATCGATAACCTCGCCTACAGCAGCGTGGCAAATGTCGGCAAGGACAACGCCCACGAGGTGGCTCGCTATAACCTGGCTGGACAACGCGTTGACAGCAACCATCGTGGCGTGACCATCATCAAAATGAGCGACGGCACCGCCCGCAAGGTGATTCTGTAAGCCCCCTCTCCAAGTCCTGTAAGCCCCCTAAATCCCCCTAAAGGGGAACTTGAAGTGTGGCTGAACTTTTCGTAAACTCATGCAGATTTTGCAGATCAGCAGATGTTTTAGTCTGCTCCAATCCACGAGATCTGCATGAGTTTTTCTCACGCGAATTTTGTAGTTTAGGTTCATGCAGATATAGCAGATCAGCAGATGTTTTAGTCTGCTAAAATCGGCTTAATCTGCATGAGTTTTTTCACGCAGATAGCGCAGATAGATTTTTGTCCACAGATGACACAGATTCAATGGATTTTCTCTTGTGTCATCTGTGGACTGGTGTGTCGCCGGGTTAGAGCCAGAGGTCGAAGTGCTCAAGGGGGATGCGGGGGCGGGCGACGAGGATGTAGTTTCGGCATCCCTTCTCTTATCGGTAAACTAAGAAACCAGATTGTTAGAAGCCTAGACCGGCATCTTCGAGCAGGAAGGGAATGACACCGACATACATGATCCCGTCCTCATCCATCCATTGCTTGGTACTCCCATCAACAATCACAATTTTGCGGAAAAAGTCACCTGAATTCTTCAGCGAGAAAGTTTCCTGGCTCTGCTTATCGCTCGTATCAACATTCAATGCTGATTGGATGTAGATTTTTTCTTTCCCAGTATTGACGATAAAGTCAATCTCATATTGTGACTGCTGCTTCTTGCCCTGTTCATTAACACGAGTAACTTCTACTACTCCCACGTCAACATTATACCCCCTTCGTATAAGTTCAAGATAAATCATGTTTTCCATCAGATGGGACTTTTCCTGCTGACGAAAGTTCAGTTTGGCGTTTCTCAGTCCCAAATCCATTGAATAGAACTTCTGGGTATTCTCAAAGTAGCGTTTCCCTTTCACATCATAGCGCTTGGCGACAATAAAAAGGTAGGCATCTTGCAGATAATCCAAATAGTTCTTGATGGTATGATCTGAAGTGCTACGTTTCATCAGCGTACCCGCTGCATTAGCAAGATTGTGTGGATTGGTAAGCGAGCCTACAGCCGATGCCAACGAGTCAATCAACGCTTCGAGCACCTCATCATCCTTTAACTTGTATCTCTCCACAATATCCTTGATATACACACTCTTGTATAGTCCTGCAAGATACTTGCGCTTCTCAGTTTCATCCTTCTCGGTAACTGCTAACGGCATGCCACCATAAGTCAGATATTCTTCTAAAGCATCAGTTTTCTCCAATCCAGATACTGCATAAAACTCCTTAAACGATAGCGGATATACCTTAACTTCTGTTCCACGGTCACGAAAATTTGTGACGATGTCCTTTGAGAGCATTTTTGAATTGGATCCTGTCACATACACGTCAAGGTTGCTCCGTGCCATCAAGTCGTTCAGAATATCATAGAACGTAGTATAAAGCATGTCTTTATCCTCCTCGGGAATCAACTTCTCGTCCACGTCTTCATTCTTAACCTTGAATGACAGTTGAATCTCATCGATGAAAACATAATACCGTTTGCTCTCATCTTGAGTTTGCTCCAACACATATTCGTACAATTCATTTGGATTCCTGTACTTGACATGTGCCTTTCTGTCAAGGGCAATCTCAACAAAACAGTCATCTTGAACTCCCTCATCTCTCAAATAATCCTTATACAAGGTTGAAAGGAGGAATGATTTGCCACAGCGTCTAATGCCTGTGATGATTTTTACCTTTCCGTTCCACCGTTTGCTCAACAACTCATTTATGTATTTGTCCCGCTTTATTACCATGGCCATTTGCTCTTTGGTGCAAATACTGTCAAACCATTCGACCGTTTTTGCAGTGCAAAGGTAATGAATTATTCTGAAATGAGCAAATATTAATGGATTTTCTCTATCTAAACTATGTCATCTGTGGACTGGTGTGTCATTGGGTTAGAGCCAGAGGTCGAAGTGCTCAAGGGGGATGCGGGGGCGGGCGACGAGGATGGCGGTCTTGTGGTTGGTGTAGGTGTGGCCGTGGGGCATGGTCTGACGGGCATGTTCCCAAAGTCGACACATCTCTGGGTCGCGGTGGAGGTTGCGGATGATGATGACGCACTCGTCTTGCAGCCACTCATCAAGCACGCGCGGCACGAGCGCGGCACGTTCGGCGTCGGGCAAGGCATTGATGAGGACAAAGGGCCGTTTGGGACGGTCAAGGAACGCCGCCATGTAGTCGAACAGGGCGATCTTCAGTTCCACATAGGGCAACACGCGATCGGCAAGGTTGCCGAGTTGCCGCACGATGACGGTCATGCGCTCGTTGTTGCCGCTGACACAGACATCGGTCAGGCTGGAAGGCATCAGCATGGCGGCAACGGTGAGGGCGCTGTCGGCCCCGACAAGCAGGATGTGCTGTGGGGCAAAGTGGTTGACGATGCGGAACAGCAGTCGCGCCTCGTGGTCACTGGGACACCGTTCGCCAGCCGCCTGCAAAGCCTTGCGCAAGTTGCGCAAGTCGCCGTAGGCATAGTAGGGCAAGCGTTCACGCAGCACCTGGGTTACAAACTTGTAGGCCGAGGGCGAGTGGATGCCAAAGCCCCGGCTGCGGTGGTGCCGAGCCAGTGCGGTGCGGTATCGTTTGAGCAGTCCCACGTCAGCGTTTGTTGCTCTTGTCGTTGTCTTGGGCGATGCGCCGATGCTCGTGGTCGATGGCGTAACTCACATACATCATCAGCGCGGCTCCAGCCATGAGGAATGCCACCCAGTTGGTACTCCACTCGGCCTGTCCCATGTTCCAGAACATCACTGCCGAGGCGCAGAACATGAGGGCACTGATGACATTGATGCGGTAGAGGCGGCGCAACCGCAGGTTCTCGCCACGATTGCTCTGCAACAGCCGCACAACCAGCACAGCCAATGCACCGGCGGCAAAGAGCCATCGCACAAACGGCTCGTTGATGTTGAACAGGGGCAGCACAGCCATAACAAGAATGACCACCAGGCCCACCATGAGGATGATATCGAGTAATTTGTCGTTCATTGCTTTCAAAAACTAGAGGCACTAGATTGACTAGAAGCACTGGCCAATCAAGCACTATTAACTAACTCCATTCAGGGGATGTCGGTGATAAATACTTCCTCGTTGGTTCGCTTCATGCCATACTTCTCGCGGGCAATCTTCTCAAGGGTCTCACGGTCGGTGTGCAGTTCATCAAACTTGGCCTCATAGATGAGCGCCGAGTCCTTGTTGCTCTGAATCTCGGCCTTGAGGTCGTTGATTTGCTGCTTGTAACTATTGATGCGCATATAGTTGTTCTCGCCGAAGAAGAGCAGCATCAAGATGAAGGCAACAAAGATGAGAAATGGCAGGTTGAGCCATCGGGGAATCCATTTGGGTCGTTGAAATTGCATAACTGGGAGGAATGGGATTACTGGGAAAACTGGAAGGGCTGGGAGGCGTTAACTATTAACTATTTGAGCAGGTCGGGGCGGAGGCGACGTGTGCGTGCCAGCGCCTGCTCCATCTTCCACTCGGCAATCTTGGCCTCGTTGCCGCTGAGCAGGATGTCGGGCACACGCCAGCCGTTGAACTCGGCGGGGCGGGTGTAGACCGGCGCTTCGAGCAGATTGTCCTGAAACGAATCGTTGAGCGCGCTCTGCTCGTCGCCGATAGCCCCCGGGATGAGGCGCACAATACTGTCGGCGATGACCGCAGCGGGCAGCTCGCCCCCGGTGAGCACATAGTTGCCAATGGAGATTTCGCGGGTGACCAGATGCTCGCGCACGCGGAAGTCGACGCCTTTGTAGTGGCCGCACAGGATGATGATGTTCTGGCACAAAGACAGGCCGTTGGCCATGGGCTGGTCCAGGATGTCGCCATCTGGCGAGGTGAAGATGACCTCGTCGTAGTCGCGCTCGCTCTTGAGTTGCTCGATGCAGCGGAAGATGGGCTCAATCTGCATGACCATGCCCGCCTCGCCACTGAAGGGGTAGTCATCGACCTTGCGGTGCTTGCGCAGTGACCAGTCACGCAGGTTGTGTATGTGAAACTCGACCAAGCCCTTATCCTGAGCGCGCTGCAAGATGGAGCAGTGCAGAGGCGACTCCAGTGCCTCGGGCATGACGGTGAGAATATCTATTCGCACGAGTGAATTTAGAATTAAGAATTTAGAATTAAGAATTAAGAATTTCTAGATTGTCTAGAAAGTCTAGATTGTCTAGAAAACAGCCCACAAAGTTAGTGTGTTTTTTCGAGACTGCGGGCAGTTTGAGCGAAAAAAGCGAGGACGACCCCTAAAAATCGTCCTCGCTCGATGTGGTTGCGTGTCGCCAATTGCTTAGCGCACGACAATCTTCTTGCCACCCTGGATGTAGATGCCCTGGGGCAGACCAGTGGTGTCGTTGCCCATGACACGGCCGTCGAGAGTGTAGACCGTAGTGTCGTTGGCAGTATTGTCGGTGCGGACAGTGCTCACGCCAGTGCTGACGGCAACATCGACAGCGATGTCGTCGACGGTGAGCATCATGTTGTCGGCATCGCTGATGGCATGCACGCCAAAGCGATAGTTACCCTCGGTCGGAACCCAAACGTCGCCGCTGAACTCAACCAGGTCGCCAGTAGCCACCTCGGTGGGAGCAATCACAACCTTCTGCATAGCCTCGACAGTGGGCTCGGTACCCATCTTCACCTCCATGCGCTCGGGCATCGAGGCGGTGAAACTGCGTGCCTTGACGGTGAAGGTGTAAGCCTTGCCGCCCTCCATGTGGATGGCAGGGGTGATGAGCCACTCGTCGGCGGCATTGGTGATCGACCAGTTGTAGGCCACGTTGCCACCCATGTTGTTGTAAGCCCAAGTGGTGCCGTCGTTGTTGGCATCGATGATGGTGTAGTCGTTCATCGACGTGCTACTGCCGAAGGTCTCCAGATAAGGCACCTCGTAAGCCTCACCGCTCTTGCTCTTGGTGAGCGTGAAGTCGCTGATGGCTTGCATCAGATAAACGGTGCTCTTGCTGGCGTTGAGCAAGATGAACTGTGTGTCGTTGCTATAGGTCTCGGTGGCCTCATCATAGGTCAGGGTCAGCGGTTGGATCTCGCTGGTGTTCATACGGTTGACAGCCATCATATAGACTGGCTTGTTGGCCAGCAAGCCCAAGTATTGTCCGCTCTCGAAGGTCACGGTATTGCCCTCACGCGTACCCTTAATCCAGGCATTGGGCATGTCGGCCAGGATACCCTGGACATAGACATCGTTGCCATCAACACCAACGTTGGTGTTATAGTTGAGTTCACCACCCTGATACTCCGAGCCTTTGAACTTGAACACGTCAGTTTCCAGTCCTTCGGGCACCTCGACCAGCACATCGGTGATGGCAGGGGTGTAGACACTGCTGTAGTCGGCAAAACCTGCCCACTCGTTGCTTGTGGCCCACACAGCACCCATGCAGAGGTACTTGCCAGTGCCGTTGAGCGTGATCTTATCCTCGCTGATGGTATAGGTCACCTGTGCAGTCGAGAGAATGGTCATTTCATCATAGTCCTCGTCATACTCCATCATCTTGATGGCGATGGGCTGCTCGGCCTCGGTGTCATACTGGATGTTCTGGCCCATGGGCAGAGTAATGGTCGTGCCATCCTCGCTCAGGGTACCCTTAACCCAAGTGTTGACAATGAGTTTGCTCAGCGGGTCCTTAATGTAGACCTCGTTGTTGTCGGCGAAGACCACATCCATCGTACCCGTCTGCGCACCACGGCGCACATAGTCGTTGACCACATAGTAGGCATAGCCTGAACGGTCATAGGTCTTGAGCTCGCCAGCAGGCTGTTCGGTAATCACACCATAGTCACTCAATGCGTCGGCCCATCCGGCAGTGGCGGCCAGCATCATCAGTGCAGAAAGTAAAAATTTCTTCATCGTTAGTTCTGGTTTTATGTTAGTAAAAGAAAATTTGGCGCAAAGTTATACTAAAAACGCCACACTTTAGCCTAAAAATAACATATATTAACGAACCGAGTGTATATCGGCACACCTCCACGCCCCCGCTCACCCCCAGTGCTCACAGATGGGAATAATCTGCCAAAAACACGCATAAAATCCAAATAATAGCCTAAAAAACCACTTTTTTCCCACCGAAGGTTGTGGGGATGGGAAAAAAGCAGTACTTTTACACAATTTTTCATAGTGACTACAAAATTCAACAATAACTAATTAACATTTCTACATCAAGTGAAGACACTGCACATCGAAGATCTGAACAAGATCCGCGAGAAAGCCCAAGCGGCTCTCGTGCTCAGAGAACAAAGCGATTCGGCGTCATCAGAACAAAGTTGTGGACTGGCCTGCGGTGCCAAGCACATGCAATTGCTGTGCTGTGGTGGCACGGGTTGCAAGGCCTCGAGCAGCCACAAGATTGTCGAGAACTTGCAGAAGGCCCTCGAAGCCAATGGGGTCGCCGACAAAGTTGAAGTCGTGACCACCGGCTGCTTTGGCTTCTGCGAGAAAGGCCCCATTGTCAAGGTCATCCCCGACAATACGTTCTACACACAAGTCAAGCCCGAGGACGCAGAAGAAATCGTCAAGTCACACATCATCGACGGCAAGCGCGTGGAGCGACTTCTCTATGTCGACCCCAAGACCAAGCAACACGTCAGCGACAGCAAGCACATGGACTTCTATCGCAAGCAGGTGCGCATTGCTTTGCGCAACTGCGGCTTGATCGACCCCGAGAACATCGACGAGTACATCGCTCGTGACGGATATCAAGGCCTGGCTAAGTGCTTGCTCGAGCTCAAGCCCGAAGACGTGATCGACATCGTGAGCCAGTCGGGTCTGCGTGGCCGTGGCGGTGCTGGCTTCCCTGCAGGCTCGAAGTGGAAACACGCTCTGGCAGCCAAGGCCGAGAAGAAATATGTGGTTTGTAATGCTGACGAGGGCGACCCCGGTGCATTCATGGACCGCTCAATCATGGAAGGCGACCCCAACTCGGTGGTCGAGGCTATGGCCATCTGCGGCTATGCCACCGGCTCGAACTACGGTCTGATCTACATCCGTGCCGAGTATCCGTTGGCAGTGAGCCGTCTGCGCGTAGCCATCGCCCAGGCTCGCAAATATGGCCTGCTGGGCAAGAATATCCTGGGCTCAGGATTTAACTTCGACATCGAGATTCGCTACGGTGCCGGCGCATTTGTTTGCGGTGAGGCTACCGCTCTGGTTCACTCGATGGAGGGTAAGCGTGGTGAGCCGCGCATGAAGCCACCCCACCTGACCGATCTGGGCTACATGGGCTACCCCACCAATGTAAATAATGTGGAAACCCTTGCCAATGTGCCCATCATCATGACCAAGGGAGCCGAGTGGTTTGCATCAATCGGTACCGAGAAGTCAAAAGGCACTAAGGTGTTTGCACTGGCAGGTAAAATCAACAATGTGGGCCTGATTGAGGTCCCCATGGGCACAACCCTGCGCGAGATCATCTATGAGATTGGTGGTGGAGTTAAGGACGGCAAGAAGTTCAAAGCCGTGCAGACCGGTGGCCCCTCGGGCGGTTGTTTGACCGAGAAACACCTTGACATTCCCATCGACTATGAGAGCCTGAAAGAGGCCGGCTCGATGATGGGTTCGGGTGGTATGATTGTGATGGACGAGGACGACTGCATGGTGTCGGTCGCCAAGTTCTACCTTGACTTTACCGTTAACGAGTCGTGTGGCAAGTGTACCCCTTGCCGCATCGGCAACAAGCGCCTGTATGAGATCTTGACCCGCATCACCGAGGGCAAGGGAACCCCTGAAGACCTGGAAACGCTGAAGCGTCTGAGCGAGGTTATCAAGGAGACTTCGCTGTGCGGTCTGGGACAGTCGTCGCCCAACCCCGTGTTGTCGACACTGGCCAACTTCTACGAAGAGTATGTTGAGCACGTCAAGCAGCACAAGTGCCGTGCTAAGCAGTGCAAGGCCCTGCTGACCTATGCCGTGATGCCCGACAAGTGCAAGGGTTGTGGTGCCTGCAAGCGCGGTTGCCCTGCCAATGCCATCATGGGCGATGTGCGCAAGCCGCATGTCATTGACCCCTACAAGTGCATCCGCTGCGGCATGTGCAAGTCGCACTGCAAGTTCAACGCCATCCACGTTTCATAACCTCACCAAGACACTACAATGGAAGAAAAGATGATTACACTGACCATCGACCGCCATGTGGTCGTGGTTCCGGCAAATACTACCATCCTCGAGGCCGCCAAGACGGTGAGCGTCGAGATTCCTACCCTGTGCCACATCGACCTGGAGGGCACTTGCGTCAAGAGCAACCCAGCCTCGTGCCGCCTGTGCGTGGTTGAGGTCGAAGGACGTGGCAACCTGATGCCTGCTTGTGCCACCCAGTGCCGTCAAGGCATGGTGGTACACACCAGTTCGCCTCGCGTGCTGCGCGCACGCAAGACTGTGGCCGAACTCATCCTGAGCGACCACCCCAACGACTGTCTCACCTGCTCGAAGTGTAGCGACTGCGAGTTGCAGCGCCTGGTGCGCCGCCTCAACTGCCGCGTCATGCCCTACAATGACGGCGAGCACAGCCTGCGCAAGAACGAGGTCACCGATGCCATCGTGCGCGACATGAACAAGTGCATCTATTGCCGCCGCTGCGAGAGCGTGTGCAATGAGGTGCAGAGCGTGGGCGCTCTGGGTGCCGTGGGACGCGGTTTCACCACGACCATTGCTCCGGCGTTCGGCAAGATGCTGGGCGAGACCAACTGTACCTATTGCGGACAGTGCGTTGCCGTGTGCCCTGTGGGTGCACTCACCGAGCGTGACTATGCCGAGGAACTGATTCGCGACATCACCAGCCCCGACAAGATTGTCATCGCACAGACCGCTCCGGCAGTGCGTTACGCTCTGGGCGAAGAGTTCGGTCTGAAGCCAGGTGCAAGCGTCACCGGCAAGATGGTGACCGCTCTCAAGGACATGGGCTTCGACTATGTGTTCGACACTGACTTTGGTGCCGACATGACCATCATGGAAGAGGGTGCCGAGATTCTGGATCGCCTCAAGAAGTTCCTTGCCGGCGACAAGAATGTCAAGTTGCCCATCATGACCTCATGCTGCCCGGCATGGGTTAACTTCTTCGAACATGAGTATCCCGATCTGCGTGAATATCCGTCGACAGCCAAGTCGCCGGCTCAGATGTTCGGTGCCGTAGCCAAGACCTACTGGGCCGACAAGATGGGCATTCCACGCGACAAACTGGTCGTGGTTTCGGTCATGCCTTGCCTGGCCAAGAAGTATGAGTGCAGCCGCGACGAGTTCAAGGTTAACGGCAATCCCGATGTTGACTACAGCATCACCACCCGCGAGTTGGCCGCACTGATTCGCCGCTCAAACATCAACTTTGACAGTCTGCCCGACAGCGACTACGACAAGCCTCTGGGCGAGTCGACTGGTGCTGCAGCCATCTTCGGTACCACTGGTGGCGTGATGGAGGCTGCATTGCGCACCGTCTACGAGGAGTACATGGGCAAGCAGCTACCGCGCATCGAGTTCGACCAGGTGCGTGGTCTGGAAGGCTTCCGCGAAGCCACAATCGACCTTGACGGCTTCGAGCTGAAGGTTTGTGTGGTGCACACGCTGAGCAACGCCCGCATGGTGATGGACAAGCTGCGTGCCGGCGAACTCAACTACCATGTGGTTGAGGTGATGGCATGCCCCGGTGGTTGCATCGGCGGTGCCGGTCAGCCCTATCACCACGGCGACAGCAGCGTGCTGCGTGCTCGCCAGCGTGCCGCCTATGCCGAGGATGCCGGCAAGCATCTGCGCAAGAGCCACGAGAACCCCGACATTCAGAAACTCTATGCCGAGTTCTTGGGCAAACCGCTAGGCGAGAAGGCTCACCACCTGTTGCACACGCACTACTTCGACAAGACAATCCACTAATCAAGTTTAAGGGTTAAGGGTTAGGGGTTAAGGTTTTATTCTACCCTGCCCCTTCAAACTCGCAATTCTCAATTCTCAATTTGAATAAAGATATGGCAAAAGAAATAAAATTGGCCTGCAACGTGATTGAGCAGGTTGAAGCCATCTGCGACAAGTATGGCAACCAACCCGGCGAACTGATCAATGTCTTGCATGAGGCACAGTCGCTGCATGGCTATCTGCCCGAAGAGATGCAGCGCATCATCGCACGCAAGTTGCATATCCCCGTGTCCAAGGTCTATGGCGTGGTCACGTTCTACTCGTTCTTCACCATGACCCCCAAGGGCAAACACCCCATTTCGGTGTGCTTGGGAACCGCATGCTATGTGCGCGGTTCAGAGGGTCTTCTCGAGGAAATCAAGCGTGTGCTTAACATCGAGGTGGGCGAGACGACCCCCGATGGCAAGTTCTCGCTCGACTGCCTGCGTTGCGTGGGTGCCTGTGGCCTGGCTCCGGTGGTAACCATCGGTGACAAGGTCTATGGCCGCCTGCAGCCCAAGGACATCAAAAAGATTCTTGACGAGGTCGCCGCCAACGATTAATATCATATCGCGCTACGACAGTCATTGATGACCCTCAAGGCCACAAGCCTTGTGGGTCATCTTGTCATTATTTGTCTGGGCAAATGTTGCCAGAGTGGGCAAAAATCACTAATTTTGCAACATTTAAAACCTAAAAACGAACCTCGATGAACCAACAGTCTCAACCACAACCCTCTGACCAGAACAGCACCCAAGCACACAACACGACCATCAAATATGGCTTGATGGCCAATGACCATGTGCAGATCGTGTGTTGCTCGGGCAAATCGTGCCGCCAACACCAGAGCGAGGAAATCATCGAAAGTTTCAAGATGATGCTGCATGCCCACGGCGTTGACGACATGGTCGATGTAGTGACCGCAGGATGCTTGGGATTCTGCGCCAAAGGCCCCATCGTGCGCATTCTTCCCGAGAATGTGACCTATACCCAAGTCCGGCTCGAAGATGTGAATGTCATCGTAGAGAAGCATGTAGTGCGCGGCGAACTGGTCACCGAATTGTCATACGCCGATGTCACAGCTCACCACATTGAGGTTGAGTCACAGCACTGGAGCTCGTTCAAGCGCCCGGTGTCGCTCGACTCGATGCTGCACAACTACATCTATGAGATTGGTGGCAAGCGATTCCTTAACGTGCTGTCCTATGCCATCGACCCCGAGAAGTGCCGTGGCTGCACAGCCTGTAAGCGCAATTGTCCGGTCAATGCCATCATGGGCACGGTCAAGCAGCCACACGCCATCAACCCCTATAAGTGCACCTGCTGCGGCAAGTGCAAGATGCGCTGCAAGTTCGGTGCCATCGATGGTCCCATCGGTGTGCTCGACGAGCGCAACTCGGTCAACGATGTGCTGACCGACCTCCAAGACACCGACAAACTTGTTGTCGCCCAGACCGCACCGGCCGTGCGCTATGCACTGGGCGAGGAGTTCGGCATGGAGCCTGGCACAGTGGTGACGGGAAAAATGATTACAGCCCTGCGCATGCTTGGCTTTGACTATGTGTTCGACACCGACTTTGGGGCCGACTTCACCATCATGGAAGAGGCCGCCGAACTGATAGAACGTCTGGAGCGCTACATCGCCGGTGACAAGAGCGTAAAGTTGCCCATGACCACCTCGTGTTGCCCCGCATGGGTCAACTTCTTCGAGAACGACTACCCTGACCTGCGCGAGTATCCATCGACCTGCAAGTCACCAGCACAAATGTTTGGCACTATCGCCAAGAGTTATTGGGCCGAAGAGATTGACATTCCGCGCGAGAACATTTCGGTCATTTCGGTCATGCCGTGTTTGGCCAAGAAATATGAATGTGCCCGTGACGAGTTTATCTACGACGGTGTGCCCGATGTTGACTGCAGCATCACCACACTCGAACTGGCCGAGATGATTAAGGCTCGCGGCATCGACTTTGCCTCGCTCGAGGACGGTGAGTTTGACCAACCATTGGGCGATGCCACCGGTGCTGCCACCATCTTCGGCACCACAGGTGGTGTGACCGAAGCCGTGCTGCGCACCGTCTATGAGAAATTTACCGGCAAGCCCCTGCCAGCCATCGAGTTCACTGCGGTGCGTGGCATGGACGGCATCCGCGAAGCCACCATCGACCTCAATGGCTTTGAACTCAAGATTTGCGTGGCCCACACGCTGAGCAATGCCCGCATCCTCATGGACAAACTACGCGCAGGCGAACTGGAATATCACATGATAGAAGTGATGTCGTGCCCGGGCGGCTGCATCGGCGGCACAGGACAACCCTATCACGAGGGCAACATCGGTGTGCTCGAAGCGCGCCAGCGAGCCATGTACAACGACGACACACGCCACCAGGTGCGCAAGAGCCACGAGAGCCCTGCCGTGCAGCGCGTCTACGACGAGTTCCTGGGCAAGCCCGGTGGCAAGCGGGCGCACAAGTTGTTGCACACCCGCTTCCGCGACAAGTCCATCCTCTAACTCGGTACTTTGTGCACCTAGAGAACTAAACAAAGCGGCGGTGCGTCCTGACTGTGGGGGCGCACCGCTGCTGTGTGTGTGGGAAGTAATGTGTGTAGTTCGTTACTTTGTGGGCTCAGCAGGGGGGTCTTTGGGGCCTTCGTGCTTGCGGACGATGCTCGCCAGGTCCACGCCGACTGCGCTCTTGACCGTATCGTTGACTTGGGCCAACACCACAGGCAGAGTGCCAGTAATTGACCCGATGCCAGTACCCTGATCGCCGCCCGTGCTGTAGATGTTCACCCCCTGGATGGTCGACACCTGCTCGGCGATGTTGCGCGTGATCTCGGGCAACTTCTCGATGACCATCTGGGCCACAGCAGCGTCGTTATACTTCTTGAACGCCTCGGCTTTCTTCTCCATGGCCTGAGCCTCGGCCTCGCCCTTCTTCTGCACAGCATAGGCTTCGGCCTCGCCTCGGGCTTTGATACCCTCGGCCTCCTGCATCATGGCAAACTTCTGCGCCTCGGCCTTGGCGCGTATGGCCTCAGCCTCCTGCTCTGCTTCATAGCGCTGTGCCTCGGCCTCACGCTTGCGCTTCTCCAGATCAGCTTCAGCATTTTTCTGCACCTGGAATTTTTCGGCTTCGGCCTGGATTTGCACCGAGTAGCGGTCGGCATCGGCCTGCTTGTTGACCTCGGCCAGCAGCTGGTTCTCTTTGATCTTGATCTGTTCAGTGGTCAGGTCTTGCTCCTTGCGAGTGCGCGCAATCTGAGCCTCGACCTCCTTCTCGTTGAGCACCTTCTGCTGCTCTTGTTCCTGGATGCGGTAGGCTGCATCGGCCTGTGCTTGCCGCGTGTCGGCCTCTTGCTTGAGATCGGCTCGCCTGATGGTCAACTCGTTCTGCCGCTCGGCGATAGCCGTCTGCGAGGCCACAGTGGCATCGTTGGCCAGCTTCTCGTTCTCGGCCTTGGCCTGGGCGATGTCCTTCTCGGCCTGTGCCTTGGTGATGGCGGCATTCTTGCGGATGGTCCATGTGTTGTCGGCACCCAGGTTCTCAATCAAGCCCAACTCGTCGGTGATGTTCTGCACGTTGAAAGCCAGAATCGAGATGCCCAGTTTGGCCATGTCGGGGGCAGCCTTGTCCATCACCTGGTTACTAAACCCATCGCGGTCCACGTTCAGTTCCTTCAGTCCTTGACTACCAATCAACTCACGCAGATTGCCCTGCAAGGTGTCTTGCAACTGTGCCGAGATAGTGGCTGCATCCATGTTCAGGAAGTTTCGGGCTGCCAGACGCACACCCTCGGGGGTCGGGGTGACCGCAACCTTGGCCACAGCATCGACGTTGACGTTGATAAAGTCGTTGGTGGGCACACTGCGCTCGGTGCGGATGTCGACCGTCAACTGCCCCAGATAGACCTTATCCAGACGCTCAAAGATGGGAATCTTCACCCCGCCGGCACCGATGAGGATGCGTGGCTCACGCTTGATACCCGAAATCACGTAGGCCGTGCTGGGCGGTGCCTTGACATAACAGGTGAACAACACGACTAACAGTAGCACGATGATTGCGGCGGCTACTAAACCTATTTCAAACAGTCCCATAAAGAATGTATTTAAAAGTTGTGGTTTTTATATCAACATCATGCAAAAACCATGCCATTTGTGCTAAAGTTTAAACAAAAAGCGGGGTTTCCCAATTGGGGAACCCCACTGCATGTGATGTATCGTTGGTCGTGACGATTACTTGATGACCTTTGCCGTGCTAGTGGTGCCGTCGGCATATCGTGTGACCACGATGTTCACACCGTCAAAGGGCTTGCTGCTGGTCTGGCCTGCCAGGTTGACATAGTTGACACTAGTCACTGTCTTGCTCGTCAGCGTGGTGTCAACGGCAGTGGCAGCATCGAGCGGCTCGTCAAGGGTGATGACGCACTCATACATGGGGGCGCCTATGGTGTACTGCACATTGTAGAACATGGGGTTGTCGATGCGCATCACGGCGCAGTCCTTGAAGGTGATGGTCTTCATGTCGTCGGCAATGGTACCCACAACAGGGTTGGTGAGGCCTTCTTGCTCCTCGAGATAGAGGTTGGCGGGGATGGCACCCAGCGTGTACTCGCTTGCATTGTTCTTGTAGACCTTCTGGCCAGCAGGGAATGTCACAGTCTTGGCATCGAGGTCGATGTCAAAGGTGGCGACAGGCTTCACTTCGTTGAAGTTGGCAATCATGAGCTGGCCATTGATTTGCTCGGCATAAGCCATCTTGTTGCTCTCGCCCATGGGCAACTTCTCCCAGCCCAGGAAATCCCAGTCATCGTTGACCTTAACATCCCACAAGCCTAATTGAGTGGTAGCATTGGGGGTAACGATGGTTGTGGTGATGCCCTCGTCAAACTTGGCACCCTTGTTCTCGCTGAACGACTGGTTGACAGTGATGATGTTCCAGGGGTCGAGCGTGAGTTTGCCATTCTCAAACTTGCCGGTGAGGCTGGTCGAGTACAGGTCCATCGGGCTCTTGTCGGCATCGGCTGCAGGCACAATCATGTAATAGACCATCTCATAGGTGTCGTAGTCATAGTCTCCACCCAGAGTTTGCACGGCTACCTTGACATTGCCCTCATCATCAACGCCAAAGAGCAAATTGGTGTCGTTGTAGAAGTTCTGGATTGCCATTGTCCCGGCATTGCTGCTCTCGTTGATTTGCGTCATTCCGCCAGTTCGCACGGCGATACCATTCATCTGGTCGATGCGCAGTGTCATTCCTGCAAAGTCATCGGCTATCACTGCATTTGCTGCCATGGTCATAACGGCCACAGCGATTGTGAGTAACGTTTTCTTCATTGTTTAAATCGTTTTTTAAGTTAACTATTGAGGTAATCAGTTTTTGGAGCTGCAAAGATAACACTTTTTGTCGACGAATCACATCTTTTACTTTAGGATTCTGCTTTTTTACCGTCATTTCCACGCCCACAGACAAAGAATGCCGCCCATTCAAGGCGGCATTCTTTATCGAAGTCCTCTGGTCAATTACCAGCCAGGATTCTGGGTTACAGCGTCATCAGGGGTGTTGTTGATCTCATCGTTGGGGATGGGATAGAAGTAGTACTTCTTGTCGAAGGTGCGCTGTGCAGTCCAGGGCACTGCGTAGCCACCATCGAGCACCACCTCGCAGTCGGGCACGCCGGCCAGGTTGGCACCGCGGACGATGTTGGGATACTTGCTGGTGTCCAGCTTGTCGAGCTGGTGCCAACGCACGAGATCCCAGTAGCGGTTGCCGTCGGTCATGAGCTCGCAGCGACGGGCGCGGCGAATCTCCCAAATCAGGCTGCTCACGCCATGGTTGTTGGCGGGGTCAGCCTCGGGGTTCAGGGTCAGTCCGGGCAGACCGGCACGATCCTGAAGCTTGTTGATGCTGTTGTCCAGGTCACTCTGGGTGATATTGCCCAGTTCGGCCTTAGCCTCGGCAAAGTTCAGATAGATCTGAGCCAGCCAGTAGATGGGAGCGTCGGTGTAGCCGGTGCCGATGTTGTTGCAGTAGTAAATCTGCGATGTGGCACTGGGGTCACCCATCTTGTCGGTGTAATACTTGGCAATAGTGTAGGCGGTCGACGAGGTCATCTCGGCCAGGTTGCCGCGAGCATTGCCGTGTCCCTTGAATGCCAGGGTGTGGTCGATGAGCACGCCCAGACGCTTGTCGCGCACGCTCAACATCTTGTCCAGGTTATACTTGCCATCGATGAGTTCGGGAGCGTCATCGGTGTCGAGGCCGGTTGTTGCCAGGGGCTTGCCATCGGTGAAGAGGAAGGCGTCGATAGCGTCCTTGCTGATACCGCTCTGAGCGGTCGAGCCGCTGGTGTAGTCGACGGTGCTGTGGCCCAACACATCCTTCTCATAGTGGCGGCAGAAGATCACCTCGCTGTTGCCTGTGAGGCTGAGTGCGTTGTAAATCTCGCCATAGTTGGCCGTGAGCGCATAACTACCGCCCATAATCTGCTGCGAGGCGTTGACACACTCGGTGAGATACTTCTGTGCACGGCTAGCATCGGCAGCCTTGCCGTTGTCGGCCTGGGTGCGATACTTGCAATAGGTGCCCTCATAGAGGCAGATTTCGCTCTTCATGGCCAGTGCCAGGTCCTTGCTCCACGACACCTTGTTGCCATTGCCAATGTTGTCGATGGCATAGTTCAGGTCGTCAAGCACCTTGTCCATGACCACGTCGCGATCGTCACGGCCTGCACTGATATAGGGGTCATCGGTGGTGAGCACCACATGGTCTTGCCACTGCACATCGCCATAACGCTTGACCAGCAAGAAGTAGTTGTAGGCACGGCTCAAGCGTGCGATAGCCATATACTTGGCCTTGACATCGTCGGCAAGCGTAGAGTTGACCATTCCCTCAAGCAGATAGTTGCTGCGGCGGATCTCGGTGAACGGTGCCGACCACGAGGTCGACTTGTTAGGAACATTGGTGAAGGTCCAGTTCTCAAACTCACGATACACCTGATCATCGGTCAGAGTCGAGAAGTAGAACGATCCGCCTGTTCCTTGATAACCGTAGCCCGCAAAGTTGCCATACATCGAGTTGGTGTAGTTCTCAACCTGCGTGGCATTGTTCCAGAAACTGGGGTCATTGGTGAACTTGTCGCGCGGTGTGACATCGAGCATGTCGTCGCAACTGGCCATCGCCAGTGTCAGTCCGACAAGTCCCAGTAAATATGCTTTTTTCATATATTTCAAATTGTCTGAAAAGTTAATATTGTATTATCTGTCACAACTCGCAATGATTAGAAGGTCAGCTGCAGACCGAACGACCAACTGCGGGTCATAGGATAAGTACGTCCCCATGTGCCATAGCCGAGGGCACCCTGGCCAGCGTTCATCTCGGGGTCGATGGGCAGATTGCCACTACCCTTGTGCAACAGGCACAGGTTGTTGACGCTGGCATAGAAGCGCAGGCGCTGGATGTAAGCCTTCTTGGTCAACTCGGTGGGCAGTGTGTAACCCAGGGTGACGTTCTTGAGACGCAGGTAACTCATGTCGACCAGATACTTGGTCTGAGGATAGTAGTTGTGGCAGCCACCCTCACCGGCCAGACCGACGACATTGCCGCTATACTCGTTGCCGGGATAGAGGCAGGGGAAGTCATTGCTCTCGCTGATGTTGACCACACCATTCTCGGGGTCATAGACGTTGAAACTCGTCTGGTTGGCATAGATTGAGAGGTCGGCCTCACGCATCATCGGGAAGACGAATGCCGACTGAGTCCACATGTCACGCTTGCCTACGCCCTGGAAGAACAGGTCGAGGTCGAAGCCCTTGAATGTGCCGCCCACGCGGAAACTGTACTCATAGCGAGGCAGACAGTTACCAATGACCTTGAGGTCGCCGTGGTTGCCCTCGGTGCCATCACCGCCATCAATCTTGCCGTCATCGTTCAGATCCTTGAACTTGATGTCGCCAGGACCATAGACGAAGTTCTGAGTCTGGATGCCAGTCTGGTCGGCAATGCCGTCCTTGTAGATCCAGTTGCCGTTGGCATCCTTGCCATTGAAGTCGGCCTCGGTGAAGTAGCGATCGGTCTCGAAGCCCCAGATGTCGCCCCAAGTCATGCCCTCATAGGCATTCGTGCTGTTCAGCGGATAGCCAATCAACTTGTTGTTCTGGCTCCACTTAGTCACCTTGACCTTGCTGTCGCCAATGCTGAAGTTGGCATACAGGCCCAGATCCTTGTTGATCTGCTTGCGCCAGTTGATGGTCACCTCCCATCCGCGCGAGCGCAGGGTACCGTTGTTCATATAGGGTGTGCTTGCACCCACACTGGGGGGCAGTGCAGCACCTGGAGCAAGCATGTCGGTTGTCAGGCGTTGGAACCACTCGGCAGTCAATGTAATCTGGTCGTTAAGGAAGCCCAGGTCCAGACCCACGTTGGTGGTCTTGATGCGCTCCCAGGTGAGTGTCGGCGACACCCAAGTGGGGATGCCGAACGAGTTGAGCTTGGCCGTTCCGGTGCCCAGATAGTTCATCTGGCTAGCGGCGATGGTGCTCAGGAACATGTTGCTACCCACGGCCTCATTGCCGATGGTACCATAAGAGAAGCGAACCTTACCGTTTGAAACCACATTGCGCAGTTTGTCCCAGTAAGCCTCCTGGCTGAAGCGATAACCCAGCGAGAACGAGGGGAAGAAAGCCCAGCGGTCGCTTGAGGGGAAACTCGACGAACCGTCGTAACGACCATTGACCTCGAACAGGTAGATGCCCTTGTAATCGTAGTTGATACGAGCAAAGTAACCAGCCGTAGCATAGTCGCCACGCAGCCACGGCAACAAGTTGCTGGTGCCGCTGGTGCTGCTGGTGATGGTCGAGCGAGTGAGGTCGCCGTAAGCGAGGTTCAGCTCGGGATAGTCGGTCGAATAGAGCTCCATGCGGTCGGCGCGGAAGTAGTCATATTTGCGCTTCTCGCCCGTGACACCGGCCATGACCTTGATGTTGTGAGCGTCGTTGATGCTCTTCATGTACTCCAAGTAGGCATTGCCTGTCCAGGTGCCGGCCTTGATGTTCTGACGCGAAGTGCCCGAACTGCTCTGACCCACGATGTAGCCAGGGGTGACACCACTCCAGTTCATACCGTAGATGGGGAAGTCGCTCCATGCCATGTTGGCGTTATTCACTTGATAGGTGAAGTCGGCGTTCAGGGTCAGATCCTTGGTCAAGTGAGCCTTCAAGAAGGCCGTGGCCTTGAGTTCGTCATGCATGATGTGACGACGGTCGGCCTGCTTCTGCATGGCGATGACACGGAAGTCATTGCCGTCAATGCTGCCGCTGGGGATGAAGAATGAGCCCCAACGCCAGATGTATTGATACATATTATTGTAAGTCTCGGCGCGATTCATGTTGCGACGGTTGAAACTCATGCGTGCACCCACGGTCAACCAGTCGTTCACGTCGGTTGTAAAGTTGACGCTGGCGTTATAGCGCTGGCGCTTGCCGGTGTTCCAAGTCATCAGGTCTTCCTTGCCACTATAGCCAAAGGCTGCACGGAAAACGGTGCGTCCGCTCGAGCCATCCACACTGACGTTGTGGCTCTGCGATGGAGCGGCACTCTGATACCAAATGTTCTTGATGTCGAAGTCGGCATAGTAGAACGGCTGGTTGCCGACAAAGCGATAGTCACCCACGTTGTTATCGTCGACGTAGGGGCGCATCTCGCCGTAGCCAATCTTGCCGTTATTCTGCTGCTGCCACTTCTCGGCATAAGGGAGCAACTGGTCGAAGTACATACCGAACAACTCGACCGAGGCACCTGGCGACTGACGCTCCTTGGCCATCAAGGCAGCCTTGAGCTGGGTGGGCACATCGGGGAAGTCAGGCAGATAGGTTGCATGATCCCAACCGAAGTTGTTGTCATAGCGGATGTTGATGCGGTCTTCCTTCTTACCGGTCTTGGTGGTAATCAAGATGACACCAAAGGCAGCACGCGTACCATAGATAGCGGCCGACGATGCATCCTTGAGCACACTGACCGAAGCAATGTCGGCACCGTTGATCATCGACAAGTCGTCGACGGCGACACCGTCAACCACAATAAGGGGGTTGGACACGGCACCATTGCTCAGTGTACCCACACCACGGATGGTGAGCGAGGGAGAGTCATCGAGATAACCGCTGCTGTTGATAACCGTCAGACCAGGAACAGCACCCTGCAGAGCCTTGGCCACATCCTGCTCGGGACGCGACGACAGGGTCTTATCGACATCAACCACCGACACGGCACCAGTCAGGTTGACCTTCTTCTGCTGGCCGTAACCCACGACGACGACCTCGTCGAGCAGAGCGTTATCCTCCTCGAGGACAATGTTCATGCTGCCACTCTGATTCAGTGTCACGGTCTTGTAACCGATATAAGACACCTGGATTTTACCCTTGCCAGCGGTGCGCAGCGAGAAGCGTCCGTTGACATCGGTTGCCGTACCACGGGTGGTACCAACCTCTTGCACACTGGCACCGATGACGGGTTCGCCGTTGGCATCGGTGACTGTGCCAGTTACCATGCTGGTCTGTGCCATGGCCACAAAGCCCACACCCGAGTCCATCGACGTGAACCCGGCGGGAGCCCCGCAAGCCAGAGCCAGTGCAGCTAACAATACGCATTGTTTTTTCATAAGCACATGTTTTAGTTAGTTATTAATTAGTTATCGTTGCTTGTCATTATCATCCATCGTATCCCATCGGGCTATTGTCTGCCCAACAGTGACACGCTTTGCTTGGGTACTTCTACCCCATCAAAAGCAAAAAACGCAGCAAAATTGGAGATTTTTTTTGAATTGTGCAAATATTTTTTTAACAACTTTGACTTTTTGCCACTCGACTTTGCGTGTTTACAATCAATCCATGGCAAGCCGTGAGGGCTGAAAACAATGGTGGCCACCCCATCGGGCGGCCACCATGATTAAGGATTTAGATGCCTGTGATTACTCTTGGTTGCTGTCCCACCACACGGGGATGGTCCACACATCAAGCGCCTTGTTCCAGGCCTGCTCGTTGCCCTCGGCATCGACCATCACAGCACCAGGAACACGCTCACCGATGGCCTGCAACTCCTTGGAGTTGTAGTTCAACTCATGGCTGCACTGCTGCCAACGACGGAAGGTCTTACCTGCCGGAATAGCCTGCAAAGCATTGGCAACAAATGCCTGACGTGCAGGACGGCTCCAGTTGAAGAAGATGTTGCTGTCATAGTCGTAGCGGCGCATGTCGTTCCAGTTCTCCATCGAGTGATGCATGGCCAGACGCTTCTGGGTCATGATATGTCCCAGAGTCAGGTCGCCAGCGGTGCCAATACCGTTGTTCAGGAAGTTAGTAATCTCTTCCTCGGTGATAACGCGGAACGAAGGAATGCTCTTCAGGTCGCCAGGCTCGTTGTCGCACCAGCGCTTCAAGAACACGTTCATCTGCTCCATGCTGGCGCGGATACCCTTCTGATAAGCCTCGAACGCACCAGCCTTGTTGCCCTGGTTGAAGAGCACCTCGGCACGAATGAAGCAGCACTCAGCAAAGGTTCCTACAAACGAGGGTGAGTTGACGCGGGTATAGAACGATCCAGACTCACGCGATGCGCTCTTACCTGCCTGACGGTGGTAGACAATCTGCGGGTTAGCAAAGTAGCCCTTGCAGTCGCTGGTCTCCTCGACATAGATGGTGTCGCCCAGACGGTTCTCGTTGTTGCTGTCGATCCAGAAGCCCTCACGGCTGTTGGCCTTGCCGGCAACAGTACCCCACGACGCACGCACAGGGCCACCGTCGCTCTGGATGTTGCTCGACATATCCACACCCTTGGTGCGACGCCAGTTGCCATCCCACTTCAGGTCGGCGGGAGTGTTCTCGCTGATGCCACTGTAGGCCCAGGGCAGGATGCGGTCGGCACGCGGGTCTTCCACGCCATAGCCGCCAAAGTTGGTGAGGTTGTCCTCAAGCATCTTGGTGGCCATGTAGCCAGCATTCATACCGCAGACCGAGAACAGAGGCGAGTAGTCGACCGGCTCGTCCCAACCCAGATTGTCGTGGGTCGTGCCATTGTCGTCGGTGTGATAGATGACGGTGTTGTCGGCATTGCTCTGCATGGCCTTGTCAAGGGCGGCAAGAATCTCGGTGGGGTCATACTTGCCCTCAAGATAACTGCCCGTTTGCTTCTTGGTCAACTTGACCATCCAGCGAGCCTTGAGCAGATAGCCCAATTTGATCCACTTGCTCACATCGCCATTGTTCCAGTAGTCACCCACCGAGAGGGCAGGCATGCCAGCAGGCAGTGTCGGGTTCTCCTCGAGCAACTTGATGCCCTCGTTGAGCCACTCGAAGCATGCCAGGTAGATTTCCTTACCCGTGTTGTAGGCGGGCAGCGGGTTCTCCTGCTCGACAGCGAGCATGGGCATCTCACCATAGAGGTCGGCCATCATCATCATGCCGTAAGCACGGATGATTTGAGCCACACCGGCATAGTGATAGTTGCCGGCAGCAATAGCCTTGTTATACATGTCGGGCACATTGGCGTAAGCACCGACAAACCACCACTGATAGGGCGTGGTCGTGATACTTGCAGTGGGATACCAGATTGACATATTGTAGTAGGTACCACCATTGCTAGTTGCACGTGTCCAGTCGCCACAGATGAACGTGTTGCGCCAGTTAGCGAACTGCTGCGCATGGTTGGTGTAGAACTCGATGTGAGCCAGACGCAACTCGTATGGCGTGGACTCTGATGAGGGTGTATTGGGGTCGGTGTTGACGTCCAGGTAATCGTTGCACGAGGTCAACGACAACGCTGCCACACCCAGTCCACACAATATTAATGATTTGATAAATTTCATATTGTCATGTATTAATAGGTTCAACGATTGTTAAATTAGAACGTCAAGTTTACACCCAGTGCGAAACTAGAGGTTGCAGGCACACCGCAATAGTCGAAGCCGACCGAAGTCGAACCACCGCGACCGGCACCGGCTGCAGCCACCTCGGGATCACCGTCATAGTTGGTGAACAGCAGCAGGTTGTTGGCGCTGGCGGTGATGCTGGCGCGCTTGATGACCTTGGTGCGCTCGAGCAGAGCCTTGGGCAGGGTGTAGGTCAGCGAGATGGTGCGCAGGCGCAGGCTGTTGACCTTGGTGATCCAGTTGCGGGTCTCATAGTTGTATGCACCCGTGTAGTAGTTCTCAATAATGTTGTAACCACTCTGAGTCTTGCTGTTGAACTCATAGGTCTTGCCATTTTCCCATGTGTGGGTCATTGCCTCATAGATGGGATTGCCATCATCATCTTTACCAGTCTGGAACACACCGCTCACAGTCAGAGGCTGGTTGCGGATGTCGCCCGAGAACTGGCTCACACCGCTCTGGGTCATGGCATACTTGGTTCCGTTGAACACATCGCCACCCACGCGGAATTCCCACAGCATGTTGAACGAGAAGTTCTTCCAAGTCAAAGTGTTGTTCCAACCGCCAGTGAACTTGGGCTCACGGTTACCCACCTGGTAGGTTCCGCTGCCGGTGTTGTCGCTCTGGGGGAAGCCATTCTTGTCAAGGATAAGCTCGCCATAGTAGGGGCTCTTCTCGTCCTGCACGCGCAGCCAACGACCACCCGAGATGGCCATGAAGTTACCGCCAGAGATCGAGGCGGCCTTGGCGCTGCCATACTGCACGTCGGTCACATACATGAACTCCATGCCGGTGGGCAGGTCATCCATCGTACCACGGTTGCCAGCCACGTTGATGCCGGTCTCCCAAGTGAAGTCACGAGTCTGGACGGGTGTTCCCATCAGGCTGATTTCAAGACCCTTGTTCTGCACATTACCTGCATTGAACGAGCAGAAGATGTAGCCTGTCGACTGCGGTCCACGCGGCGAGAGAATCTGGTTGATTGCCTTGTTGCGATAATAGGTAATGTCAAACTTCAAACGGTTCTGGATGAAGCGTAACTCCAGACCCACCTCAAATGCGCGTCCCTTCTCGGGCTTGAGGTAGGGATTACCACGAGTCCAGGTGTTACCCAGACCGACCTTGCCCTCGAGGAAGGTGCCCACAGGCCACAGATAGGTTGCCGTCTCATAGGGGTTGGTGTCCTTACCGACCTCAGCCCAACTTGCGCGCACCTTACCGAAGGTGAGCCAGTCGGGACGAGCCTCACCCATGAACTCGGTGAAGACGATGGCGCCGCTCACACTGGGATAGAAGTAAGAACGGTTCTCAATAGGCAGGGTTGAAGACCAGTCATTACGGCCGGTCACAGTCAGGAAGATGGCGTTGCGCCAGTCCATGCGGAACTCACCGAAGACACTGACCATGCGCTTGCGCGACTTGCTCTGCTGGAATTTCTTGTTCTCGTCGCTAGCGTTGTTAAACGAGAAGAACTCGGGCACAGCAAAGTTCCATGCCATCATGTAGTTGCGAGCCGTGCGCGTGTAGTCGGTACTTGTGCCGAGCATCAAGTTGAAGTTAAAGTCGCCAAACTGTTTGTTGAAGTTGGTCATCAAGTTAGTCGACAGGTAACGGTAGCGCAACGTGTTGTCGCTGTACATACCCTTCTGCCACGGTTGCTTGACCACACCCTCGGGAGCAATCTGGTTGGTGTTCTCCTGCGTGTAAGAGTCGACACCCATGCGATAGTTCACCCACCACCAGTCGGTGATATCGGCGCGGACATTGAAGTTGCCCGTGAAACGCTCGGTCTTGTCGCCCAACTTGTTCTGGTTGACAATCCAGTAGGGGTTATCTCGCTCGCTCCATGGGTCGAGACGGTCACCAAACAGACGGTAACGTGAGCCATCCTCGTTGATGTAGCGACGCATGTCATCGGTGGGCGACCAGTTGTACACAGCATAAAGCGCACCCGTACCACTAGAGTTGTACAAGGCTGCACCTGTCAGTGTACGAGCCGTGCGCGCATCGCTATAGGCGGCATTGGCGCCAAAGGTGAAGATTTTGTACTTCTGCTCACCATTGAAGCGGAAGGTGGTCTTCTTGTAGCCCGTCTGGGGAACAATACCCGTCTGGTCATAGTAAGAACCCGAGAGGAAGAAGTTACCGGTCTTGGTACCACCACTGACACTCAAGTTGGTGTCCCAGATGCCACCGGTCTGGAAGAAGTCACCGATATTGTCATAACGGGTGGCATTGGGGTCATACTCGCCCCATGAGTTGTAAGAGAAGTTATTAAAGCGGGTGTTGTTGTAAGAACCATCCTCGTTGTAGGTGTCCTCCATGAAGCCACGCACATAGTCGTTCTGCACCTTGGGCAGCGACTTGACGCGCGAACTGATGTACTTGGCACTGAGGTTGATCTCGACTGCACCTTCTTTACCCTTCTTGGTGGTGATGAGCACCACACCGTTGGCTGCACGCGAGCCGTAGAGTGCCGATGCTGCCGGTCCCTTGAGCACCGACATGTTGTCGATGTCCTCGGGGTTAATATCCATCACACGGTTTGAAGTGGTGGTCTGGTTTGTACCAGTACCATCAAAGCCTGTGTTACCGACAATGGTCGACGAGTTGTCATAGATGACACCATCGACGACAAACAGCGGCTGGTTGTCACGGTTCTCAGATGCCGACGTACCACCACGCAAGATAATCTGCGCACCAGCACCTGCGGCACCCGATGACTGGGTGATGTTCACACCGGCAATCTTGCCGGCCAGCGAGTTGATGGCGTTAGCACTCTTGTTGCGCATCAGTTCATCGGCCTTGAGGTCGTCCACGGCATAGCCCAGCGACTTCTTGTCCTTCTTGATGCCGAGAGCGGTCACGACCACCTCGTCCAGGCTAGTATTGCTGTCCTGGAGTGTCACGTCCAACGACGAACCTGTCACAGTCACCTCTTGCGGCGATGCACCGACATAGGTGATCACGAGCGTGCTGCCTGGGGCAGCAGCGATACTGTACTTACCGTCGATGTCGGTGGCGGTACCACGGTTGGTACCTTTCACTTTGACGGTGGCACCAATCAGAGGCTCACCGTTAGCGTCACGAACAACGCCGGTCACTTTGCTGGTCTGAGCCACAGCTGTGAAGCCCACGGGTTGGTCCACCGAAGTGAACCCGGCGGGCACACCACAAGCCAGTGCCAGAGCTGCCAACAATACGCATTGTTTTTTCATAAGCACTTGTTTAAAATTGGTTGATAATAGGTTTATAATTATGTTCACTTAGTCTAAAATGTTGATGTGTCATAACTGCGCTTATGTTAAACAAACACCATGCTCAACAGTCAGTGCACAAACACATCATTTCAAAATCGTGACAAAATTGAAGATTTTTTTTGAATTGTGCAAATATTTTAAAGATTTTTTCAACGAAACCACACAATTTGCCCAAAAAACATAGTGATTTCTGACAAAATGTGTGCTTTTGAAGGCGAAAGTCATCAACATGAGCCTAGAGTAGGGGAGGAGAGGTCGCCAGGCATTTAACATAAGCGCAGTTATGATTCAGGGGGGTGGCATTTCACCGCCCAGAGCAATAGCAGCAAGGAATCAATCTATAGAACACATCACAACAGCATGCCAAGCCTAAGATTAAGGCGAAATGCAAAAAAATCTAAAAACATTTGCTTATATTGTCAATTTTTCCCAATTTTGTAGTGTGAAAAGATACAATTTGTGCAGTTTTTATAATTTAAACATTGTAAAACACTGTTAAACAGACAAATAGAAGCGCTCTAATTATAGAGACCATAGTTGATTGGGACTTTATAATTGGTGTATTGGTGAAAAACATAAGTACGCTTATGTCAAATTGCTACAATTTTTTGCAACAGTTATTATACTTTGCAGCACAATTATGAGGACGAAAACTTGAAATAATTAATGATTGGTAACATAAATTTTGTTTCACTAAAAAACATGTGCGTATGAAAAAACAATGTGTATTGTTGGCTGCGCTGGCCATCGCATGCGGAGCACCTGTAGGGACGACCTCGGTCGACCACATGGGCTTCACTGCCGTGGCACAGGCCAACAGTGGCAAGGTCACCGGTGTGGTCAAAGACAGCAACGGTGAGCCTCTGATTGGCGTGACGGTCAAGGTCAAGGGCACCAACATCGGTACCGTGACCGACCTGAACGGTAACTATTCGATCAAGGCAAACCCCAGCCAGACGCTGGAGTTTAGCTACATCGGCTATGATGCTATCTCGGTGCCCGCATCGCAGGCTGCCCAAGTGGTGATGCTCAACAATGAGCGCCAGCTTGACGAGGTGGTGGTCACGGCTGAGTTCGGTATGAAACGTGTGGCCCGCACCGTGGGTTCATCGGTTCAGAACGTCAAGGCGGCCGACATCATTGAGTCGGGCCGTACCGACTTCATCAGCGCCTTGCAGGGACGTGTGTCGGGTATGAATGTGATCAGTTCGGGTGGTGCTCCTGGTGCATCGACTTCGGTTGTGCTGCGCAGCGCAACCTCGCTGTCGGGCAACAACCAGCCACTGTATGTCGTTGACGGTATCCCCATGAACAACTCGTCGTTCAACTCGACCGAAGGTTTGGCCGGTGGTGACGACATCATGGGTCTGACGGTGCGCAACACCGACTACGCTAGCCGTGGTAACGACTTCAACCCCGAGGACATCGAGAGCATGACCGTGCTGAAGGGTGCCGCTGCTGCCGCTCTGTATGGTAGCGACGCATCGAATGGTGCCATCATCATCACCACCAAGAAGGGTCGCTCGGGCCGCGCTCGCATCACCTACAGCAACCAGTTCTCGTGGAGCAAGGCGTATGGCTGGCCCAAGATTCAGGACACCTACACCAACGGTGCATACGGTGCCACCAACTATTACTACACCAACCACTATGGTGGCTTGTATGACGGCTCGATTCCCTACTATGACAACGCCAAGGCTGTGCTGCAGACGGGTACACTGATGAAGCACAACATCGCGCTGGAGACCGGTAACGACAAGATGAGCCTGCGCGCCAGTGCATCGTTCATCGACCAGGAAGGTGTCATCAAGACCACCGATCTCAAGCGTACCAACCTGTCGCTGGCAGGCCGTGCCGAACTGACCAAGTGGCTGCACATGGAAGGAAGCATGCAATATGTCAACCTCAAGAACCACAAGGCCCTGCGTGGTGCCGATGGTCCCATCGCCCGCTCTTATCGCTGGCCCAATGTGGATGACATGAGCAACATCTATGACGCAGACGGCATGCACATGCGCTATCCCGATTACTACACCGATGGTGACCTGCTCAACCCGCTGTACGGTTTGATGAAGAACAAGTTGTTCGACGAGACCGACCGCTTCATCAGCGCCTTCTCGCTCAACTTCACCCCCATCGAGCACTTCTATCTGCGCGCCCAGTTTGGTTGGGACGTGTCGACCTCGTCTTACGAGTCGGGCACTCACCCCTACTATCGCACCTACAACCTGACCAGTGACGATGCCAACAACTCGGGTGCCTACAGTATGACCAAGTACAACAACAGCGACCCGACGCTCAACATCCTGGCTGGCTACAACAACACATTCAACGACAAGTTCACCCTGGGTGTCCAGGTGGGTTACCACCAGTTGGAGAATGCAGTGAAGAGCCTGTCGTCGTCGGGCACCAACTTTGCCATCATCGACATGTTCTCGATCAACAACTGCTCGCCCGAGTCGGTGACCAGCAGCAAGCGTTCGACCAAGCGCCGCATCCAGGCTATCTCGGGTGCGTTGGAGTTGGGCTGGAACAACATGCTGTTTGCCAACTTCCGCTTCCGCAACGACTGGTCGTCGACCCTGCCCGTCGACAACCGCTCGTACTTCTATCCCGCAGGTGAGCTTTCGTGGGTGATCACCGAGTTGAAGCCCCTCAAGGATCTCACTTGGTTGAACTACCTGAAGCTGCGCGGTGCTATTGCACAGGTCGGTAAGGACGCTCGCCCATTGAGCATCAATCCTGAGCTTGAAAAGACCGGTCTGAGCGGTGGTGGTTACAAGTACGGCTTTACCGGCCCGAACCCCCACTTGAAGCCTGAGATGACCACCAGCTATGAGGTGGGTCTGGAAGGCCGCTTCTGGAACAACCGCATCAATGCCGACTTCACCTGGTTCAAGACTCACTGCGAGGATCAGATCGTGCAAGGTTTCCGCATGTCTTACGCTACGGGCTTCGTGCTGAATACCCTGAACGTGGGTACATTTAACACTTGGGGCTGGGAAGGTCACGTGGATGTGGATGTCGTCAAGACCAATGACCTGACTTGGAACATCGGTCTGAACATGTCGCACACCACCAGCAAGATGACCGACCTGCCCGATGCAGTCAACGAGTATTACAACGCCTACACTTGGAACTACGGCAACGTGCGCAATGGTACAACCGTGGGACAGCCCATCACCACCTACTCGGCTCTCGCACTCGAGCGCAACAACAAGGGTGAGGTGCTCATCAACCCGACCACAGGTCTGCCCATCGTCGGCACCGAATGGAAGGTTATCGGTGACCGTGAGCCCAAACTGCGCTTCGGTATCACTACCGCCCTGCGCTACAAGAACTGGCGTCTGAGTGCCATGTTCCAGGGCCGCTACCACGCTAGCGTGTACAACGCTACCATGCGCGAGATGATGGCCCGTGGCTTCAGCCCACAATCGGTTGAACTGCGTCAAGACGATGCAACCTATGTGTTCAACGGCGTGCTCAAGGACGGCTGGGAGAACACTGATACCCCGCACTACAACACCATCGGTGTGAACTTTGCTCACTATGGCGGCACCGCACTGTACAATGCCGACCATGAGTCGTGGGTGCAGAATGGCATCAACTACATCCGTTGCCAGGAGTTGCGTTTGACCTATATTGTGCCTGAGAACTGGCTGAAGCGCGTGACCCGCAACATCATCCAGAACGCTAGCCTCTATGTGTCGGGCAACGACTTGTTCACCGTCACCAACTACACAGGTATCGACGTTGCTGGCAACACCATGAGTGCTGCAGCAGGTGGTACTGGCGGTGAGGGCTACGACTACTGGTCGCTCCCCAGCCCGCGCACATTCTCGTGTGGTCTGAGCGTCACATTCTAATGTTTCACCATTATAATAAGGTAAGAATATGAAAAAACATTCGATTATATATGTGCTCGCATCCATCTTGCTCGCATTGAGTTTCACCAGTTGCGACGATTATCTGGATGTGAACCGCAATGAGGACGCCCCCGACTATGTGGACGCACACCTCTATCTGGCAGGTATCCAGCAGGAGTACTTCGGCCTGTATTGGGATATCCGCGCTCTGGCACCGCTGACCCAGATGATGGGTACCAGCAGTTACACCTCGTTTGCCACTCACTATTACAGCCTGGCCAGCGATGCTGGCGGTGAGATGTGGCGCATGGTCTACTGGAATCAGGGTATGAACCTGGAGAACATGATCAACCAGAGCCTCGAGAGCGAAATGTGGCACCTAGCCGGCATCGGCTATGCCATGAAGGCTTTCTCGTGGGATGCACTGACCAAGTATCATGGCGAGGTCATCCTGGAGGACGCATTCAAGCCCGACCAGTTGACTCACCACTATGACTATCAGGAAGATGTCTACGCACAGGTCCGCGCCTGGGCCGACCAGGCCATCGAGTTGCTGCAGCGTGAAGACAACACCAACTATGGCAACAAGATCTCGGGCAACGACTGGATCTACAGCGGCAACCTTGACAAGTGGATCCGCTTTGCCTACACCGTCAAGGCTCGCAACCTGGCATCGCTGAGCAACAAGCGTGACTTCAAGGAGAAGTACTACAATGAGTTCACCGAGTCGTGCGAGAAGGGTTTTGCCAGCGGTGATGACGATGCCGTGCTGCGCATTCTGGGCGGTAGTGCCGATGCAGCCTACAGTGCCTACAACAACTTCTGGGGTCCCTATCGTGGCAACCTGAGCAACGTCTACTGGCAGCACGACTATGCTGTGCAGTTGATGACTGGTACAATTCCCGCCTATGACGAGCAGGGCGACAAGATTCGCATCGAGGAGCCCTCACACGCCGCTTATCCCTACGAGCTGGCAGGTCCTAACATCAACCTGATTTGCGACACGCTGCCCGATGTGGGTCACTTCGACCCGCGCCCGTTGGTCAAATTGGCCACCGAGGACGGCAATGATGTCGAGACCGAGAGCAACCGCGACTCGCTGCGCACTTGGACATTCCTGGGTTCGGGCTTCACCAGCGCTGCTGGCCCTGTGGGTACCGCTCCCATGTTCTGGGGTCGCCGTGAGGCTGCCACATCGGCAAAGGACGGCATTGGCCGCTGGCTCTATCGCGATGACGCTCCCTACATCATGACCACCTATGCCGAGCTGCTGTTCGACCAGGCTGAGATTGAGTTCAAGTATGGCAGCAAGAGCAAGGCTCTTGAGTTGTTCAAGAAGGCTGTTGCCGAGGATATGAAGTTTACCGCCAAGTATATCACCAAGGGCGCGCTGGTTACTGTTGGCAACACCAACTATCACCAGGGCGACAAGGTGACTGCCGCCACTTTCAACGCCATCGCCAACGAGTATCTGGCAGGCCCCTATGTGGCAGGTCTGACCGAGGGTACACTGACCCTGTCGCACATCATGATGCAGAAGTTCATCCACCTCTTCCCGTGGGGTGCCGGTGAGGAATGGGTCGACCAGCGCAAGTACTTCTACGATGTGGAGTACACTGGCGACTATCCCAGCACCGGCAATGGTTGGGACCTGAGCACCGTCAACATGAAGAGCGACGATAATCCTAACAAGGTGTTTAAGGGATTCTATCTGGCTCCGGCCAATGTTCAGGGCCGCCGTGGCACTTACAACAAAGATAACAACGGTTCGCCTTGCTTCCGCGTGCGTCCGCGCTACAACTCGGAGTACATGTGGAACAAGCCCTATCTGGAGCAGTTGAAGCCCATCCCCGGCACTGCCGACAACTACCAGTGCTCGATTCCTTGGTTTGCTTATCCTGGCGACCAGCCCAAGTAAAGTTTAATCAACGACTAAAAATTGAACTACTATGAAGTATATCAAATATATCACAATGGTTCTGCTCGTGGGTCTGTTTGCCGCTTGTAGCGACAAGGACGTGACCTACGACATGGACAAGGCCGACGATGCGACCAAGGCATACGTGCAACTGTTCAACATGGCACCCATAGCCAACAACGCATCGAACTATGCCTATCAGATCGACATCAATGGCACTGAATATGTCAACGATTGTGCTGCTGTGCTGCAGACGCGCAATGGATTCCCGGGCGGTGGTACCAACCTGTTTTTGACCGTCGATGCAGGCGCACTCAACATCAAGTTGCACAAGAAGGAGAACGTGATCTATGAGCGCGATGCCAACGGTCTGTACTATGTGACCTTCACCCGCGAGACCGTGCGTGTCAACCCGGGCGACACCATCTACTTTGTCGAGAGCGATGGTGTTGTGGTCAATGGCGTCAAGGTCAAGAAAGAGCTCGTCTATAACGGCGAGGACATTGAGGGCAAGATTGTCCGCGACAGCAAGCAGAATGCTCTGGAGCGCATCGTCCAGGAGCCTTACTATGTGGGACAGGCCAATGTCGAGGCTGGCAAGCGCTATCAGGTGGTCATTTATGACCTGACCAAGGATCCCAAGGTCGTCGAGATGGATGAGATTCCTGCCATCAGCGACACGCAGCAGCAATTTGGCGATGTGACCGACATCATTGGCGAGGGATTCAACAGCAAGTTCTTCAACTTCTTGTTCGAAAGCGAGGGCGTGCCCTATCCCAACAAGTTGCAAGCCTTCTACAAGAATCAGGAGACTGGTGTTTTTGACGTTCCTGCTGGCGAGCCCTTCGGCTTCGGCGAGGCATGCAAGTGGACCACCATCCCCATGAAGAAGAGCACCTACAACAGCAGCGGCTATGCCCGCATGGACTACACCTTCCATGTGATTGATGCCAATGGCAATGACCTGGGCCAGCTCGAATATGTCAAAGCCAACGGTTCGACTGCCGCCTGGACCGACTATTGGAGCAGCTACTATGTGGGACGTGCCTACTCGCACTTCATCATCGGCGTGCGCGATGGCAGTGGCATCACCATGGTCAACACTCGCTGGACATCGCAATAAATCCTAGCGCAACAACACTCAATGAGGCCGCGCCCCACCCCGGGGCACGGTCTCTTGTTCTATAGAGACCTACTGGCAAAAAAAATTTGGTGGATTGGAAATGGATTTTTAATTTTGTCGCCAGAAACTGAAATAGACCGAAAGATGAGAATCAAGCAACTGACGATATGGGTCGTCATGGTAGTGATGGCCCTGCCGGCCGCAGCCGTGCTCAAGGAACGCAACATGAGCCAGGCGCTGAGCGTGTTGCGCAACGAGTTGACCAGCACCCACCAGGAGCAACTGGTGCGCATGCAACGGTTCAACGAGATGAACCGCCGCTTTGACAAGATGATGGTGCAGGTGATGGACCGTAGCCAGCAGATTGAACTGATGCTCTACTCGCAAAAGTCCAACTATGTGTTCGACCTGGCCTATGCTTGCAGCGAGGCCACATCGCTCTACGACCACATGTCGAGCCGCATGATGCCCTTCGAGGTGTTTGCCAAGCAGTATAACGACCAGGTCACGCAATACGTGCATCTGGTCAAGTCGCTCGAGAGCATCCCCGACTTCATCCTGACCACGCCGCAAATGCGCACCGACCGCGACAGTTGCATGTCACTGGCCAACACCATCGCACACGACATGGCCATGCAGCAGGTGCAGATCGAGAAGACCCAGAAGCGAAGCCAGCAAGTCCTGGCCAAGTCGAAGGTGCTCAACGACTTTGCACTGAAGGCCTACGACGACATCCGTCGCAGCATCTTCATCAATGGCGACCAGAGTTATTTCACCATCCTCCAGAATCTGCCACGCTATTGGAGGCAAGCGCAGTTTGACATCCGTGACAAGTATGGCCCCAACGAAAGCACCCGCAGCGAGTGGCGCGGGCCGTTGATTGGCTTCCTGTTCATCTTCATCCTCTTCTATGTGGTACTGACATCGGTGGTGAGCACTGTGGTCATCAAGTACTTGATACCCAGGCGGTGGACCAACAAGGCCTTCCGCCAGAAGCGGCGCGGCATCATCGTTGCAGCCAGTGCGGCCCTGTTTGCCATTGTGACCCTGGTCATCTCGCTCACTCTCAAGAACCAAAACTTCATGATCATGGCGTCGCGGTTGCTCAGCGAGTATGCGTGGCTGCTGGTTGTGATCATGGCATCACTGCTTGTCCGCCTGCACGGCGACAACATCATGAGCGGCATACGCATCTATATCCCCATCACAGTGGTGGGTCTGGTGGTGTTCATCTTCCGCATTATCTTCACGCCCAACACGGTGGTCAACCTGTCATTCCCTGTCATCCTGTTGATTTGCACGCTGTGGCAGTGGAGCGTGAACCGGCGGCACAACCGTCGCGTGCCCCGCAGCGACAGGCTCTACAGTTGGATTTCGCTGGTGGTGATGATCGTGTCGCTGGTGATGGCATGGAGTGGCTACACCCTGATGAGCGTGCAGTTGCTCATCTGGTGGATTGTTCAACTGACCATGATCCAGACCATCACAGTCTTCTACGACCTGCTGCACCGCTATGAAGCAAAACACATCGACAACAATGCCGACATACGCAGCACGTGGTTCTACGATGCAGTCTACAAGATGGTAATCCCCATCGCCGCCACGTTCAGTGTGGCTGGCTCCATCTATTGGGCGGCGCGGGTGTTTGACCTGACCGAGTGGTGCAGGCGCGTCCTCACCTACCGTGTGGTCGACATCCCCGACGTGATTGTGGTGACACTGGGCCGCATCATCGCACTGGTGGCACTGGGCTTTGTGTTCAATTACCTCATTTATATTGTCATCAACGCCTACGTGCTGTGGAAGGAGCGCAAGAGCGGCACCCGCAACAAGGCCGTGTCGCTGAGCATGAATCTGATGAAGTACTTCGGCTGGGGACTGTTCATCTACATCTGCATGGTTACGTTGCAAGTCAATCGTGCCGGCATCACGCTCATTCTGACAGGTCTCTCGACCGGTATCGGTTTTGCTATGAAGGACACCCTCGAGAACCTGTTCTACGGCTTGTCGCTGATGAGTGGACGAGTCAAGATAGGCGACCTGATTGAGTGCGACGGTGTGCGTGGATGGGTGACTAACATCAACTACCAGAGCACCATGGTCGAGACCCTCGACGGCTCGGTCATCGCCTTCCTCAACAGCCAACTGTTCAGCAAGAACTTCAAGAACCTAACGCAGAATCACGGCTACGAGTTGGCGCAACTCTCGGTAGGCGTGGCCTACGGCTCGCACGTTGACCGTGTGCGACAAATCATCATCGACCGCCTGAACACACTCGACTGCTACGACAAGAAGAAAGGCATCCAGGTGCTGTTCGACAACTTCGGCGAGAGCAGTGTCGACCTCAAGGTGGTGCTGTGGACCCCCGTCAAGACACGTCTGACCGACCTGCCTCGCATCAAGGAGAACATCTACGACGCCCTCAATCAGGGCGGCATCGAGATACCCTTCCCGCAGACCGACATCCACATCCGCCAATCCTAAAATCCAGCAAAAACAAAGTCGCACTTAAGGAATCTTGACTACATCTTTTTGAGCCTTCAGACGGCTTACCGCACGACACGACCCTTCATTGTGACTGAGGGACAACTGGTATCTAGTTCTTAAAATATGTCATTAGAATCTCATGTCCCTATGTTCTTTTGTTCAAATCCTTTCATTCAAAACAGATGCTGGCTCAGGGCATAGAGGGGAACATTCGTCATCCAGTCCTGTTTGCGGTAGTCACTCATGGACAAACGCAGACCATGAAGATTGGAGTACTTGTCTGTAAACACGTGCAAACTCTTGGCCTTGAGGTTCTCCTCGGCTTTAACCTCAATAGGCGTGACCTTGTCATGCAGTTGCACCAAGAAGTCAATCTCGCCGCTCGAGTTCTCGGCCGACCAGTAATACAGTTGGTCAACAAAGGTTGAAAGTTGCTGTGCCACATACTGCTCGGTCAATGCTCCCTTGAAGGTTGAAAACAATTCATTGCCTCTCACCAGTGTCTCGACCTGTGTCTTGTTTTGGGCACAGAGCAATCCGACGTCCAGCGTGAAGAGTTTGAATGCTGCCATGTTCTCATAGGCTTTCAGCGGCATCATTCCTGACTTTGTGCGATTGACTTTGATGACAAGCCCGGCATCGACCAGCCACTGCAACGCCAGTTCAAAGTCCTTGGCTCTTGCGCCCGACTTCACCGCACCATATACAAACTTCTTATTCTCTCTCGCCAATTGCGACGGCAAAGAGTTCCACACCATACGTATGCGAGGCACCACCCCGGCCGGAGCGTGCTTGGCAAAGTTTCCTTCATATGCGAGTAGGATGTTATTCTGGATTCTGCGCACCTCGGCATAGTCTTGTCGTTGGACAAAAGCCTCCACCGCTTCGGGCATCCCACCCACATAATAATAGTTCTTCAGGTCTTGAATCAACCGGTCTTTGACCGACTGCAGCAATGGCCATTCACTGTCGTTGATGCATTGCACTACCCGTTCTTTACCCTGTGCCAAGAGATATTCTTGGAAAGTCATGGGATAAAGACGCAAATAGTCGACTTTGCCAACAGGAATACTCTCGGCAGTGGAGAGTCCGAGCATCGAGTCGGCCACCATGATGTGCAGATGCGGTGCCTTCTCGTAGAAGTATTTGAGTGAGGTGACACCCCGCTTCACAGACTGTATCTCATCAAAGACGAGCAAAGTTTTGTCATCCACACTGACCTGAAAACGCAATTCTATGGACTTGAGAATCCGGTCGATATCGAAGTCATTTTCAAACAAATGCTGCAATGAGGCTTCCTCCTCAAAGTTGATATACACCAACTTGGCATAGTCAGTACGCGCAAACTCCTTCATGAGCCATGTCTTGCCTACTTGCCGTGCCCCAAGCAGCACCATCGGCTTACGGTTAGGACGCAATTTCCATTGCCTTAGTTGTTCGATAGCAGTACGATACATATCTCTCAGTTTTCGGCAAAAGTAGTACAAAAAGTCGTTTTGTGCAAATTATCAACCTTAAAAGTGTGCCTTACGACATTTTTTCGTCCTTAAAAGTGTGTTTTGGCTCAGATTTTCGGCCTTAAAAGTGCGGTTGGGAACAAAGGGTCAGGCACTTTGTTCCCAAATTGGGATTAGTACATCCAGGTGTAGGGTTTGCTGGTGCGCTCGTATTTCCCTTTTTTCAACTCATACCAGATGACATATCCGCTATAAGCATATTCACACTCCATCAGGATGCCGTTGTTGAAGACATATATGGGACCAATCAAAGGCTCAGTCGGTATCTGGAAATATCGATTCAAGAAATGATCGTCAAACTCGATGTATCGCTTCAGCATGGTGATGGGAGTGAGGTCACGCTTGGCAATATCACTGGTGCGCGCCGGTTTGACAAAATCTCTTAACAGTTGAACTATTGACTTGGTGCGATACAGCACGCTATCGGCCCCTTTCAGCACAGGTGTGAATATCGTGTACGCTTGCGTAGAATCCGCTTTGATTCTATTACCACTATTTGGGTTAAATTTCTTTTTTATCTCATAGACCTTAACCTCATCGGGCAAAACCCAGAATCGCCCGGGGGCATTGCGAGGTTTGACCAACATCTCATTGGCATACACTTCATTGAGTGCCCGTGGCAAAGTGTCGCACATCGAGGCAAACTGACGGGAATAGGATGCCCAATCGACGAAGAACGAATCGACATTCTCGGTCGTAACACGCGTGTATCGTGACAGAAAATCTTGTGCTTGCACATTGCCTGCCAATAATAAACTCAACAATAAAATCTGTACAAATCGTGCCATAATTCAATAGTTTATAAGTTTTGTCAGGAGAGGCGGAAGACGATGCGCTGGCGGCCATCTTGCCAGCGGGTTGAGGTGATGCGGAAGGTGCCAATCTGCGCGGTGTGCTCGACATGGGTGCCGGCGCACAGGCACTCGTCATAGTCGCCCACACGCACAATGCGCACCGTCTCGCTAGCACCGTCGGGCAAGCGCTCCAGATTGAAGCGGTCGGCTACATCGGCCTGCTGGGCATACTCGATGGTGACGGGCAGGTCGGCTGCGATGACCTCATTGACCTTTGCCTCAATGGCCCGCACCTCATCGTCGGTGAGCGCACGATCCAGGGCGTAGTCCAGTTTTGACTTAGTGCGCTCGACATGAGCATTGACATGTCGCCCGCACCCAATCATGCGCACCATTGTTGCGTTGAGGATATGCTCCGCCGTGTGCATGGGAGCGATTGACACATCCATAAATTTGGCACTTATCGGATTTATTTGTACCTTTGCATCATCCATAATTCATCACTAATTTTTTGCAAAGATAGTAAAAAAATGGGATACGCAATATATTGCCGAGTATCGACCAATATGCAGTCGACTGACCGCCAAAAGGAGGAGCTACTCAGATGGGCTCAAGACAAAGGGATAGTCATCCCTGAAGAGAATATCTATGTAGATATTGTCTCTGGGTACATAAATGCCGAAGAACGTCCAGAGTACAAAAGACTACTTGAAGATATCGACCGAGGAAATATAAACACAGTTCTCTTCAGCGAGCTAACTCGCTTGGGCAGAAACTCTACTGAATTGCTTTCTGAAATTCAGAGAATGAAAAACAAACAGATTGACTTGTTCTTCCAAAAACAAAGATTATGGGTCAGGAATAGTGAGGACGATTTAGGTTCGAGAATCTTGCTGGCAGTGCTGGCAGTTACAACTTCCTATGAGATTGAACTCTTTACCGAGCGAAGCCTCTCTGGCAAAATAAATAAAGTAAAAACTGGGGGTGGTATTGGTGGTGACAACGATGCATATGGCTACTGTAACGATGAAAACAAGAAGATGACTAAACGTCCCGAAGAAGCTGAAATCGTCAAACGCATCTTTACCATGTACGCCGAAGGCAAAAGCACTATTGAAATTTGCGATGTGCTTAACTCCGAGCATATACCTACGGCATACACAACTCGCATTAAAGAGCATAAAAAAAAGAGAAAAGAGAAGGGATTGCCCCAAAAAAAATATAGTTTTAAGGATGAAGAGAATTTTGTATGGAAGCCTTCTACAATCTCAAGGATGCTGTCAAACGAACTCTACTTGGGCAAGAGGCACATTGAATTCCATAAACCAATGGCTGGCATCAGACAGAATGTTCTAAACAATGAAAAAGAGGTCGTATATCGTTTTGACATGCAAGAAGAAGAACTCAGAATCATAGATGGCGAACTTTTCTTGAGAGTTCAGCAGAGACTGGCTCAAGCTAAATATAACAAGAATAATGCGATTAAACATGACAACCTCCTCAAAGAAAAAATAATCTGCGGAGAGTGTGGCTCGAATTTCTCCGTCGGCAAACAGTCTTCAACATCTAATAATGGTTCAACTAGAAGTTATAAGTGTTATGGTAGGGTAAACCGAAAAGACAAGCCCCAGACATGCCTGAAAGGCGCAGAGGCCAATCAATGGAAATTAGACGGGCTTGTGCTCACATTGTCTCTGCAGATGTTCGCGGAAATTAACATAACAGAAACAACGGACAAACGAATAGAGAGATTAACCGAAGAAATAACTGAGGTGGAGGCAGTGAAAGAGTCAAAACAAAGTCAATTGCAAAAACTCAAGGAACAACATAAGAAGCAAATAGATAGGCTCTCCGCATCAAATGACGGCAGCGATGACGTTATTAGTGATTTAATTGATGAAAAAATAGAAGAATACAAGCAGAAATCTTCAGAACTATCAAAATCAATAGAAACTCTGGAGAAAGATATATCTTCAAAAAAAAATACTATCGGAGGCCTCCAGAGGCTAACCATGAATTTTGTCAATATTAAAGACAAGATGGAAGAAATATGGTATTCTAAGGAACTAGTAAAGTCTATGATGGATGAATACATCAACCGCATATCAATTTATCGAATACACAAATTGTGGAATTTAGTAGTGGTCAAATACAATAATGACACAGAATTCTGGGGCACCATAAAATCAGCAAGGTACAAGAAGGACGAGATGCTCGCTGACCCACTACTTTGCCAGCACGGCATCGAATACCAAGCGTGGGTACTCAACAACAGCGAGCATTGCTTTCAATACAACAAAGACACTCAGAAAGTTTCATTCAATGGGCATAGTAGACTATACTCTTTCCCAAAGGGCGAATATACGTATGAACAGTTGGATGAAATACTACGTGCCAACGGCTGGATTGGCTCGTTCCCGCTCTATGATTACGAAAACCAAACAACTTGCATCCGTCCCCAAGAAGAGCCAAAACCTGATTTCCTGAGCGAACCAATATCTTTAGAAGGGCAACCTAAAAGCCTTGGCGAGCAACTCGAATACATCAAGAAGCACCCTTTTAGCAAACCAGAAAGCCAATAAACACAACTGAAAATATGCTCCCACTAGGGGGCTGGGGAGGGGGGCTGTAGGTATCCCCTCCCTTCCAGCAAAGATGATGTCCTCAGAAATATGGCAACAGTTCTCCCCGAATATTTTTCCCAGATTTTTTTGAGTGTCATTCGTCGTGAGAGTAGTAGTCAACGCTCAGTGTCGGAATCAGACCATAATCGGCGTACACTTCCGTCATTACTGACTCTACCTCATCCACTGGCAACTTGCTATGAATGACAGCAACAGCGTCATGAATGCCGAAACACACGATTCTTTTATTAAACAGCCTTCGTAAAATCTCTGTAAAGATTTTGCTCTCTAGTTGCATGAGCATCAGTGGTAGCATAACGGTGTCCTTGCTTGTGTATACCAGCTTATAGTTGCCTATGTTTACCACCTGAGGCTTTTTAAGTTCCTCAACAGCTCCCTTGCTCTTACATTGCTCATGTAGACTTTTCTTGATATCCGAGATGAGCTGGTAGACGGTTGGATACAAGCCTGAGAACATTTCAATCCAACTTGCTTCATCCTCTTCCTTCTTACGAGGCCGTGGCGACCAATATGAGTATATCACGTAGGCAAACACCTTCTGCTTAACAGTGGTTCTTTCTTCATTGAATGCCTTCTCAAACATATCCCAAAGTTGACCCTGAGCGACATCATAGACATATCTCCATACATCTTCCTTTATTCCACTCAGTCGCTCAACATAATTCAAGATTTTTGCACGCTTTGCTTTTGCCAACTTGCTGTTTTCTAATTCTTTGCACACAAAGTTAGAAAACATATAATGGTTATAATATCCCTTATTGTCTATTATATATCTCATTATGTTATAAAGAAGAAAATGATATTCTTTATCTATAAATTCTTCTTCAATGTCTACTTCTCCTTTAATTATATAATTTAATAATATATAAGATAAAAGAAAGGGATGGGAATTCTTACAATCTATTGAGAATTCTATATTTGTAAATTGTTTTATGTTTCTTTGTAACTCTGTACCAATGTGATATATTCTTCCATTGTTGTCAATTGAACGTATTTCTTTGATATAGTCCTTACTAGCTATCTTTTGTATGGTTCTTAGTCTTGCTTTCCCTGAACTATCCTGCTTATCTGGATATGTTGTGTTGATGTAGTCCGTAGCTTCTTTGTTTGATATCTTTAGCTTTGATAAGCATTTGTTGTACCTTTCTATGAATTGCTGAGGAAGCTTTTTAGTGAGTTCCTTTAACCTCTCTTGTCTCACTTTCTCGTAATAATCTTCTAGTGTTTGTACTATACTTCGTGTATCCTTGTTGAGGCTTGCAACCAACTGGGGATGAAACGCCTCTTCATTGATGATTGAATACAGCGTTTTCTGATACTTTCCTTCTCTAGTATATTTACTCATATCTATTATCCTCATCCTGAACAGCGTATCGAGGATATATCTGTAATTGTTTGAGGCCACTTTGAGAAATCTGGACGAGACGGTAAAAAAGCCATTGTTATCTTCGTTGGCATTGAGATGGCATCTATACATGATGTCTACAATGGCCATTACATGGGCTTTGGCTGTATTGTAGCGAGGCTTGGGAAGATTGTCTATGCCTTCAGCCAGAGGCATCGCTTTAATTCCTTCACCATTATTAATTAACATTCCGTTAGTTGTAGGTACAACTTCTTGTCGCCATTCATTATACGAATTGCTGACATAATCGATGTAGTTCTCAACAACCTTTTCAAGGAGTTGAGACTTGATTGTATAGATGTACTTCCTCATTAATTCATGATTTGAGCAAATGTACAATAAAAAATGAAAAAAACAAAATGTCGAAGTGTGTTTTTTCAGAATCTGCATGTATTTATAGATGTTAGTCCTTAAAAGCGAAAAATGCGCTGAGACAGGACATAACAGCACCTTAAATAAATATATTTAAAACTTAGACCAATGAATCTACAAATCTACTTTGGCGAGCCAGTCAATGATTTCGCTTCTCAGTTCCTGAATTCCGAGATACAGGCGATAAGGGATAGTATCCAGTGCTATCTTAAGGACATGAACGGGCGTAATGTGATAATCGACTTCAACAAACTAATGCAAACGATGGCACTCGGCTTCGCCACCAATTTTAGGGAATGCCTTGAAAATGGGCTGCTTGACTACGTCCCAGAGGAACCTGACGAGAAGGAACCTATCAATTCAGAGAGTATTGTCGATGACAATGAAATGCTTGTTATCTCCGCCAAATTCATGCGTCTATGGGTTCGTGGCATAATTAAGGCAATTCTCTGTACCAATGAGGGTTGACCGTCGAGGGGAGAAAAACCCCTTTTATGGCAGGAGGCATAGCAAGGAGACAAAGCGGAAGATATGCCTAACGCAACGGAAGAACTGGGAGGTCATTCACGAGGCATTGAGAAGGATGAGGCACTCTCAGCCACACAATGAAAGAACTAATGACAGGCAGTAAGCCTGTCATTTATTTTTGGGGTAGGTGTAGGACATAGTTCTAGGTTCAGAATCCGATGAAAAGAGGGTCAAATGTGGGGCTTTTATCTGTAATCCTATAAGGGGTAAACTTTTTATGCTAAAACGCTAGCATACAAGCTAAAACCAAACATCGAATCTGTTTAATGTTTATCGCCTTAAAATTATCAAAAACGCTCCAGATTAGGACTTACCTCTGCGTCTGATGCAAGACACGTCGCTGCAATTTCGTTCGTGCTAGTAAATTAGAGAATCTTGTCTCTCTTCATAGCCTGGCGGACGGCATCACAGATGTATTTGCTCTTGTTCGGGATAGCATCAGAATGAGCTCTGAATGCCTCGACTAGGTCATTATCTAATTTAAGCGAAATCAATGTTTTGGTCAGACCTTCAGGTCGACCAGCTCCGCTCCTTTTGCCTCCACGTTGTTTCTTTTTTTCTTCCATCGCGATTAAATGATGTGCAAAGGTACAAAGTATATACGTTTTTCAAATATTAAATAAAGTTAAGTTGTTTCTCTTTTATGATTAACGTATATACTTTTATCAACTAATTTCACTATCTTTGCAGTGCGAACACAAATGAATACGTGCGACTAGTGAACCAAACATAGTCAAAAAATAGGGTGTATTCAAATTATTCAAAAAATGTTTCTCTTACACCTCAGTTCGCGTCAATCCATGTATTCATATAACGCTTTGAGTTTTTTGATTGTTTAATTTAAATGAAGATATGATGAAGACTGCTGTAATCTATGCAAGGGTTTCAAGTGTTGGCGACCGCCAAAGTACCACACGTCAGGTCATTGACCTGCGAGAGTACGCCGACTATACCAAGTTGGAAGTTAAGGAAGTCTTTGAGGAGCACATTAGCGGTGCCAGGAAGAATGAAGAGCGTGATGGGTTGGTGAGAGCAATAACCTATTGCAAGGAGAACCACATTGACACCTTGCTCGTTTCAGAATTGAGCCGTGTCGGCAGGAATGCCTTCGAGGTGCTGGCGACCATCAAGGATATGGTTGATAACGGCATTAACTTATATATGCAGAAGGAACAGCTTAACCTACTTGATTCAGACGGACAACCGACCATGTTCGCACCCATAATGATAGCCACCCTCAGCACTTGCGCTCAATTAGAACGAGAGAACATCAAATTCAGGCTGAATAGCGGCCTCAAAACCTATGTGGCCAAAGGCGGGAAGGTCGGACGGAAGAAAGGGTCAGTTAAGACTATGGAAAAGAAAGAAGAGGAGTACAGAGACATCATCAGTTATCTGAAGAAAGGTTATAGCATCCGCGTTACCGCCAAATTAACAGAGAAAAGTGTCAGTACTGTGCAGAGGGTTAAAAAGGACTTCCATTTGTAAATTGAGCCTATACTACAGCCACACTTTCTAATACCGAAAAGCACACTCTGTAGTTCGAGGTGGTCATTAAATGACCACCTCGTTTTCAATGTCAAAATTGACCCAAATGTCAAATTTTATATGTATCTTTGCAGATAAAATCAATGTCATATGGAAACTGTAATCGAGAACTTAAAAAGACAGATGAAGGAAATGGGGGTAACCCAAACCGAGTTGGCATCAAGAAGTGGAGTATCCCTGGAAACTGTGAATAGAATTTTGAACGGAAAATCCAAACTCAAGCCAAACACACTACAGAAACTCTCTAATGGTTTAGGTGTACCTATTGCTGACTTGGACAATGAGCGTATTGGCACATTAAATCATATCGTTCAAGGCTACCTTGAATTTGCTGGCGAAATTACACATATCACTTCATACAGGCAACTTGTCAATTGGGTCAAGAAAATAGACTCTATAGTCAACGACCTGCCTCGACAAACAAGGGATATAATGAAAGAGGAAAAACGCAATTCAGCAAAAGCTGCCAAAAGCGCTGACATAGACATTAACTCAATTAACTTCTTCAAGGATGATACCATTGATGCATCAGCTGTTGAAACATGGTCATTCAGGAAGGCAGATGACGTGCGGGATGGTGTCGACATCGATTTGGGCAACATGTGTATCAATTACCCTTTTAATTTCAATGGTCATCTGTTCACCAATTCAGAGGCACTTTATATCTGTGGTTTATTCTCGAAAAATACACCAAAGCATCAAGAAATACAACAAAAACTGATTGAGGCAAAGAATGGATACGAAGCAAAGAAGAGGATTCGCACAAAGTACGAAGATTCTTTCGGTCGAGATGATTGGAAGAGCTTCAACGTCGAATGGATGAAGTGGGTTGTGTGGCAGAAAATTAAATGTAATGATGATTTCAAAAGAGTTCTAATGTCAATTCCTCGCAATGCATATATAATTGAGAATTCGACGCATCAGAAGGGTGCAACAGCATCATTTTGGGGTGCGAAGAACACTCTGCTCGAAGAGAAGAGGGGGACAATTGAGCAACAGATTCAATATCAAAATCCCCATATCAAGAAAAAAGAACTTAATAAAAAAATAATGAAAGCAAGAAACCAATTAAACCATATTGGCACTTGGGTCGGCATTAATTGCATGGGTAAAATCCTGAAATATCTGCAACTATGCATCTTAGATTCTATTGAACCATCAATAGATTACGATATGTTGAGGTTAAAACAGATATACCTTTTCGGTAAGTTAATGACGTTTAATTGAATGTCTACACAAAGCAAAAACATTGATATCAAAGCAGGAGATAATACTGCGTTTACATTTGTGCCAAAATAAAGATGCCTAACCAATAGTCATCTTCATCATATTCTTCATCATACTCTCCATTAGTTTCTTCTTGCTCCTCTTCATATTTTCTTTTCCCTTCGTAATATCCTTCGTCATACCCCTCTTCATACCCCTCTTGGTACTTTGTCTCATAGTAGTCATAGTAGTCAGAAGAATCGTCATAATTGTATCCATGGCTATACCCATTCATACCATCCTCTAATCCCTGTTCATAGCCAGCATCATAACCTTCATCATAAGCGTCATCTGGAGTCTCTGAGCCACTGGAATATGTCGGATAGTCATAATACTCTATAGGAGCATTCGTTGACTGCTTCTGAAGGGGTGCTGCCGATGATTGTATAGGAAAAGGTGCTGGCGTTGTGCTATAGACATTACTCTTTGTGCTGGGCTGAGTACTACTGCTTGAGCTACTACCTCCACCGCCAAGAAATAGAAAGCCTAATAAGGGAATTAGACAAGTAATAATTAACCATGCGCATCCACAACCGTCATCTAGTTCACTGCTCATATGCCTTCAAAACTCAAGACTTCAATTGCCAACCATAGGATATTAAATGTCAACAAAAAAGAATCAAACCTATTATAACAATCAACAAAAAAGAACCAGGCGAGAAATACAACCAGAGACCTAGTCCAATGATAATAGGTATTATTGGCCACCATATTGCAAACAAATTGACAACACTGCTACTAAAACCATGTGATTCTGGAGCACTAGTTTTTTCACTTTTACTTATCACCCTATCAATATGGTTCGCTTTAGCCTTTTGTGGCGAATTGCTATGAGATTTTTTAGGTTTGCTTGAGGATGAAAATTGCATCCTTAAAATGCTCTCTATGCTATTCTTAATTGACTTAGCATTCTTTTCGTTTGGATTAATCTCTAATGCTAATGAGATGTAACCTAATGCTAAATCATACTCTTCTTTTCGAAAACAATTATTAGCTCGGTCAAAATAATCGTTGAACTGTGACTGAGAATCTTTCTGCTCTGAATAAGACTTGCATACTCTAGTCAAATATGCGCCACAATTCTTTTTAAGTTCTTTTGCCTTTTCATTCTTAGAATCAATCAAAGTTGCTTTTACTGCCCATTCAAATGCCTTGACCATATCTCCAGTAGCCACATATTCTAGAGCCCTTGAGATATAGTTTTCGCACTTTCCTTCATTTCCTATAGCCCTCTTATCTTCCCTGATAACTGCTAGACAATTAGGGCAAACGATAGCTCTCTTCGGGTCATCGTACTCAACACGAGTTTTGCAATATGGGCAAATCCTATGCTTCATAATAATGGTTGCAAAGTTATCAAACATTCTTCAATTGAACAACTAAATCACGTTATTTTTCTTGCTGGCAGCTATATTCCAAGAAGCTATTCAGATAATGTTATCAAATCGCTACTTTATTGTTTAAGAACCAGGTTCATAGTATTTATAGGAAAATGATAATACCATGGATATCAGTAAAATTATCAGCGAAGAAGTTCAGCGTTATGCGCGAGGGGTTATACGCGAAAGCATGACTAATCTCGAGATGCTGGCGCAAGCATACAATAGAGTGCTGAACGGCCTCGAAACGTATATCTGCGCACGCAATCAAGACGCTGGATTGCGCGACCCAAGGGTGGAGGCATCGCTCCGTCGAGGCTTAACCGCATTGAAAAGGCAATATGACCGCGAACTCAAGATTGCACGGCAGCGAAGAAAATGATTAAAACGAGGCGGACATTTTGACCGCCTCGCTTTTTTCACCATTGTCTTAAATTGAAGCGTTTAAGCATCATTCAACTTGCCATCGGTAGCGAAGATATGGTCTAGTTCTTCGTTATTAGTGGCTTTTAGCACCTTTTCTCTTGTAAGGGAACTCGTAAGATTCAACCTAAGCGACGAATCGTTTGCCCCATTAAGCCTTATCAATTGAATCCTTGCAGCATTGACATTTTCCTTAGCATAATTGGCCAGCCCTTTCGCCTTGGCTAGATTATCTTTCAATGCTGGACTGTGTGGCTCAAGAATGTCAACCATATAGCCGTTTACGGCATCTTTGCGAATGACTATAAAATCAGGATATAGTTTACAATATTCGTTGTCAAATAAATAAGGGACACACAGAGCCCAAGGCTTACGAGGGCGATTACGCAGCCAGCACACGAAATCAGGACGCTTTGCTTCTTCGGCTATGAGCTTTTCTTCCCATCCATTTAGTTTAATTGTGGCAAATCCTCTTTCGTTGACATAGAGGTGATTTCTATACTCTTTGCCATCAGTATCCTTGATTTCAATGATGCTTTGTGGCAGCGTAAAGTTGTGTTTGCTTATCTCATCTGCGTCAGAGGAAATCTTATCGAATTGATTCCTAAATGAGGTATCCAAGTTTGCAATTTGCACACGATATTTGTCCATCAGTTCATGATACTTGACTTTCGCATATTCCATCAAATCAGTCATGCACTTGGCATCATTGGCGAAAATTATCACGTCCAGTTTGTATGAATAGATGTCATCGACATCAATATATTTCTGGCCATAGGCTTTACCAATTCCCTCATTCCCCAATATGGCCTCAGCATGGCTATATTGTCTATCAATATCAGTATTGGTAGTAGAGAACAAATCTTGCTCGATGTGGTTATCTACCGATTGCCCGAACACATCAAATGTCTGAGTGTGTAATTTAAACTCCTTTATCTTCAGCACAAGCAAATCAAACTTATTGTCGGCTTTAAGGCTAACAATATGGTCGTGTACTTTCTCAACTATCTCACTGATTACATCCTTTCTGACTTTATTATTAAGCCCCGATTGGCTCAACAATCGGGTCATCTTAAACAATGAGGTGAAGTAATTATTAATCTTCAACGTCCTAACATCGTATGTAAGCAGAGCCTTGCTGTTGATTGCATTCAGAATCTCCAGCCTGTCCAGAAGAAACTCTTGCTTTTCAGGCAAAAGTACATCTTTCGTTTTCGGTGGCTCGGGTACATAAGGTATATCACCAGCATTGTTCCCATCAGACTGCCAATTGTCATCAATATTTTTCACTTTAACAGTCTGAAAGAGATTTATTTGTTCCGTCTCAGCGGTATCGTCCTGCTTACTTAGCGCAGACTGTTTGTTAGATGCGGACTTACTTGCATCAACAGTTGTATATTCTTCATGTGAAGCAACCGATTCATCTGTTGTTATAAACTTGCTTATATCGACAGAGTCAATCTTCTGCTTGGGAACTACTGTAAGAACCTCAGTTTTCTGTTGCCCAATAGAATCACCCAATATTTCGGTTGGAATGTTTGCGCCTTCGGCATCTTGAAGAGCCTTGACAACTTTTTCAACGTTGTCTCGGTTGAATTTCGGCAAGAACAGATGTACTTCGTTGAGAGATTCATCTACCTGAATACGCATACTTTTGGGTGTTCGTATCATTCGACCTAGTAATTGAGCAATATAGGTGGAATCATTAGCAGTACGGAATGACATCATCGTCTCAGCTCGGGGGCAATCCCAACCTGTAGAAAGTGTATCCTTAAAGAAGACCACCTTGATGTCCCTGTTACTCTCTATCTGCGATGGCTCAACATATGGCACGTCCAAGTTGTTAATCGTGATAGTGGATTGGGGAGAGCCAAATGCGTGAACCACTTCTCCAGGCTTGAATTTGATGCCTAATCGCTCTTCTATTTTGCTAAGACAATCATCCAAATCTGTTGTAGTTATGTTGCCCTTAGAGGCATTCGCGACCTGCACTAGGAAGATGGGATTAACAAAACTGTAGTGCTGTTCTTGGCAATATAGATGCCAATGTTTGCACTTGTCCAACCATTCATCAGATGCTGCTTGCAGCACCGCCATATCTTTATTTAAAACTTGGTCTTCGGGGTAGTCAATCTTAATGATATCTTTCAACAAACCTGACTTACGCACTTCATCTGGTGACACTACCACCGAATGGGTTGTTGAATTCAACGCATTTGCTATGAGGGCATGGAACCTTGCAGATGTAGCACTCATCCCGATAACTATGGGCATTGGGTTGAGGCCATCTTCATCACTGCCGAGGATAAACTTCTGCATAATAGTATTCGCCTTTCCTGCCTCGTTTCCTTTAGCTCCACGATGAGCCTCATCTATGATGAAATAGAGTTGTTCTGCCTTGTCTGATATGGTGTTCTGTAGTGTCTCCCATATGGTGAACTGACGAGTATCTGAATGCTTGACAAGGTTACTGCTCTTACCTAATTTTTGGGTGTTAATGAAATAGATATTGCCATCAGTTAGAACCTCTTGGTCAAAACTGTCCTCCGAGATGGTGACGAGTTGATTGTGCAACTTATCGCAAGTTCTCTCTATTTTCTCTTTCGATTGCTCATTCAATTGTGGCGAGTCAGAAAGCCAGACAACGATTGCATTAGGCTGAGGCTCATACTTATGGTCTCCACAATAGATATTCTCAATCAGTGCCGAGGCGATAATCGTCTTGCCTGCCCCCGTGGGTGCTGTCAACGAAATAATCTGTGGCTTGGCCATCGTGCGATAAATGGCCTTCGCAATTTCGCAGTTTTGGCGCAATGCAGCTAACGCACTCTTTTGGAAAGGAAACAGTTCGACTTTCATAATTTCTTATAGTTGAATGTGAAGTTGTCGAGATAATCTCGGAACAACTGATACGTTTGTTTAACACCAAGCCGTGATATCATTTCACGGTAGCCATCTTCAGAATCGGTGGCAATAAAGACCGTTTCAACGTCTTTGTTTAAATTTACTTTTTCCCTGAATTCAGGATAGCAATCCTCATCAATTAAGACAGCCATTTTGTTCTTCGGAAGTATGAGCATTTCGGGGATGTTATCGTCACTATTCAAAGTCGGACAATCTCCGATAGCATTAGCCTTCATCCAAAGCAAAGGAAGAAGTTCTTTAAGATTTCGGCCTAATGAGACCTCATTCTTGTCAAGGAAACCCAACTTGAAGAAGATGGCATTGGATATGAAACCATCAGACATAGGTATATTAGAGCCTAAATAAGTGCCGCTGAGAGGTGCGCCATTGATATCTTGCCCTTTGATGCTGCAAACAGTTCTTGGCCAAGTAACGTAACGGGCAATACCAAGACGCTCCCACTCGTCATCGCCACGTTTGTATCCCGCTTTAGTCAAAGCCTTTGTTTCAGTTTCACTGACCTCGTTATTAGTGACCATTATGCATCGACGTTGTCCACCGTCTTCTGCATTTAGCAGGTTCACTGCGTGGAGGGTAGTGCCACTCCCTGCAAAGAAATCTACTACAAGAGCATTAGGTTTATCTGCGATAAAGAATCTAATAGTATCGTGTACAGCATAAAGAGATTTTGGATAATCAAAGCGTTTTCCAATTATCTGATTTAGTAATTTTGTTCCTTGCTGCGTTGAGTCATGAGATGGTATGTTCCACTGACTTCCAGGAATAAATGTTGGAGAATAATCAGAATCATCAACTATAATGTAACCTTCAGGAGTATAACCCTTTATGGAAAATGTTCCATTAGTTATTTTTTCAATTTCTCCTCTTTTGAGATAATCAATGGCCATACTTCCCCTGCTGTTAAATCTCCCTAATCTGATGAATCCATTTTTTATTAACTCCTCAAGTGATTTCGTTGACACCTGCCAATTTCCTTCATCTCCATTAGAGCGAATTGGCCATATTGCAACACAACCATCGGGTGGCTCTACCTCTTCACGATTATTTCCAAAGTAACTCTCACCTATAGATACGATTCTTTTGCCGTCTTTTGAAACAAATATAGGATAAAACTGATTAGGACTATCGGAGCGCAAGTAATGAGAGCCACTCCTTAATAGAGTATTCCAACGTAATCCATTCTTGCGCTTAATGCTCTTTATTTCACCTATCCATTTCTCATCAAGTTGAAGAGGGGTAGGTGAATTACTACCTATGCTCACGATATAGATAAATTCATTGGTTCTCGAGAATTGATTGTTACGACTAACACCCGCAGGATTAATGACACTACTAATCATCTGAATCCTTGCTTCAGGGAATCTCTGTTCCAAAAGACAACCAAGATGAAGATATTCTTTTTCATCAATCGTAATAATGAGCACAGAGTCTTTTGGGTTCAGGAGTTTCTTGGCTAATGTCAAACGATGCTCCATAAATGACAGCCACTTGCTATGCCTATATGAATCTGTGCCATCAACGTAGTCATTATTGTATTTCCAATCCTTTGCACCCGTGTTATAGGGTGGGTCAATGTAGATGCAGTCAACCTTGCCACCGTATAAATAGACGAGCAATTGAAGTGCGTGGTAGTTGTCTGACTCGATAAGAATGTGCCACAAATCGCTGTCAGGCGCATTGCAGATACGGTCTAACGGTTTAACATAAGGAAATATCGGCTGTCCGAACTGAGATACAGTAACCATGTCCTCTTTGTCGAAATACATTTCTTTTTTTGTCTTATCAATACGAATGCACCGCAACGTGTTTCCCTCAACCTTTGAAACAAAATACACCTCGTTGATGTCACCATCTCGTCTAACAACTGTAGAGCCTTGCTTGATGGGCACATCATACAATGGTGTTGCCTCTGGCAGATGTTCTTCGTACACGAGACCGAATTTCTTCTGCTTTTTGAGCTTGCGGACTTCTTCCTTAATCCGATTTTGAAGTTCCTCGTCACCTATCTTATTGATTAGGTCGTCAATCTTTGACATATTACTGATATAATATAAACTAGTCTATTTCTGGGCAACAGGACTTAATAAGGTACCTATAGAATAATATAGAAGTGATAAGTGTATGCTATATTAACGATATAAGAGAAATAAGATATGCTCTGGCCAACAAACACTTGATTAGAGTTCATCTTCTTCTTGAGATTTCTTTAACTTCAATAAAGGCATATAAGCATAGGTCAGTGAAAGCTGCACTTTGCTTGATATAGAAGAATAATCACATTGTAACATTATGTGAGTATCGCTATCTTCGTAGTGCTTCACTGTTGTTGCATCTGATATTAGATAATCAATATATTTTTTATTTAAAGACTGATTGATTTGAATGAACTTATCAATCAATGCTTCGGTTGTACTATCTCCATCAATGAATGTAATATTGTATAGCCTGTTGTTGTAGAATGACACAGAAAGTGTAGTCCAAATATAACCAGCAAATGGTATATGGTCGTTAACGACATACGTATCGAAGTTAGGGTCTCCCCATACGTCGAAATTCTGCTTTACAAGTTCGTTGTAGACTTGCTCTTTGGTTGATTCACCAAGAGTGAACCCTAGGAAATTCCTTTGTATTTGAGCCGAAGAAGACAAAACACAAAGCAGGAGCAAGCAGATAGATATAGTTCTTTTCATAGTGATTATGAGTTTAAATTGCAAAGATACTAAAAAGCTTGAATTATCTCAGTTTTTCTTCCTGTGTTTTCAGGAAAAGAACAAAGAATGGCATGAAACATCAAATGAGGCAATTCGTGGTTTGTTGTAATTATCTGATTTGCAGTGTGTTAAATTGTGCATGTGTTAAACTCTGCCGTGTGCATGGGCGGGTATTCCTGCTTGTTGTGTTCGTTCAGTACTGGTTCCATTGAGGCAATTGAGGCAATTGAAAATTGAGAATTGAAAATTGAAAACTAAGAATTATATGGTGCAATGTTACGCCGAGTCGTGCAGGGCAGTCTTAATTATAAATTATAAATTCATAATTAATTATTATTTGCCGAGCATACGGTTGATGATGGCGTTTACATCGGTGACATCGACCGCATAGTCGCCATTGATGTCGGCGGCATTGTGCTGAGCCTTGCCCAACATGGTGTTGATGACCGCATTAACATCAGCGACATCGACCTTACCATCAGCAGTGACATCACACGGGGCAAACCCCTCGGGGACGGTGAAGTCGTGCTGGTCAACGGCCTGATATACTCGCACATAATCAACCATCAGTGCGCGCTCCTCGCTGGCGAGGGCCGTGATTCCGTCAGTATTGTAGATGCCCGTGAAGTGGCCCCCCACCGCCAGATTGAACAGAATGAATGCCTGCTTGTGAAAGTAGCGCCCTGGCGAGTTGTCTTGCGATGTGTCATTAATGTTCATCACATAGTAAGGCTCGACATCAGGGTACTGGTCCAAGTCAAGATACATCGCCACCTTCTGCTCATCCCAGATGAGAGTGAACAAGTGGAACTTGCCGTCTTGCAGACTGTAGTCGCAAGTGGTGGAACGGGCATAGTTGGGATGGTTGCCGTTGGTATAGGGTCCCCAGTGGCATGCACCGTTGAAGAAACGGTCTTGAGTGCCATGCGAGATGCCGTAACTGTTGCCCATCTCCATGATGTCGATCTCTCCACAATTAGGCCACCCAGTTCCCGTGGCCATGTCGTTGCCCATCATCCAGAATGCGGGCCATAGACCATTGGCTGTCAGCGGGATGCAGATGCTCGCCTCGACCTTGCCATGCTTGAATGCCGCCTTGCCCATCGAGTTGATGCGGCCTGAGGTGAAGTGCTTGCCCTGCCAGTCCTCCTTGCGGGCGGTGAGCATGAGGCAGCCATCAGCGACTGTAACATTCTCGCCGCGATAATATTGGAGTTCGGCATTGCCTCCACCATTGCCGTTGACCTCGATGTTCCACACACGCTGGTCCAGTTCTGTGCCGTTAAAGTCGTCACAAAACACCAGTTCATAGTCCTGCGCACTACCATTCAAGGCTATCAAGGCCAGTGACACGATTGTTGTCAGAATTGCTTGTTTCATATTATCATCATTTATTGCTTTTCGTCAGCAAAACGGTTGGGATAGTCGATGTGAACACGGGGACGACGCAAAGCTCGCACCACGAGCCAGATGCCCAAGATGATGAACGGAATGCTCAGCATCTGACCGATGTCCATGCCCCATGCCTGACGCATGGCAATCTCACGCGCCACCTGCACATTCTTGAGATACTCAATGAAGAAACGGGGCACAAAGATGCCCAACATGAACACGCCGAAGATCAGCCCCGGACGCTCCTGGGCATTGCGCCGCCAGTAGAGCCACATGCACAGCCCGAACACCAGCAGATAGCACAGTGCCTCATAAAGCTGCGTGGGGTGGCAAGGCGGGGTAAACACGGGGTCGGCCCCAGCCATCCATTTGCCCACGTTGTCCACGAAGCGGAATCCCCACGGCATGTCGGTGGGGCCACCATAGATCTCATGGTTCATCAGGTTGCCGATGCGGATGAGCGCCGCCACAAGGCCTGTGGGAACAACCAGACGGTCAAAAGTCCACAGCATGCCCTTGCCCTTGGCCACAAAGTGGCTGAATAGCGCCACGGCAATCATGATACCAGCCGTACCACCATGACTGGCCAAGCCGCCCTCCCATATCTTGAAAATGTCAATTGGATTCTGCTTGTAGACATCCCACTCGTAGAAGAACACATGCCCCAGCCGCGCGCCCAAGATGGTGGCGACCACCACGTAGATGAACAGGCTGCCCAGCCAACGCTCGGGCGCACCCTCATGCTTGAAGATGCGTGACACAATCTCGTAGCCCAAATAGAATCCGATGGCGAACATCAGTCCGTACCAACGGATGGTGGGTGGCCCGTCAAACAAATTAGGACTCACTGTCCAAGTGATATAGTTCAGCATTACTATTTCAGTTTTTTGGTTAAGTGGCGACAAAGGTAGTAAATATAATTGAGAATTGAAAATTGAGAATTGAAAATCAAAGCGCCGACAATTGAAAATTGAGAATTGAAAATCAAAGCGCCGACAATTGAGAATTGTGTTGCAGTAGCACCCTCGTCGAAATTCTTAATTCTTAATTTTTAATACTTGATTAAAAAGTAGTACCTTTGCAGCGTGAAAACTGAAAGAACAAATATCTGCGTATTTGGTGCATCCAGTCAGCGCATAGACCAAGCCTATACCGAGGCGGCTTACGAGTTGGGCAAACTCATGGCCCAGCGCGGATGGCAGTGTGTCAATGGGGCAGGAGCACTAGGACTGATGCGAGCAGTGAGCGACGGTGTCCTCGACACTGGTGGCCATGTCACTGGGGTGATTCCCAAGTTTATGGTCGACAACGGCTGGTGCTACGACCGCTTGCCCGAAGTCATCATCACGCCCGACATGCACGAACGCAAACAACAGATGGCCGACATGACCGATGCCGTGATTGCCCTGCCCGGTGGTTGCGGCACGCTCGAGGAACTGCTCGAGGCCATCACCTGGCGACAATTGGGACTCCATGTCAAGCCCATCGTGCTGCTCAACACCCGCGGGTACTATGACCCACTGGTGTCAATGCTGCAACACAGCCTTGACGAGCACTTCATGAAGCCATCGCACCAGTCACTATGGACTGTTGCCGACACGCCCGAAGCAGCCATTGCCGCCCTTGATCAAGAGTTGTCGCAATGCCCCTCACCCATCGAGAGCAAATACTGAATCAATGCGCAATTAAGTCGATAACTCTCATTTCTTAATTATTAATTATTAAATCTCATCGCCTGACTGCTTGAAGCCGACCGCTCAACATACCGCACCCCAGGACACCACAGCACATGACACGGCTGCGGTCGACACTTCGCACCTCTATCATGCACCGCTCTACACCGACAGTTTCCCGACACTGACGGCGGTTGACAGCGTGGCGACCCCGCTGAACCAAGGTGCGCTCATTCAGCCCATTGAGGGTGATGCCGCCACTGCACGCGGCCACTCGCTCATTCACGACACCGGGGCGATGGGCTTGCTGCTGGCAGCATTGTTCTTCCTGGTGGTGAGTTACCGCATGGGCTACAAGTACCTTGAAAATCTGGCCCACAACATGTTCTCGGTCAGGCGACGTGAGAGTTTGTTTGAGGACTACACTGTCAAGGAGACCCAGATTCTGTCGGCCCTCATCGGCTTGACCTGCACACTGGAGGGCCTGTTGGGCTTCCAGGCCATCGAGTTTTTCAATCCCGGCCTGCAAGCCAGCCTTCACCAGTCAATGTCGCTGCATGTGGTCATATTCGTGGCTATAGCAGTGGCGTTTTATCTGATTCAGATGATGTTCTACCACTTGTTGGGATACATCTTCTCGGATCGCGACTCTACCCGCGTATGGCTCGATGGCTTCAAGGCATCGCAAGCGCTGTTGGGGCTCTTATTGCTTCCGGTAGTGTGCGTGTCATTGGCTCACCCCGAATTTGTTAAAATGACGTTAATTTTGGCAGCAATCCTTTACTTTTGCGCCCGATTTATCTTTATTTGCAAAGGATTTAGGATTTTTTATAGCAATTTGCTATCTCTAGTGTATTTTATTTTGTACCTTTGCAGCGTCGAAATTGTGCCCCTTATGGTAATCAGTGGGGTGACAGTCAGTATATGTAACTATTTACAGTCTTAATAAAACCGCTTGTACGACATGAAGAAAATTCTGGTTTCCCAGCCCAAACCTGAGAACGGGAAGTCGCCGTACTACGACCTTCAAGACAAATATGATGTTGAAGTCGTGCTTCGGCCTTTCATCAAGGTAGAAGGGCTCTCAGCCAAGGAATTTCGCCAGCACAAGGTGGCCATCCCGGATTACAGTGCCATCATCTTCACGGCAAGGACTGCCGTAGACCATTTTTTCCGCCTCTGTCAGGAGACGCGCTATAACGTGCCTGACACACTGAAGTACTTCTGTGTGAGCGAAACCATCGCCTACTATCTGCAGAAGTATATCATCTATCGCAAACGCAAGATTTTCTTCAGCGAGACGGGCCGTGCCGAGGACTTGGTGCCCATCCTCGAGAAGCACAACAAAGAAACCTACCTGATGCCCATCAGCGAGTCGGTCGAGGACACCAAAGCCCCGGTGCTCGATGCACACAACATCAAGTACACCAAGGTGCCCATGTATCGCACGGTGAGCAATGACTTCGGCCCAAAAGAGCCATTCGACTATGACATGCTGGTGTTCTTCAGCCCCCTGGGTGTGAAGGCTTTGCAGAGCAATTTTCCCAAGTTCAAGCAGGGAGACATTGTTATCGGCGCAATGGGCAAGAGTACCATCGAGGCGGTCAAGGAGGCTGGTTTGCGGCTTGACCTGACCACAAGTCCCGAGGAGCCGTCAATGTCGATTGTCATTGACAACTACCTCAAGAAGCAGTCACGCAGCAAAAAGAAAAAGTAACAAATAGGTAACAACTCATGAACATTGAGAGTTGAGATGGAGGCTGTAGCGCGATTCTCAATTCTCAATTTTTTCGATTGACACAAGGTGCAAGGACTCAGATTATACAAGACCGAGAAGTTGTGTAGCCACACGGCGGTGACGCAACTGTTTGAGCGCGGCAAGTCGGCCATCGCCTTCCCGCTGCGCATGGTCTATCGTCTGCACGAGCCCGGCCAAGCCCCAGCGCAGTTCCTGATCACTATCCCCAAGAAGAAGATTCGCCACGCTGTGGGGCGCGTGTTGCTGCGCCGCCGCACACGCGAGGCCTACCGCCTGTGGCGACGCTCGCTCCTCCACCCTGCCCTGCAATCGTCGGGCACAGGTGTCGATATTGCCTTTATCTACCTCGACAACAAGCCCACCGACTATGCCACCATCGAGTCGCGCATGAAGCAACTGCTCACCCGCTTGGCCCAGGTTGCCGAGTCGCAGCAAAGCACACCGTCATCATGAAGCGATTGTGGCACATCATCTGCCTGCCCCTGGAGTGGCTGCTCATTCTGCCCATCAGGTTCTACCAGCGGTTTATCTCACCGCTCACGCCACCCGTGTGCCGTTTCACCCCATCGTGCAGCCACTATGCCGTCGAGGCCATCCGCAAGCATGGCCCGTTCAAGGGCACTTGGCTAGCCATCAAGCGCATCATGCGCTGCAACCCTTGGGGGGGCAGCGGCTACGACCCCGTGCCATGATCATCGACGCTCATACCCACCATCTCACCGCTAGCGGCATCACCAGTGTCGAGCCGGCCAATTTTGACCCACAACCTGGCCGCCTCTACAGCGTGGGCATCCACCCCTGGCACACCCATGATGTGGGCGACGACACGCTGCAGTTGCTTGAGCAATATGCCCAGCATCCTCAAGTGGTAGCCATCGGCGAAACCGGCATGGACACGCTGCGTGGCGCGCCACTGCAACGTCAGGCCCAAGTGTTCGAGAAGCACCTGCAACTAGCGCAAAAACTGAACAAACCCGTCATCATCCACTGCGTGCGCACCACACAACAGATAGTGGCATTATGCCGCCATCATGGGGTCACTGTGCCCTGTGCCATACATGGCATGCGCAGCAATGAGCGCGTAGCCAAACCCTTGATCGATGCCGGGCTCTATCTATCTTTCGGTCCACGGTTCAATCCAGCGACCGTACTGTCCACCCCACGAGATCGCATACTCATCGAGACCGACGACTGCGACACCACCATCCTTGAGGTTGCCACCCTGCTCTCCCCCACCCTGGGCCTCGCCCCCGCCGACATCCTCGCTCTGGCCGGCAACAACCTCCACCACTTCCTCACCGCCACGAACTAAGCCACACCGCCAACACATAAAGCGCCAGGGCACAGTCTCGGGGAGATTGTGCCCTGGCGGGGCTTTGTGGATTGTAACTAGTAACCTGTAACTAGTAGCTTGTAACTAGTAACTAGTAGCTAGTAACTCGTAGCTAGTAGCTCGTAGCTAGTAGCTGTAGCTCGTCTCACCAGCGGCCACCTGAGTAGCGGAAGACGCGGCCATTGCGACGCGATGAGGTGTCCCAGAAGATGAGATCACCACGGTCGAACTCGTAGTAGAGATACTCGGTGATGCCATCGCTGAAGCGAATGTCCACCTTGTTGTATCCACGCTCGTCCCAGTAGAAGTCGACACGCGTTCCCATCTCGTTCTGGTAGATGCCGGTGCCGTTGTCGTAGAAGATATACTCCTCATACTCGCCAGGCACCAAGTCATACTCATATCCTTCCTCGATGACCGAGATCTTCTGCCAGCGTCCCAACAAGTCGCTGGTCCTGTAGTAGTAATCATCGCCACAACTACTCATGACCAGCATCAGAGTGGCCAGAGCCAACAGGGTGTAAATCTTTTTCATAATCGTATGGTTTTTTATTGTTAATATTCCGTTCTGTGTCATTTAGACTGCAAGATGTCGCTTTGCGTTTAATCGACAGCCGATGCAAAGGTATCACTTTTTCGCCACATAGGGGGTAACTTTGAACGAAAATGTCTAACTTTGCAGCCCGAATATCACGGAACAATGGACAAGAAAATATTAATAACTGGCGCGGGAGGCTTCATTGGTGGCTTTCTGGTGGCCGAGGCGCTGAGCCGTGGCTATGAGACCTGGGCGGCGGTGCGTGCCACCACCAGCCGCAAGTTTCTCACCGATGAGCGCATCCACTTTATCGAACTGGACTTCACCGACAAGAAGGCATTACACGACGCGCTTGCTGCCCATGTCAGTGAGCACGGAGCGTGGGACTATGTGGTACACAATCTGGGCCTGACCAAAGCGACCAACTATCTGGACTTTGAGCGCGTCAACTATGGCTACCTACGGCTGATGGCCGAGACGCTGCGCGACATCAATGCGGTGCCCGCCGTGTTCTTGATGATGAGCAGCCTCAGTGTCATGGGACCTGGCGATGAGGTGAACTACACTCCATTCAAAGCCGACGATGTGCCAGCCCCCAACACCCGATATGGGACCAGCAAACTCAAGGCCGAAACCTGGCTGCAGATGCAGCAATCGTGGTTGCCCTACACCATATTCCGTTGCACAGGCGTGTACGGCCCGCACGAGCGCGACTACTACCTGATGATGAAGAGCATCAAGGCTGGATTTGACTTCACCGTAGGCTTCAAGAAACAGATGCTGACGTTCATCTATGTGCGCGACCTGGCACGGGCCGTGTTCATGGCACTGGACAAGGGTCCACTCTACAAGCCCTACTACATCAGCGAAACACAGGGCTACACACAGGCCGAGTTTCGTCAGATTGTGTGCCGTGAACTGGGCAAACGGTTTGTGATACCAGTCAAGTGTCCGTTGTGGGTGGTCAAGGCAGTGTGCCATGTAGCCGAGTGGCTAGGCAAGGTCACCATGAAGGCCAGCACACTCAACCCCGACAAATATCGCATCTTGCGGCAGCGCAACTGGCTGTGTGACACCAGCGATGCTAAACGCGACTTCGGGTTCGAGGCCAAGTATGATCTGCACCGAGGTGTACATGAGGCCATCGAGTGGTATCGCGCAGCGGGGTGGCTCTAGGATGGTTGTCGGTTATCGGTTGTCAGTTTTCGGTTGTCAGTTATCGGTTGTCGGTTATCAGTTGTCGGTTGTCGGTTGTCAGTTATCGGTTGTCGGTTATCGGTTATCGGTTGTGGCTAAGAACTGAAGACTGAAAACTGAGAACTGAAAACTAACTCAATTCAGAGAGCAGCCGTTGAGCGGTGAGTTGAGTCTGCTGGGCGGTCTCGATGTCGGTCGAGTCGAAGCGCAACTGTGCCTGGGCATAGTAGGGCGATCGGCGGCCCAACGCCTCAATGACGTGAGGCAAAATCTCGTCATCGGCCAGCGGAGCAATCGTTGGCCGTTTCATTTTGTGCTCGGGCAGTGTCAGGCGGGCGGCAATAACCTCGGGGCTAGTGGTGAGCCAGATGGTCAAACCCAATCGGTTCATCAGTGCCATGTTGTCGCCATAGCAGGGTGTCCCGCCACCGCATGCCACCACAGCCGGCTCGCCAGCCACCCTGCGCAACGCCTCACGCTCCATCTCGCGGAAACGCGACTCGCCCAACTGGGCAAAAATCTCGGTGGCACGCATCTCGGCGTACTCCTCAATCATCTCGTCCAGGTCATAGAAGTCCACACCCATCAGTGCAGCCAGTTCCCGTCCCAGCGTGGTCTTGCCACTGCACATATATCCTACCAGAAAAATTGTCTTCATGTCAGGTTTTCGCATTATTTTTTGCAAAGGTATAGTTTTTTTCACAACGTTGTCTGCACCGAAGTTACTTTCATTGGGAAAAAGACAAATAAAATTGACCTAAGGTCGAATTTATTTGGTTTTTCGCTCACTTAATCGTAACTTTGCCGATTAAAGCGAAAAAACATGTCTAGTAACCGAGGAAAATGGTATGTCGTGTGGCAGGGTGCCGAGCCGGGTATATGCGACTCATGGGCCGAATGCGAGGCGCGTGTCAAGGGGTATCCTGGGGCACGCTATAAGGCGTACAAGACACAGGAAGAGGCTGTTCGCGCATTTCGTGAGGGCTATGACACCGAAGCGTGCGATGTGCTGCGAGCCATCGCTCATGGTCCGCGCGAGCATGTCAACTACGAGGCTTTCCCCGAGATTGTGCAAGACAGCATTGCCGTCGACGGTGCTTGTAGCGGCAATCCTGGCGACATGGAGTATCGCGGTGTCGATGTGATGACTGGTGCCGAGTTGTTTCATCAAGGGCCGTTTCAGGATGCGACCAACAATGTGGGCGAGTTTCTGGCACTGGTGCATGCGCTGGCCTTCTTCCATAACACGGGCAACACCCACACTGCCATCTACAGCGACAGCCGCACAGCACTGGCATGGGTGCGCGACCGCAAGTGCAAGACCAAGCTGGCCCATACGCCTCGCAACGAGCGCTTATTTGCCATCATCGCCCGTGCCGACAATTGGCTCGCCACCCACACCTGGGTCAACCGCATCATCAAGTGGAAAACCGAAGAGTGGGGCGAAATTCCCGCTGACTTCGGCCGCAAGTGAAAACCAACCAAGAATTAAGAATTAAAAATTTATAATTAAGAATGCAGAGTGCGTAGCGCAATCTTAATTCTCAATTATGAATTCTAAATTATCAATTATTGATTAAATAGATGAAATATCGCAACGAAGAGGACAAATGCTATGGCGTGGCTGGCATGGCCATCGGGTTGAGCATCTTTGATGCCGATGACTTGCTTAGCGAGGTCACCATTGATGCCGACAACGGTGACAATCTGCGCTTCGTGCCCGACTACTACTTCACCGGCAGCCCGCGTGTACCTGCCAGCAAGTCGTGGCACCACATCTACTCGCACTATCAGGTGTCGATGGGACTGGCCATCGCCAATGCCATGTGCCGCAAGATGGTGCTCGACCATGGTGTGCTCGATCGCAAACGCCGTGAAGCACTGCTTGATGCCGCCGTGGCCGACGGGCAATCGCTCTGTCAGTTGGATCGTGACGAAGTTGAGCCTCTGTTCGACAAGTCTTACAGTTACCTGATGCGGGTATTCGGCAACCGCGAGATTCAAGGAGCCATCTCGGCCTTTGTCAAGCAGTTGCAACAACGCCGCACACTCACTCGCGGTGAGGTGGCCGAATTGCTGAAAGAACTCAATCTCTAGTCTAATTCATAATTAATAATTTATAATCCTCTAACCCCTGACCTCAAGATGAGAGTGGTCTTGATCAATCGCAGCGATCAACTGGGTGGGGCGGCCATCGCCACCCTGCGGCTGATGCATGGCCTGCAACAATTGGGCGTGGATGCCCGCATGCTCGTGGTCGACCAGCATGGCAACGACCCCAACGTGGCTGTGGCAGGCAACGCACTGAGTCGCCGATGGGCATTCCTAGCCGAGCGGCTGGGCATCTACGCGCGTAACGGCCGTCGCCGCGACACCTTGTTCAAGATTGACACCGCCACTCACGGCATCGACGTGAGCCGCCACCCCTGGGTGCAGGGGGCCGACGTTCTGTACCTAGGATGGACCAACCAGGGCATGCTCTCGCTTGAGGACATCGGACGACTGACTCGTCTGGGCAAACCTGTCATCTGGACCATGCACGACATGTGGCCCTGCACCGGGCTGTGCCATCATGCCTACGACTGCCGGGAATATGTGAACGACTGCGCCAACTGCCCATTGTTGCCTAGCGGCAGCACACTGGCCAGCACGACCTTGAGGCGCAAGGCCGACTTGTATGACCGCAGCGACATCCACTTTGTGGCTGTGAGCAACTGGTTGGCCGACTGTTGCCACCAGAGCACCTTGCTGCGCAACCATGAGGTGACAGTCATCGGTAACCCCTTCCCCGCCAGCGAGTATGCTTGCGGCTTCACACCCCGGCCTGGCCTGCCCGACGATGCACTGGTCGTCGCTATGGGAGCAGCAAGGCTTGACGACCCGGTCAAGGGCTTCGACCTGCTCATCGCCTCGATGCAGCATCTGCGCGAGCACAACCCTGCTTTGGCCGACCGTCTGTATCTGCTGCTCTATGGTGATTTGCGCGACATGTCACTGCTCGATCAATTGCCTGTCGCTCACACCCATCTGGGCTACATTACCGACATCAATGCCGTGTTCCGTCAGGCACACATCGTGCTGAGCACATCGCGATACGAGTCGTTTGGCTACACTCTGCTCGAGGGCATGGCCAGTGGGTGCATACCGGTCACCACCGGTGCCGGTGGCCAGGTCGACATCGTCAGGCATCTGCACAATGGCTACGTCACCGGCAGCAATGACCCTGTCGATGTGGCTCGTGGCATCGAGTGGGCAGCAACGGCCCACATCGACCGTGCCGCTCAGCACCGCTGGGTCGCCGACCACTTCGACGCTCATATCATCGCACAACGCTATTTAGACCTCATCAACCGATAACTATAAACTTTAACTCTAAACTACTAAGATGCAAACAGTATTATTTCATAGCACCATTTTTGGTCCCATTCACAGCCGCCGTCTCGGCATCTCGCTAGGTGTTAACCTCATGCCCAACGATGGCAAGATTTGTTCATTCGATTGCCTCTATTGCGAGGCCGGATTCAACGCCCAGGGACCGGGCACGACAGGCATACCCACACGCGAGGCCGTCAAGCGCCAACTCAAGGCCAAACTCGAGCAGATGAAAGCCGAAGGCTCGGACCTGGATGTCATTACCTTCTCGGGCAACGGCGAGCCCACGCTGCACCCCCACTTCAAGGAAGTGGTACACGACGTGATGATGCTGCGCGACCGCTACTATCCCGAAGCCCGAGTGAGTGTGCTCAGCAACTCGACCATGGCGGGCCGCCCCGCGGTTGTCGAGGCCCTGAAGAAGGTAGACAACAACATCCTTAAACTTGACTCGGCCATCGCCGGCACCCTGCGTGTCATCAATCGCCCGCAGTCGCCCAATCTCATCCCCGAGGGAGTGATCGAGGACCTCAAGCAGTTCGCTGGCCAGTGCATCGTGCAGACCATGATGCTGCGTGGTGAGTGGGAGGGCAAACCCTTTGACAACACCACCGACACCGAGGTTAATGCCCTCATCGAGGCCTACAAGCAGATTCAGCCACGCGAAGTGATGCTCTACTCGCTCGATCGCAAGACACCGGCCGACCATCTGGTCAAGATTGAGCACGACGAGTTGCAGGCCATCGGCGACCGCATTGCCGCTGCCACCGGCATCCCCGTCCAGGTCAACTGACAAACCAAGCCAAAAGATGAAAGTGAAGTTGACATGGCGGCTGGTGGCCGCATTGCTGCTGGGTCTGGTGGGATACTACATTGTTTTCCAGGCGTTCTATAACCAGATCGCTTTTAAGACTGTATTCCCATATGACAATTTTGCCGACATGATGGTTGGAGTATTCTACAATTTCACTCCCACTTTCCTGCAGTCGGTGTTCATCACTGCCGTCATCTTTCGCCCCACCAAGATACAGCACATAGGGCTAAAGATTGCTATCGATGCTCTACTGGTAATTGTCATGCTCATCATTTTCAATTTCGCTTATACACGTCTGATGGATGCTCATGTCGACTGGGGCGGCAGTGCTTTCAATGCCATATTTGTCTTCCTGGGGGTTGAGACCACATTCTATGTGCTCAATTTCAAGAGTAGCATGCGTGAGGCAGAGACTCAGAAGCAACTGGCCCTGCAATATCGCTATGACGCACTCAAAGCACAAGTCAACCCACACTTTCTGTTCAACTCTCTCAACATCCTCTATTCGCTCATCGACATCGACCAGCAGAAGAGCCGTGAGTTTGTGATGTCGCTCTCGCAGATGTATCGTTACATCATGTCGCAGCAGAACCGCGACACAGTGCCACTGCGTGACGAGATGGGTTTCCTGCACAACTACGTCGACATCTTGATGAAACGCTACCGCGACCAACTGACCGTGGACATCAGCGGTGAGGACAAAATTGCCAATCAGCAGTTGGTTCCCTACACCCTGCAACTGCTCATTGAGAATGTGACCAAGCACAACATCATCTCGACACGTCATCCCATGACCGTGAGCATCACTATCGGCACCGAGGATGTGACAGTGAGCAACCCCATACAACCCAAGGCCAGCGAGAGTCCATCACATGTGGGTTTGCGTTACCTCACCGAGTTGTATCAGGCTCATGGCAAGGAGTTTGTTGTCACCAACGATGGTGCCACCTTCACAGCAACAGTGCCATTTCTCTAGTATAGAATTATCAAATAAGGAAATAACATGGTAAGCCGCAAAGGTCATAACTCTTAATTGTAAATTATAAACTCTTAATCATTTGGCAGTGAACTATATCATCATCGAGAATGAGGCATTTGCCCTCGAAAACCTAAAGCATACCGTGGCGCGATTGCGCCCCGACTACCACTTGATGTTCACCGCCGAGAGCATCGAGGACTCGGTCGAGTATCTACTCGGCAAGCCCGACATTGACCTCATCTTCATGGACATCGAACTGGTGGATGGCAACTGTTTCGAGATCTTCCGTCAAGTCAAGGTCGAGACACCCGTCATCTTCACCACCGCCTACGATGACTTTGCCATTCAAGCCTTTCAGGTCGATAGTATTGACTACCTGCTCAAGCCCATCGGTGATGAGGCTCTGAGCGCAGCCCTCGACAAGTTGGAACGCCTCACGAGCAAGCAAACCGCTGCACCCGACTACACCTCACTGCTGCGCCAAATGCTGCAACCTGCCAACCGCCAACGCATTTTGCTCAGCAGCGGAGACAACTACAGTTATGCCATGATTGACGATGTGGCTTACTTCCTGAGCGAGGACAAATATGTCTACGCCTACTTGCGATCGGGCCAGCGACGCATGACCGAGTTTCGCAACTTGGCTGAGGTCGAAGAGATCCTCGACTCGTCACATTTCTTCCTCGTGGCACGCAACATCATCGCCAGCATTGAGTCAATCGGCAAGGTGAGCAAGTACTTCAATGGCCGCCTCAAAGTCGAGGTCCAAGCAGGCACCGACCGTCAAGAAGCCGTGGTGAGTGCCGCCCGCCGTCAGCCCTTCCTCGATTGGCTGGGAGGCAAATAAGCCTCATAAAATTCATTCCAAAAATAACACAATTCGTTCCGCCAATTCCACAATTGGCGGGAGTGTAACTTGCATGCCTGTGCGTATGACTGTAATTTAGCGGTCGAAATTCAAAGATAGGCATGAAAGATAGCAACCATATCAACCCACAACCGAAGACGCAAGTTTTCATCATTGAGGACGAGTACTACGCAGCAGTCGAACTCAAACACAATCTGAGCCAATTGCGACCCGATTACGTGCTTGTGGGGCAAGCCGAGGATGTGGAAGGAAGCATCGACTTCTTGTCGGGCCACAATGTTGATCTGATCATTGCCGACATCCGCCTGAGCGACGGCTATAGTTTCGAGGCCTTAGACCAATTGCACCTCACCGATGTGCCCATCATCTTCACCACAGCCTATGCCCAATATCGCGAGTGTGCCGCCAGTTACCGCATGGTCGACTTCCTACTCAAGCCCATCGCCCGCGCTGCACTACAACAAGCCCTTGAAAAATTTGAGATCGAAACAAATAAAACCAATGTTTAATATCCTAAAACTAACAATTATGACTAAAACAGTACTAAACCGACTCGTCGCGCTAGTGTGCGTCATGCTGATGGGGCTGGCCGCCAAGGCACAGACCGCACAGTACCTGATTGTGACGCTGCAAGACGAGACAAAAACAGTCTTTGCGCTGGCCGAGAAGCCTGTAGTTACAATGGCTGACGGCATCTTCAAGGCCGAGACTCCCAGCCAGGTCATTGAAGTCGCCATCGCCGATGTGCTCAACTACACATTCAGCGATCAGGCACCCCACACTGACATTGACCAAGTGAAGACCGATGCAACCAAGCCCATAATTGAGGCTGGCCGCGCTCAACTGGCAGGTCTCAAGCCGGGCACCATAGTCAATGTGTTCACCATCGATGGCCGACGGGCCGCCAATGCCGTAGCCGCATCCAATGGAACGGCCGACATCGACCTCAGTGGACTGGGCAACGGAGTCTTTATCCTGACCACACCCAGTGCTAGTTACAAAATCTACAATCGTTAATCATCACCAAAACTTAAAACAACAATGAAAAAGATATTTCTCGCGCTGATGGCCGTCGCTGGCCTCGCCACCTGTGCCCAAGCACAGACCACCTATAACATGAACGTCCGCCTCAACGACGGCACCGTAGTAACCTATGCCGCCGATGATGTAGCCGAAGTCACATTCGACGAAGCCGAGCGACCCTACAACATCCTCACCGAGGAATTTATCCCCGATGCAGTCTTGCGTGACTACATCAAGACCAATATCGCCAATGGCGAAGATGTTTACACCAACATCCAGGCTGCTGCCTACAACGGTGCTATTAATATCAATCAACTGCGGGTGTTTGACTTCAAGGGCCTAGAGTTCTTCACCAACCTGCAGGAACTCTACTGCTCGGGAATCAACATCCAAACCATCGACATCAGCGCACTGAAGAACCTGCGAGTCTTTGATGCCTCGAGTTGCCAATTCCTCACCTCACTCACAACGGGTGAAATGGAGAAGATGGAAGATTTCAACATTTCGCGCTGCAGCAAGTTGACTGGATATGACTTGAATCAACTCCCCTCATCACTGAAGTCGCTCAAAGTTATTTCGTTGAAATATGAAGATATTCCCCTTAGCAAGTTTACACAGTTGGAAACACTGATGGCAGATATGAACAAATTGAGCACCCTAGACCTGCATGGCTATACCACGCTCAAAGAAGTGTCGCTCAGCGGCAATACACTGACCTCGGTCAATTTAAGTGGTTGTGAAAACCTGAAGGGCCTGATTCTGAGTTATAACACAAATCTGGCTTCGCTCGACATCACAGGCTGCAATAGCATTGAGCGCCTTTATGTTCAAAACACCAAACTGACTGATATAGACTTCACGCCCATTGCAGCCACACTCAAGGAATTGAATGTATCATACAACGGCTTGACCAGCCTCGACGTGAGCCAATGCAACGAACTGACTTACCTTGAGTGCCAGAACAACAATCTGACACAAGCCATGGACTTCAGCAACAACACCAAGTTGACCGATCTGCGCATCGAGAGCAATCAGGTGCCTTCGGTCAACCTAAAGAACTGCAACCAACTGCAGACACTCAACTGCTACGACAACGAGGCGCTCACCTCGCTCATCCTGCCTGACGATCAGAGCCACATGACCCTGCTCAATGCATTCTCAATCCCCAATGTGACCGAACTCAATGTCGGCAACATGACTGCTGTTGAATGGTTCAGCGTTTACGTGACAGGTCTGACACGCATCGACATCAGCAATGTTAACCATAATGCTAAAGGCATCTATCTCTACTACAACGAAAATCTGCGTCAAATCAAGGTCTGGAGTGACTTTGACCTGAATAATCCTCCCACCAATGTCTTTAAGGACGACACCGCCGAGTTTGTCTACGAGTTCACTGAGGACTAAACAATTTCCCTAAGATGATAACAGGGCGTGGCCAGCAAGTGTGGTCGCGCCCTGTGTTTTGTGAGGTGACATACCCCTTGCACCACAAACCTTATGCAAATTTACAATCGGATTGCAGATTTGCATAGATTGTTGCAGGTTTTCTTCTCTAAGCAACCGTTAAAACAATGGTGTTGCGTCAAGCAAGAAACATGCAAATTGGCATACTCATGTTTCTACTGTTTGCTACTATTTTGAGGCTTACTCGAGTTTCGCAAGAAGCTACTTTTCGGTAGTTAACGTGAGTTATGTAGTTAAGACGGATGCAAAGAGCTGGCCGTGGGTGGCTGTGTAGGGACGGCACTCCTGTGCCGTACGCCTCCGGGCAGCATTCAACATTACCTTTTGTCGAGGCGGACGGCATAGGGATGCCGTCCCTACAGCCATCAGGTAACTTCTTAACTGCTTCAGAAACTTTAGGAGGCTTACTGTCACTCGCCTTTGTGCTGCTTGATGGCGAGCTGGCGATACTTGGAGGGTGTCATGCCGGTGATGCGCTTATGCACTACCCCTCATTTTGCGACAAAAAAATGCCATAAATGGCACTTTTGTGACCTAAAACTTGCCTCGTCAAGCAAGAAAAATGCAAATTGGCATACTCATGTTTCTGCAGTTCGCTACTATTTGAGGCTTACTCGAGTTTCGCAAGAAGCTACTTTTCAGTAGTTATGTAGTTAAGACGGATGCAAAGAGCTGGCCGTGGGTGGCTGTGTAGGGACGGCACTCCTGTGCCGTCCGCCTCCGGGCAGCATTCAACATTACCTTTTGTCGAGGCGGACGGCATAGGGATGCCGTCCCTACAGCCATCAGGTAACTTCTTAACTGCTTCAGAAACTTTAGGAGGCTTACTGTCACTCCCCTTTGCCCTGCTTGAGGGCGAGTTGGCGGTACTTGGAGGGTGTCATGCCGGTGATGCGCTTGAATGCGGTGATAAAGTTGTTCATCGAGTTGTAACCCACACCATTGGCAATAGCGGCGATGGTAAGTTGTCCGTAATGCTCGTCGTCGCTCAAGCGGCGGCACACCTCGCGAATGCGGCTCTCGTTGAGCAGCGTCTTGAAATTTTTCCGGAACGTGTCGTTTATGATGACCGACACATATTTAGTGTTAGAGTTGACCAGCTTGGACAGGCGGTTAAGATTAAAGTCAGGGTCAATAATCGCATCGGCATTGTCCATGACTTGCGTGATTTGCTCGGCCAACAATGCCCGCTGTTCTTGCGACAAGGGCAATTCGTTGCTTTCGCCCAGATCACCCTCAGGCTCCTGTGCCGTTGTGTTAGTCTCAGGTTCAGTCAGCTGGGTAGCTGCCTCGCGCATGGTCGACAGATAGTCGGCCCTAAGTTGCTTGCTGCGCTCGTTCTGTGCAATGAGTTCCTGGTTCTTGCGCACGAGCAAACGCTGAGCCGCCTGCAACTGACGATAAAGCCGGAAAATGACGACCAATATCGCCACGACCACTATCACGATACCCACCAAGAGCCATATCCAGCCATGCAGCGAGTGGATGTGACGGTCAATGAGCGTGTTCTCATAGTCAAACAGTTGTGCCTTGGCTAGATTGAACTTGTTGATGTTGAACAGTGAGTCCTGCAGATTGATATACTGTGTCTGATACTTGATGGCGCTGTCGGGCAGGTTGCACTGCTTGTAGATCTCGCTCAGTGCCTTGTAGGCTTGACTGGTCTCCTCATAGTTGTTCGACCGCTGCGCGATCTCGACAGCCTTGCGATAACACAACAGTGCCGAGTCGGCCTTGCCCCAACCTGAATAGGCGTTACCCAACTCATACCACACCGACGGTGAGCATTCCTTGCCGGCCAGGACCACCGAGCGACGCAAGTGTGCCACAGCCCGCTGATATTGCTTCTTACCCGAGGCGATGAGGCCGCGGTTGAACGTCACGTAGTAGTCTTGCTGCTCGGCCGACTGCACCGGGTGTTGCTCCAGCATGGACAGGAAACGCTCGGCTCGTTGGGGCTCGCCCTTGGCACAATAGGCAGCCATCAGGTTGATGGCCGTGATGGGCACCATGCGCTCATAACCATCACTCAGGGCTTGACGGTTGGCTTTCTCAAAGTAGAAGATGGCTCGCTCATAGTCGCGAAACGCCGCATAGACCATGCCGATGTTGCTGATGCACTCGGCATAGACCTTGCGGTTGCCGCTCAACTGGGCCTGCTCGACCGCTGTTGTGTAATATTTGAGCGCCTCGACATACTGATTCACCTCGACACACCGATTGCCTGCCTCCTTGAGTTTGAGACATTGTGCGGTGTCTGCTGCATTGGATTGACCATTCATCCCCGATGCAAGCCCAACAAAAATGCACACCAAGATATATCGCCAGAACCGAATCATGAGTCACCGTTTAATGGGCTTGCAAAGGTAGTAAAAATTGCTGAAACCACGAATTTCGGCTCAATTTTTTCCTATTTCAGCGAAACAGGAAATCTCTCTAGCCCCGATGTGGTGCCGCATTGAGAATGTTGCAGTAATTTTGCACTACGATAATTATTGAACCTTTAAAACCATATTTTATGAAGAAAGCAATTTTACTCTCGATGGCTATCATGGCATCATCGGTTGTCATGGGCCAGGGCGTCAAGTTGAGCGCCTCGCAAGACCTCAACGCAATGCATCAACAGCGCCAAATGATTAACATCGACCCCATTCAGGCACAGCGCGGCATCGCCATGCCCAAGGCCGAGGGCGAAACTCAAGAGTATGTCACCACACAACCCGAAGGTGAACTCAAGACCTACGTCCGTTCGGGTGACAACATGACTGCTGTGATGGGCGGTATCGTTGACGGACAGCAAGACGGCAGAGCCATGAACATTGTGTTCGCCCCCGATGGCAAGACTGTATGGTTCGACAAGATGATCTCAGCCACCACTGCTACCTTTGGCTGGATTAAGGGCGAGATTGAGGGCGACAAGATTGTCATCAAGTCGGGACAATATGCTTGGTTCTACGACTACGGCACCTACTACACTGCCTACAGCGTGGAGCGCATCGTGCCCAACCCCGACGGCAATGCCACGAACTATGACACCTATATGACCGCCGAGGGCGACATCGAGTTCAGCATCGCCGAGGATGGCACACTCACACTGCTGCCCGACGCCAATGGCGTGGCTGCTATCGGCTTGATTCGCCGCACCACCGACGAGTTCCTCGTTGAGTATGGCTACGACGGCAAGTGGCTGGGCTATGGCGATGCCAACACAGTCTACACTCCATTTGAGGCCAACTTTAACGAAGGCCCCGCCGAGGGAACAGAGTTGCAGGACTTCGCGATGACCTACGACCTCTATGTCAATAGTGCCGAGCGCAGTGGCCATCTGACCAAGAGTGCTATCGTGGGCGATAAGATCTACATCCAGGGTGCATCACAGAACTTGAAAAATGCTTGGCTGGTAGGTACCATCAATGGCAACAAGGTGACTGTCGACAAGCAGTTAGTCGGAATCCTTGATGGCTATTACACCTACTTTGTGGGAGGTGAGATCGTCTCGCAATACAATGAAGAGACACAACAGGATGAGTACTTCTATGCTCCCATCGAGCAAATGACGTTTGACTACAACGCCGAGACTCGCAGCCTGACCAGCAACGACTGCCTGCTGGTAGCCGCCAGTGAGAATCTGTTTGCCGAGGGTTACATGAAGGTGGCATTCAATCCCTATGAGGATGTGGCCATGAAACCCGCCACGCCCGTTGTCGGCGAGGACTTCCTGCCTTATGACACCGAGAGCGGGTCGTGCTTTGTCACCGTCTATGTCCCCAGTGAGGATGTTAATGGTAACTACATCGACGGCAGCAAGTTGACCTACTCGGTCTATATCGACGATGAGTTGTTCACCTTCGATCCCAGTTTCTATTTCTACTTCAGCAATCCGACAACAGTGATTGACTTTGGCTACTGCGAGGACTATCGTTTCCAGAACTTGGGAGCAGGTCGCATTGCCATTGAGATCAACAAGGAGCCACTGCACAGCATCGGTGTGAAGAGTTTCTATGCCGGTGGTGGCGAGACCACCGAGTCTGACATGGGCATGTTCTATCTCAACATGTCGGGTATCAGCGACATTCAGGGCAAGGCCGTGAGCAAGATCACTTATTACAACCTGGCAGGCCAGAGCAGCAGCAAGCCCTTCAGCGGCATGAACATCGTGGTGACCACCCACACCGACGGTACCACTAGCACTGCCAAGGTCATCAAGTAAAACACAATTTTCCCTAAAAATAACCATTGGGCGCGGCCAGCAAGTGCGGTCGCGCCCTTTTTTTGCAAGGTCACATATCCCCTGCGCCACAAAAAACCATCAATTAGCCTTTAACAAAATGGCTGTCGGTTATCGGTTCTCGGTTTTCTGTTGTCGGTTGTGGCTGATAACTGATAACTAAAAACTGAAAACAAGATTTCTTAAAGGAAATATATACCTGTTGTCCTCGATTACTGTAATATCGCTGAAAGCGATTGATTTGAATAACCGGGGGTGGAACGTAGTGACACCCTCGGATAGAATGCTATCAATTATCCTCGCTGAAAGCGAGCATTTGGATAATCTTGGCTACACTCGGCAATTGATGCAAGCATCATTGCGCTCGTTTGAACAAGATTTGGTTGCGTTACAAGGTGCTCGCTTGCAGCGAGGTAGTTTGTTTATCAGTAACCGAAGGTGTCGCTTCGCTCCACCCTCGGTTACTTAAATTGTCGCCTCCGGCGACGATACTCTATGCGGTTAACAAAACTATTTTATCTACTGAGGACAACAGGTATATAGTTCCCATTCTTAATTAGCCTTGGAGGGTCACTTGACGATGACCTTACCGTCGGTGACATCGACGAAGTGCTCTAGACTCCAGCCAATCAAGCCCTCGACATGGGGCATGAGCGAACGGCCCAGAGGCGTGAGGGAATACTCGACACGAGGCGGAATCTCGGGGTACTGCTTGCGCGAAACCAGATGATTGCCTACCAGCGACTTGAGTGTCTGCGAGAGCATCTTCTGCGAGCAGTCGTCCATGAACCGACGCAACTCGCCGAATCGCATCACACCCCCCTCGCTGCGCCACAAGGCATACAAGACCAGCAGCGACCACTTGTCGCCGAAACGGTCAATCACGTGCCTGATGGGGCACGACAGATACTCGGTGTGCAATTGTTTGTTCATGGCTGCAAAGATAAGCATAGTTTCTGAAAGTAAGCAACTATCTGATAGAAATAATTTTTCTCCTAGTTAATCATTGTTAATCTTTGCTTTATAATATGCTTATTTACAGAAAAACAAACTTTTTAGTAAGTAGATTACCAAATCGTCTATACTTGCACATTCTGCACAAGCTTCCTAACTTTGCAGCGCAAAAAGACAATTAACAATAAAAAAATACTGAATTATGAGAACAATTGAGAACATCAAGGCAGGCAAGAACTATGCCGCAGTGAGCGTGGGACGTATGGATCAGATCATCGAGCACGAGTTGCCCATGGGACCTAATGTCATTCAGGGTAAAGTATTCGTTGGGCAGGCACTGGGTGCCACTGGCAGCGAACTGAGTTTCCAAACCCTAGTTCCGGGCCAGGACAGCGGCTTCTTGCACACTCACAAGACCCACGAGGAACTCTACTTTATCCTCAAGGGCGAAGGCATGTATCAAGTCGATGGTGAGCAGTTTGCCGTGAGCGAGGGCACCATTATCCGCGTTTCGCCCGACGGCAAGCGCGCCCTGAAGAACACCGGCACGACCGACCTAGTGATGCTTTGCATCCAGTATCGCGCCAACGCCTTCACCGAGGCCGACAGCCCGATGACCGACGGCAACATCCTGCCCGATGCACTCACCTGGTGACAACCACTACCTCAGTATGACCATGGGGCGCGACCAGCAATGTGGTCGCGCCCTGTGCTGGTTAATGGTGCGCTGAAAGATTTTTTTGCCTCAAAAATTGGCTATACCTCAGAGAAAAACACTACCTTTGCGACGAGAAGACGAGGACATCAATTATGAGCAACAAGATTACAGTCATTGGCGGCATCAATATGGACATTTCGGCGACAATGACGGCACCGCTGGTCGAACGTGACTCCATCCCGGGACAGGTGGCGATGAGCAGCGGTGGCGTGGCTCGCAACATCGCCCACAACCTGCGGTTGCTAGGGCATGATGTGCGCCTGGTGAGTGTACTGGGCGGTGACATCTTCGGTCGCATCTGCCATGAGCAGTGCACCGAACTGGGGCTAGACCTGTCGCTGACCAAGCGCATCGATGAAATGCGCAATGGCCTGTATCTGTGCATCAACGACCGACAGGGCGACATGGTGACCGCAGTGGCCGACATGGACATCGTGTCACGCATCAACCCCGAGTTCTTGTGTGAGCGCATCGATGCCATCAACCAGTCGGCAGTGGTTATTGCCGACACAAACATAGCCGCCGATTCACTGCAATTTCTGCTTGACCACTGCACGATGCCACTCATGGTCGATACCGTGAGTACCGCCAAGGCAACACGCATCGCTCAAGCCTTGCAACAGAGTGCCACCCATCACTTGCACACACTCAAACTCAACCGCCAAGAGGCACTGGCAATGACTGAATGTGACACGGTCGAGGCCGCTGCCTCGCAACTTGCCGCACTGGGTGTTCAGCACGTCTACATCACACTGGGAAGCGAAGGAGTGTATTGTACCAACGGCACACGACACGAGCATTTAGCAGCCATCACGACCCAGGTGGTCAACACCACTGGTGCCGGTGATGCCTTTGTTGCCGGTTTGGCCCATGCTTTCATGAACGGCATCGACTGGCCCGAATGCGGTGCTTGGGCTCAACTTGCTGCCCATTCTGCCCTGCTCACTCCAATGACCGTCAACCCCGACATCACATCCATCATGCAGAGCGCAAAAAAGGCCATCGGTTGTCGGTCATCAGTTGTCGGTTGTGGCTGAAAACTGAGAACTGAAAACCGAAAACTAAAAACCGAAAACTAAATACAACATATGAACAAATACCTATCAATATCGCCTGAAGTACAGCAGGCATTGCAATCGGGACGACCGGTGGTCGCCCTAGAGTCAACCATCATCTCGCACGGCATGCCCTATCCCCAAAATGTCGAGACGGCCATGCGTGTGGAGCAGACCATCCGTGACTATGGTGCAGTTCCCGCCACCATTGCCGTCATTGGCGGACAACTCACGGCTGGCTGCACACCCGACCAAATCGAGCATCTGGGCCGCAAAGGCACTGAGGTCACCAAGGCTTCGCGCCGCGACTTGCCCGTGCTGGTGGCACGCCGTGAAGACGGTGCCACCACCGTCACCACCACGATGATCATTGCAGCCATGGCGGGCATCCGTGTGTTTGCGACAGGAGGCATCGGTGGTGTGCATCGCGGCGCCGAAAACACGATGGACATCAGTGCCGACCTCGAGGAGTTGGCCCAAACACCCGTCATGGTCATCTGCGCTGGACCCAAGGCCATCCTGGACCTGGGGCTGACCCTGGAATACCTTGAGACTAAGGGAGTGCCTGTCATCGGATATGGCACCGACGAGCTACCGGCCTTCTACACCCGTCACAGCGGCTTCATGGTCGACTACCGCATCGACACTCCACAAGAACTGGCCCAGGCATTCCAGGCCAAAATGGAGATGGGCCTGCGCGGGGGTATGCTCGTGACCAACCCCATACCCGAGGAGTACTCCATGCCAGCCGACATCATCAACCGTGCCATTGACGATGCGCTTGCCGAGGCCAACCGCCTGGGCATACGCGGCAAGGAAATCACGCCTTATCTGCTAGACAAAATCCAGCAACTGACTGGCGGTGACAGCCTGGCAGCCAACATCCAACTTGTGCTCAACAACGCCCGTCTCGCCGCCCGCACAGCGAGAGAACTGTGCCGCTGAGAGCCCCTTAAAAAAGCCCTCTAGAAAAGCCTCTAAAGAAGCCCCCTAAAGGGGGTGTACAAAGTGGCTACCACAACAGTAGTTTCCCCTTTAGGGGGCTAGGGGGCTTTAGGGGTGACTTCAACAATCCTCGCCCGCCAAACTTGTGCGGGTCATAGAAAAGTTGTAACTTTACCGCCCGAAAAATATTAAAGACAACAATGAATACCCAACAAGACAAGACTCAGACGAGCGCAAGTGGCTTGCGTTCGGCAATTTACATAGCCATCAGCGTGGTGGTGATGGCCGTGGTAGCATGGTTGATGTTCTATCCCAGCGACGTGAATGGAGACGTGCTGCAGCAGCACGATGTGATGCAAGGCGTGGCCAATGGCCAGGAAGGCGTGCTGCACGAGCAGCAGACAGGCGAAATCACACGTTGGACTGACGCATTGTTCGGTGGCATGCCCACCTTCCAGATTCGCCCCACCTACTCGACCAACCAGTGGCTGAGTTGGGTCAACAAAGTATATTCTCTCGGTTTCCCCGAACCCGTCAGTTGGATATTCATGATGATGCTGGGCTTCTTTATCCTGATGCTGGCATTCAAGGTGCGATGGTATCTGGCGGTTCTGGGTGCCATCGGCTATGGGTTGTCAAGTTATTTCTTCATCCTCATCGGAGCCGGCCACATCTGGAAGTTGGTCACCCTGACCTATGTGCCTCCCACGCTGGCGGGCATCGTGTGGTGCTACCGCGGCAAGTATCTGGCTGGAGCCGGACTGGCCGCACTGGCAGGAGCGATGCAACTGTTCAGCAACCATGTGCAGATGACCTATTACTTCGGCTTTGTCATCGTGGCTCTGGTCATCGGCTATCTCATCAAGGCCATCCAAGACAAGCAAGTGCGCCAGTGGCTGATTGCTACCGTTGCCCTGTTGGTGGCTGGTGGGCTAGCAGTCGCAGCCAACTCGCCCAACCTCTATATGAGCTACAAGTACCAGAAGGAGAGCATCCGCGGCGGACACAGCGAACTCACACCCATCGAGGGCGAGCCGGGCGCACAGCTCACCGACGGCGGCCTTGACAAAGAGTATATCACCCAGTGGAGTTATGGCAAGGACGAGACCTTCACGCTGATGATACCCAACGTCAAGGGAGGCGCCACCATCAAGCCCGAACATGGCGACAACAAGTTCCTCATCCTGGCCGAAACCAGCCAAGCCGAACAAATGAGTCAGAAAGGCTCCATCTCGGGGCAAGACATGCAAGTGCTGGCACAGATGCCACAATACTTCGGCGATCAACCGATGACCAATGGCCCCGTCTATGTAGGTGTCATCATTTTTGCCCTAGCACTGCTGGCCGTGGCTGTAGTCAAGGGGCCTGTCAAGTGGTCGCTCGTCGTTGTCACCATCCTGAGCATCTTCCTCTCGTGGGGCCACAACATGATGTGGCTCACCGACCTGATGATTGACTACTTCCCGATGTACAACAAGTTCCGCGCACCGGCCAGTTGGCTGGTGGTGCCCGAGTTGACCATGCCCCTGCTGGCCGTATTGGCTCTCAAGGAAATGTATGAACAGAAGGCTGATTTCTGGCGCAACAACAAGTGGGCCGTTATCGGAGCCTTTGGGTTTACCGCTGCGGTATGCCTCATCACATGGCTCATTCCCAGCATATTCGGCAGTTATAGCCAACAAGAGCATGAACAACTCATCGCCACGGGTCAACTGCAGATGTATCCCACAGTGGATGCAGCCATCCGTGCGGTGCGTGGTGCCATGGTCGGTGGCGATGCCATGCGCAGTCTGATCTTCCTGGTGCTGGGGTGCGCTGTGCTATTTGTCTACTATAAGGGCAAAATCAACCCTATGGTCACCACACTGGTGCTTGCTGCAGTGGTATTGCTCGACATGGGATTGGTCAACAAACGCTATGTCGACAGTGAGACCTTCGTGCCTGCCGAACAGGTGCAGATGGCACGTGGCTTTGCGCCCCGTCCCGTCGATACACAGATTCAGCAAGACAAGCAACTCAACTACCGCGTACTTGACCTGCAGCACTTTGCCGATGCCATGCCTAGTTACTTCCACAAGACCGTGGGCGGCTATCATGCGGCTAAACTCACACGCTACAACGACTTGATCAACCGCCAGATTGCAAAGAACAACCAGCAGGTGATCAACATGCTCAACACCAAGTATATCATCGTTGACGACAACACGGCACAAGTCAATCCCGGTGCTCTGGGCAACGCTTGGTTTGTCGATTCATTGGTGTGGGTCAAGAATGCCGATGAGGAGATGGCGGCACTCGACTCGCTGCCTGTGGCACACGTCGCTGTGGCCGACGAGCAGTTCCGCGATGTGCTCAAGGCCACCCGACCCGTGCAACCCGGCGACACCATCATCGAAACCACATACGCCGCCAACAAGTTGACCTTCAAGAGTCATAGTGCCAATGGTGGCTTGGCTGTGTTCAGCGAGGTCTACTTCCCCTGGGGTTGGCACGCCACCATCGACGGCAAGGAGGCACCCATCGGTCGTGTGAACTATGTGCTGCGTGCCATGCAGTTGCCCGCCGGCGATCACACCATCGAGATGACCTACGACCCACAAGAGGTGCACCAGACCGAGACCGTGGCCACCACAGCCATCCTTGCCATCTTCATCATCCTGTTGCTGGCCGCCAACCTGGCCTTGTTCGGCCACTTGCGGAAAAAGAGTTAAGACTCTCTAGCAGCCTCCCGATAAAAAATACCGGTCGATGCAGCGAATGGCATTCATGGTTGTCTACTATTAAAAAAACAACATGCTCAAGACACTTTTCACAATTTCTGCCAATCATCGTATGCAGACGAGGACCTGTGTGACAGTGATAACTGCGCTATTGCTGGCTGTACTGACCCTGCACGGACAGACTGGCACATTACCCGTCATCCACATCGACACTCAGGGGCATAAGCCCATCACATCCAAGACAGTGTACATTCCCGGAACCTATTTTGTTGTAGACAACAACAATCCGGAGATGAATCTTGGCTCGGAAGACTCGCCCCTGCCACTTGAGATACGCGGCAGGGGTCACTCGTCGTGGAAAGGGGTGAAGAAGCCCTACAAACTCAAGCTGGGCGAGAAAGCCTCATTGCTGGGGATGAACAAGCACAAGCACTGGGCGCTGCTCCGATTCTATGAGCCCACAGTGGCCGGGTTGCAACTGGGCAACATCATGGGTATGGACTGGACTGCCTCGACCCGACCAGTAGAGGTAATCCTCAATGGCGACTACCAGGGGCTGTATCTGCTCACCGAGACCAACCGCATCGGCAAGCAGCGCCTCAACATCTATGAACAGCCCAACTGGAATGAGGACGCAAGCACCATCCCCTACGGCTGGCTGGTGGAGGTGGACAATTACATCGAGACCAATCAAATCAAAATCGCAGAAAACAACAAGTGGACGTTACAGGTCACCTACCACTCTCCCGACTCGCTCTCGCTGGCGCAGCGATCGTGGCTCATCGAAGATTTCAAGGCCATGAACGCCGCCATCTATGACGCGGACAAGACCAACAGCACCTGGGAACAGAAAATCGACGTGGATGCCATGGCACGTTATTTCATCGTCCAGGAGGTGCTGGACAACAGCGACGGCTTCCACGGCAGCTTCTACCTGCACAAGGACAAGGGCGATGATGCCCGCTGGGTGGCAGGACCCTTGTGGGACCTGTCGTGCAACCAGCGAGCGAAGACCGACTACACTTTCTTGATGAAGACCACCTACACCTTCGTCCCGCATTGGATAGGCGAGTTGATACAGGATGAGGACTTCTGCCGCGCCGTGCGCCGCGAGTGGAGCAAATTCTATCCGCAGCAGGTGCAACCGTGGATGGATTATATCGATGAGCACCTGCTGCCTTGCAGTACAGCCTACGAGCAAGAAAAAACCCTATGGAATTTTACTGACCAATCCACGCTGAGCCAGAGAGTCGAGAAGCTCAAATCATCACTACTGGCCAACATCGAGTGGTTCAACAGCCACTTACCGGGAGAGACCAATTCGATCACAGACCTTGGCATAGTGAATCAAGAAGTTGTCAATGTTGAATACATCAATCTGGCAGGCATGCGCAGCAGCCGACCCTGGAGCGGCATCAACATCAAGTTGACCACCTATGTCGACGGCAGCACATCGAGTGACAAAGTGATTATTCCATAGCAAACAACTGAATCATTGCTGACTGTTGCCCAAAAGTGTATCAAAATACCACTTTTGGGCGACACTATTTTCGGCCAGTGCAAGATCGGTCGAAACGAGCCACACACAACTCAGTCACTGGGTGCAACAGGCATTTGGCAGCCCTGGAGACTTGTTCTTCGGGTCATTTATGGCCGTTTTTCTAAAAAAATTGAAACGAAACGATCAAATGCCGAGAAAAACACTTATCTTTGCAAGATATTTTGCCGTTGAGCCAAAACGGCTCAACAACTTGTTTACTTGCCTACTAGCAAAGAAAATGAAGATATATCGTACAATACTGGCCATTGCCGTGATGGCCGTTACAGTGGGGGCTTCGGCCCAAGGCTCGACATCGAGCCCCTACAGCCGTGTGGGCTATGGCCTGCTCAGTGACAATGCTTCGGGCATCCAGCGCTCGATGGGTGGCGTGGGCTACGCCATGCAGAACGGGCGAGTGATTAACGCTATGAACCCAGCCAGCTACTCGCAGGTCGACTCACTGACGTTCATGTGGGATGTGGGTGTAGGCCTGACCAACCTGTGGTCGGAAGAAGGCTCAAAGACGGGCTACAACTTCGGTGGTGGTCTGGACTACCTGACTGGGCAGTTCCGCATCACCAAGCATCTGGGCGGCTCCTTTGGCTTGATACCATTCTCGTCGGTAGGTTATACCTTCGGCAACAAGCTGGACAATGGCGAAGAGTATCGCGGCGGTTCGGGCGGACTGGCGCAACTCTATCTGGGCGCAGGCTATGAGTTGTTCAAGGGTCTGAGCCTGGGAGCCAATGTGTCCTATATGTTCGGCACGACAACCAACTCGACCTCGGTGACCGACGAGTCGAGCGCGGTGTTCAACCGCGTGATGGAAGTGCGTGACTGGAACATCCAGGTGGGTCTGCAGTATGCCCAGCGCATCGGTGCCAACGACCGTCTGGTCATCGGTGCCACCTACCAGCCCAACAAGTCGCTGCATGGACACACATGGGGCACCATCTACGACTTGCAGGACAGCAAGTTTGACTCCATCGGCTATACCAGCCTCAAGGGCAAATATGAGATGCCTCACAGCATCGGAGTGGGTCTGAGTTATGAGTGGAACCACCGTCTACTGGGCGAAGTGGACTTCACCTACCAGAAGTGGGCCGACGCCAAGTATGCCCCACTGCAGGGCTTCGAGGAAGGCGGCATGAAGTTTGACAACCGCTGGAAGGTCGCAGCCGGACTACAGTACACCCCCAACCGCCGCGGCTCGTATGTCGGGGCAATGATGTTCCGTGTGGGCGGCTTCTACAACCACGACTACATGAACATCCGTGGCTCCAATGTCCGTGACTATGGAGCATCGGTGGGCATTGGCCTGCCCGTGCCCAACGGCAAGACCACCATCAACATCGGGCTGGAGTGGAAACACCGCTACAGTGCACCGGTGTCGATGATCAAGGAGAACTACCTCAACATCACCATTGGCGTGAATGTCAATGAGATGTGGTTCTGGAAGAATAAGATACGCTAGCGCAAGGCACGATGCTTAATGCACAATGCTTAATCCGCTTGAGCGTGCCGCACTACTTGCTGCCGGCCATCGTGCTGATGTGCCTGGTGGGGTGCAAGGACGGGGAGTTAAAGAGCGTGGTGGATCATGCCACCGACCCCGAACGGGTGCCCACCATGGCGACCAACGATGTGCAGACCATCATCAGCGATGACGGCCACACCCGCTATCGCATCACCACCGAGCGTTGGCTGATGTTTGAGGAGGCTAGAGAGCCACACTGGATATTTCCCGCAGGTGTCAAAGCCGAAGAGATGGACTCGGCCTACGCCATCATCACCACCATCGAGTGCGACTCGGCCTACTACGACAAGCACAAGCAGTTGTGGGACTTGAACGGCAACGTGCGCATCACCAACGATGATGGCGATGTCATCATGACTGACCAACTCTACTGGGATCAGGGGCAACACAAACTCTATAGCGACGCATTCATCCATGTCGAGAAGCAGGGTCGCGTCATCGAGGGATATGGATACGAGAGCAACGAGAAGTTCACCACCTACACCCTGCGTCGAGTCGAGGCTATCTTCCCCATCGATGAGAGCAAGATGCCGCACCCCTAATTCAATAAACAATGTTTTATTATTTATTAGAAGATGTTTAGCGCGCCATTAATCATAGTATTGATTTCGATTGCGTTGTCCGCGTTCTTCTCGGGCATGGAGATCGCGTTTGTGTCATCGAGCAAGGTCAAGGCCGAGATGGACATTGCTCGCGGCGGGGTCATCGACCGTGTCATCAATGTGTTCTACTCACATCGCGACATGTTCATCTCGACTCTGCTGGTGGGCAACAACATTGTCAATGTGGTCTATAGCATTGCCATGGCACAACTACTCACCCAGCCGCTGAAACCTCTAGTGGGCAACAATGACTTCATGGAGCTGCTCATCATCACCGTCATCTCGACGGTCATCATCCTCTTCACTGCCGAGTTCCTGCCCAAGGCTGTGTTCCGCATCAATCCCAACTACTCGCTGCGCACATTCTCATTGCCACTGTTCGTGTGCTACTGCGTGCTCTACCCCATCTCACGATTCACCCAGTTGCTCTCGGCATGGCTCATGCGCTTGCTGGGCATCAAGGTGCAGAGAGAACGACTAGGCCTCATCACCGTCGACGAACTCGATGCCTATCTGCAAGACAACATCGACAAACATGAGGACGAGAACAAGGAGGTGGAACATGAGGTAAAACTGTTTGAAAACGCGCTCGACTTCAGCGACACGCATCTGCGCGACTGCATGGTGCCACGCAACGAGATTGTAGCCGTCGATGTGACCGACACCACCCGTGACCAACTCGTCAACCTCTTCAGCCAGTCGGGCCTGAGCAAGATTGTGGTCTACCGCGATGAGATCGACCAGGTCATCGGCTTCATCCAGGTGAGCGAACTATTTGTACCCGAGGTCGACTGGAAGACGCGCATCAAACCTGTGCTGTTTGCCCCCGAGACCTTGCTTGCCCGCAAGATGATGCAGAACCTGCTGGACAAGAAGCGTTCAATGGCCATTGTGCTCGACGAGTTCGGCGGCACTAGCGGCATGGTCACCCTGGAGGATCTGGTCGAAGAAATCTTCGGCGAGATTGAGGACGAGCACGATCGCAACCGACTGACAGCCCGCCAAATCGACGAGAACACCTACGAGTTGAGCGGCCGCATGGAGATTGAGGAAATCAACGAGCGGTTTCACCTGGATCTGCCCGAGAGCGATGACTACCAGACCATCGCCGGATATTTGCTGCACTTGCATGAGGCCATACCGTCGGTGGGCGAGCGCATCGAAACCGAGCAATACGACTTCGAGGTAATCCGCAAGACTGCTGCACGCATCGAACTCGTCAAACTCACCGTCAAGACCCTTGATAATTAACAATTACAATCCCAGAGGACTCACATGGATCACAAAAACCATGAGCACTCCTGGATTCTAACACAACATACCCGCTATGGAAGATAACAACAACCCCACTCAGCAGTTGCCGCCGCTGTACATTGTCACTGGTGCTACCGACAGCATGGGTAGCGTGATTGCACGTCGACTGGCCAAGCAAGGCAAGTCGCTGCTTCTAGCCAGCCGCGACATCGAGAAGGCGCAGCGCTATGCCAACCAGCTCAAGGCCGAGACTAAGTGCAAGGACATCCAGTGCCTGCAATTAGATCTCAGCTCTTTTGACCTGGTCAAAGACTTTGTCACCCGACTCAAGGCACTTGATCGCCCGGTCTTCGCACTGGTCAACAATGCCGGAACGCTGCCACGCCACAGCAAGATCTCGCCCGACGGCTATGAGCACACGGTGCAAGTCAACTTCCTGAGCACAGCCTTGTTGTCGCTGCTGGTCTATCCGTTGATGCCCGAGAATGGACGCATCATCTTGTCGACCAGCCTGTCGCGTCGCTTGGTGTCGCTGCCCTACGAGTTCCCTGCCGTGAGCAACTTCACACAGATCGGCTCGTACGCTCAGGCCAAGTTGGCACTGACCTTGTTCAGCATCTACATGAGCACAACCATGAAGACCCGCCGTGTCAACGTCAACTGCGTCAACCCTGGCGTCATCAACTCGAGCGTGCTGGCACTGCACCGCTGGATTGAGCGCGCCCCCGACTATATCGGCAACCCATTCCCCAACCCCGAGAGTGGCATCACGCCGACAATGCGTGCTCTTGAGTCGAACGACACGGGATTTGTATTCCAGGGCAGTTCGAGCCAAATCAAAACCAGTTCGCTGCTCAAAAATCGCGATGTGTTCATCAAGTTGTGCAACGACACGATGCGCATCCTCAAGAAGCACCTGCCTGATGAACAGACTCACTGACGCTGACCGCCTCCCGGCGGGTACAACGGTGGCCACAATCGGCATGTTCGACGGTGTCCACCAGGGTCATGCCACACTCATCGAGGCTCTGAAGTCAGAGGCTCATGCCCGAGGCCTGCAGTCGCTGGTGGTAACCTTCGGCCAGCACCCACAACACGTGTTGCATGGTGGCGGGTTGAAGATGTTGCAGACGCTGGAGCAGCGCCTGAGCACCCTAGAGTCGTTCGCTCCCGACCACCTGGCTGTACTTGAGTTCACCCGCGAGTTGTCGCAGTTGAGCAGTGAGGACTTCATGCGACTGCTGCGCGACCGCTATGGCATCGCTGCACTCATCGTGGGCTATAACCACCGCTTCGGCCACAATCGCAATGAGACCTTTGCCGACTATGTCGCCACCGGGCACCGCTTGGGCATTGATGTGATTAAGGCTCCCGAATATCTGGGCGAATATGCTCCTGTGAGCAGCACCATAGTGCGTGGACTCATCGCATCAGGCAAGGTCGACGACGCCATGCACTGCATGGGTCGCCCCTACCGTCTCGAGGGTACCGTGGTACACGGTTTTCACAATGGACGCGGCATCGGGTTCCCTACTGCCAACATCGGGCAACTAGACCCTAGCATCATTCTGCCTCACAACGGTGCTTACGCCGTGTTGGTGCATGTGTGTGGCCACACGCTGCAGGGGATGGTCAACCTGGGCAACCGCCCCACGTTGCACAACGGCACACACTTGAGCATCGAGGTCAACATCTTTGACTTCGACGACGACATCTACGGCCAGCCCATCGCGCTTGACTTCATCAAGTTCCTGCGGCTGGAGTTCAAGTTGGGCAGCATCGAGGAATTGCGGGCCCAACTCACGCGCGACCGCGACAAGTCGCGTGCCATCCTTGCTAACATTAACAATGAAGAGTAGACCAGCACTCATCCACTCTGTTCTTAATGATAAATCGTAAATTCTTTGTTAAACATCGTTGTCAATTAACAAAAAATTTGTATCTTTGCAAATTTACAGGACTTTGACAAATGCAAAATGAAAGTTAAACTACATCGCGAGGGACAGAACATCATCATCATTGTGCTGCTGATATTGATAGCCATCAATGCAGCGGCGATGGCGTTTATTGACCTCAAAGCCATATCTATCACCTTCCTTGTCATCTCGGTCGTGCTTTTTGCACTAGTGCTGAATTTCTTCCGCTTGCCGCGTCGTCACTTCAAGGGTGACAACAGCGACGGCACTGCAGTGGTTTCGAGCGTCGATGGCACTGTTGTGGCTCTTGAGGAAGTCTATGAAGATGAGTATCTGCACCGCAACTGCATCCAGTTGTCGGTGTTCATGACCGTGTTTAACGTACATGCCAACTGGGTACCTGTTGCTGGCACCGTTGAGTATGTCAAGCACCACAGTGGTCGTTTCCTTGCCGCCAATTTGCCCAAATCGAGCAGCGACAACGAGCGCTCGACCATCGTCATCAAGACTAAGGGCGGAGATGAGATTCTTGTTCGCCAGATTGCCGGTGCCGTGGCACGGCGCATCGTCACCTATGTTGAGCAAAGCGAAGATGTTGACATCAGCGACTTCATCGGATTCATCAAGTTTGGCTCGCGGGTCGACATCTTCTTGCCGCTGGACACCGAGGTCAAAGTCAAGTTGCACGACAAGACCTGGGGCGGCGAGACCCTTGTGGCGCGCCTCAAGCGATAGTGCAATATTGAGAATCGCAGGCACAGACCCAATTCTCAATTTTCAATTCACAATTCTAGATCGAACGAAGTGATTAAAAACAACATACCCAATGCCATCACTTGCCTGAACTGCCTGTGTGGTACACTAGCCATCATTGCAGCCTTTCACGGCGTTGACGACACCCTGTGGGGACTGTCGGGCTACCAACTGGCCGCCGTGTTTATCGCTCTGGCTGCTGTGGCCGACTTTCTGGATGGCCTCTCGGCCCGACTACTGCATGCCGTCAGCGGCATAGGCAAGGAACTCGACTCACTGAGCGACCTGGTGAGCTTCGGCGTGGCTCCTGCCATGATGATATTGAATGTGATGCATGCCGCTCAACCCGAGAGTGCATTGTGCTACGCAGCCGTACTGCTGCCCGTGTTCGGTGCCCTGAGGCTGGCACGATTCAATGTCGACACGCGACAGACGACCTCATTCATCGGACTGCCCATCCCCGCTAATGCCATCTTCTGGATTGGCATGACTCACTTCTATGCCACGCACCACACGATGAACCCGTGGATTGTTGTGGCACTCGTGGTCTTGTTCTCGTGGCTCATGGTGTGCAACCTGCCCATGTTCTCACTCAAGTTGCACTCGCTCAGTCCACGTGACAACTGGGCACAATACCTGCTCATTGCAGGTGCCATCGTGTTGATTGCGCTGCTGGGTCTGAGTGGTCTGGCTGCAACCATCACCCTCTATGTGATTCTCTCAATCATCAACAACGCACGCGCACCCCAACAGCAAGCACCCACCCAGCCATGATGTCATTTCTACTCACAATACTCGTCTTGTACCTACTGTATAAAGCCACTCCGTGGCTTCTGGCATGGTGGGTACGCCGCCAGCATCGCAAGTATCAGGAGCAGGTGGGCGAAGCCCATGAACGGGCACAACGTCAGCAGCGGGCACAAGAGCGAACCCAAGAACGCGCCAGCCACATCGAAGATAATGCCGAGGATGCTGAGTACCAAGAGATTGCCGGCCCACGCGAGACCATCATCGAGGAGGAATACACTGTCGAGCAGCAAGTCATTGACGCCGAATTTGAGGATATTTAACAACGATATGCCACCATTTGGCACTCATTACCTCGAACTTTGCATCATCAAAAGAATTTAAACAAAAAAATATAACGAATATGGAAGACGCTATGATTAACAACGAGGCCCAGCAGGAGCAGCCTGCCGTGCCCGCACAGCCCCAACGCCCCGCAGTGAGCCCCGAGAAACTCAAAGCCCTGCAAGTGGCAATGGACAAGATAGACAAGACCTTCGGTCGTGGCTCGATCATGAAGATGGGCGACGACAACATTGAGAACATCGATGTCATCCCCACCGGGTCAATCGGTCTGAACCACGCTCTGGGTGTGGGAGGCTATCCCCGCGGACGCATCATCGAGATCTATGGTCCCGAGTCGAGCGGCAAAACCACACTGGCCATCCATGCCATCGCCGAGGCCCAGAAGATGGGCGGCATCGCCGCCATCATCGATGCCGAGCACGCCTTTGACCGTTTCTATGCCGAGTCGCTGGGCGTGGATGTCAACAATCTGTGGATTTCGCAGCCCGACAACGGCGAGCAGGCCTTGGAGATTGCCGACCAACTCATCCGCAGTTCGGCCATCGACGTGATTGTCATCGACAGTGTGGCAGCCCTCACACCCAAGGCCGAGATCGAGGGTGACATGGGCGACAACAAGGTGGGCCTGCAGGCACGCTTGATGTCGCAGGCACTGCGCAAACTCACCGCAACGGTGAGCAAGACCAACACGTGCTGCATCTTCATCAACCAGTTGCGCGAGAAGATTGGCGTCATGTTCGGCAATCCCGAGACCACCACGGGCGGCAATGCATTGAAGTTCTACTCATCGGTGCGCCTCGACATCCGTCGCTTGGGACAGATCAAGGATGGCGACCAGGTGCTGGGCAACCTCACCCGCGTCAAGGTGGTCAAGAACAAGGTCGCGCCCCCGTTCCGCAAGGCCGAGTTCGACATCATGTTTGGCCGTGGCATCTGCAAGGAGGGCGAGATCATCGACCTGGGCGTGGATCTGGGCATCGTCAAGAAGAGCGGTTCATGGTTCAGTTATGACGGCACCAAACTGGGCCAGGGACGCGATGCAGCCAAGCAGATGGTGCTCGACAACCCCGAACTAGCCGACGAGCTTGAGGCCAAGATCATGGAGGCCCTCAAGGGCTGACGAAGTTGTCGGTCTTCAGTTCTCGGTCTTCAGTTTTCAGTCTTCAGCGACAACCGATAACTGACAACCGATAACAGATAACAGATTAAGAACAAAAGCCAGCGCAGCGGACATCATTCTCAATTAAATAAAGAAGCAAGAAACAAGGGACGCAGCAACAGCCGCGTCCCTTGATTGTGCTTCAAGCATTGTACTTTTAGAGAGCCTTGCCCGTCACATTACTTGTAACTTGTAACTCGTAACTCGTCACTTGTAACTTGTCACTGTTTTGCCCAGCATGATGTTGATCACCGCATTGACATCGCTCACATCGATGCTACCATCACCAGTCACATCACTTGTAACTAGTAACTCGTCATTTGTAACTATCTTGCCCAGCATAATGTTGATGACAATGTTGACATCACTCACATCTACCTTTCCGTCACCGTTGACATCACCTGGCAGAGCATCGAAGTTGACCGTGAGCGGGAAAACTCGGCTGCAGGTTGCACAACTCACTGTCACGTTATAGGTTCCATGAGTATTGGGCAGGATTCCCACTTGCGAGCCACGGACAATAAACACCGAGTCAGCTGTCCAGACAAACCTGGGTGCAACAGTCACTGCGAACGGACGGGTCACCTGCCACCGAGCATCGCCATCGGCCAGCAACACTGGCATCGTCGTCACGGCCAGGGCACTGTCTTGTGACAGTGCATCGGGAGCAGGATAGCGGCCTTCGGCATTGAGCAAGTCAGCAGTGGAGGAGCCTTGTGCTCCATCGACATCGGCCTTTGCCACAGCAGCAATCTCACTCATTTGGCTGTCGTATGTCGCCCCAACACAGACCGTCGCACTCGATTTGTAACCCGATATAGCACCGATGTTGCCGCTAGTCGCAGCATTGCCTGCTAGCCAACCCACATTGAGCGAGTTGATGATATCGACCTTGGCATCATTGTTGACGGGCCTACCCAGCAAGCCACCTATACAATTAGCACCACTGATGATACCCGCATTGTAGCAGTCCTCGATGATAGGCGAGCCTCCACCCACAATGCCACCTGCGGCAGGAGTGCCAGCAGCGATAGCAGCGGCCGTGTTGGTGATGTTGCCCACATTGGTACAGGCAATCACATGGATACGAGTGGTGTCACTCATGCCCACGATTCCACCCACGTTGGTCAGGCTGCCTGTGATGCCACCTGCGTTGAGACAGTTAGAGACTTCAAGAGGATAATGCACTTGACCAGGACCCGTAATGTAGCGTGAAATCACGCCTCCCACTCCCGTGCTGCCACAGACATTGGCATAATTACGAGCATTATTGATGTGTGGAGTACTCACCATGTCACCAAAGCAACCACCATTCAGGTTACTAGTGGCTGCAGTGCCAATGACCTCACCATAGTTGACAACATCGTCGTAACTAACCAACCTGCTGTTAGCCACCACACCAGCAATGCCCATCGGTCCGCTCACCTTGCCGTGATTGACTAGACGAGCGAATGTGTGCGTGCCGTCACCTACGACCACACCCAGCACACCACCCGTATAGCAGATGCCACTGGCCTGAGTATTGGTCACCGTGCCATAGTTGGTCAGGTCGCTCACCACACCTGTTGATGTGACATTGCCGACCACACCACCTGATCCTGCATTGGTGCTACCTGTAGTTGCAGTGACTTGAGCATGATTCTCAATGCCGAACACAGTGCCTGCACACTTGCCCACTGCACTACCCACTAATTTGGTCCCCTGCATATGGCCACTGGCAATGATCAAGTTCTTGACCACACCATCAGGTCCCAAATAGCCCACAAGGCCCACCATGCCATTAGCGTTGGTCGAGTTGATGTTCAGGTTGCTGATGGCGTGCCCAGCACCATCGATGGTGCCACGGAACCATCGAGGACTATTGGCAGCATTGGGGCCATTAAGCGCGCCCGTGATGCCAGCAAAGTCACCACTGAGGGCAATGTCGCCACCCAGACGGAAGTGTTTGCCCACAAAGTGCTTGGTTGTCAAGCCCATGTTACTCTGCGTGGCCAGTTTCACCAGATCGGCCTCGGTGTTGATAATCCAGGGATTGGCCTCAGTGCCGTCGCCTTGGGACAGAAGTTGGCCATAAGAGCCAATGACCAGTTGGCGCGTAAAGTCATCGTATGTCTGAATGAGAATACCATCGCCGTAAGCCGAGCCTACACTAGGTGTAAGTGTACCCGAACGCAATGCGAAGTTATCACCGTCATCCAGTCGTGAGGTCAGTCCCTCGGTTGCATAAACATTGGCTTGGGTAATCAGGTCGCCACGGTTCTCACCGTCAGCAAAGGTAACCGGGAAACTATAGAATACAGCCAGAGGTTGGTCAGCGAACTTGACGAGGCGCGGATAGGTTGAGCCATCGGTCACCCACTTGCTGCCACCATTCCAGTCGGCAATAATCTCACGCGTGAGTTTGCCCGTGATACCCTCGACCTTTACGTTATCGAGCAGGCCTATCTGACGATCATACCACACATGGCCAAATGTGCCATTGCTCTGACCGACCACAGCACCGGCATAGTCGACCTGCGTGCTATAGGTTACCTGTCCAGTTGACAAAGTGTTGGTAATGGATGGATCGGACATCCCGTTGTTGAGGCACCGCGATGACACACCGCCAACAAAGGCATTGCCCGTGACAAAGCCCGATGCCAAACAGTCGTTGATGACGCCATAATGTTCGGCTACAAGACCGCCCACATAATTGGCTGCCGTGCCGCCCACATTGCCCGCGAACTGACATCCATCGATGGTGCCATAGTTGCTGCGGGCTATACCTGCCACATAGTTGGCTGCTCCAGTCAGCAGAATGTCACTGCCCACAAAACAGTCAATGACCTGCCCCGTAGTCTCTATCTTATTGACAATGCCAGCAAAGTTGCCCACAGCATTAGCGCTATGGATGGTGTGCGGCAACACTTGCACATTCTCGATGGTGCCCAGCAGCACCGAGGCGATTGTTCCACCACCCGTGTACAGTCCCAGATTACCATCGGCCGGGATGACCAGATTCTTGATAACACCAGCCTCACCCACATAGCCGAACAGGCCAGCATCCTGAGTCTGGGTCAAGTCATTGCGCATATAGAAACCCTTGAGCGCGTGTCCATTACCATCCAGTGTGCCCAAGAAGGGAGTTGCCTCGGTGAGACTCATCAGCCCAAAATCGGTGTGTCCAGCCATGTCAATGTCGCCCGCCAGTTGCAAATAATCACCGGCAAAGGTGAGCCCACCCTCGTTGGTGGCCTGACTCAGCCGCGCCATGTCAGCATAGTCCTCGATGAGATAGGGGTCATCAGCCGTACCGCTACCGACAAACATGTCGGGATAGATGGTGAGCATGCTCTCGTGCTGCATGTCACCGAGGGTTGAGGCCAGCGTCACCACTTGGCTCTGCTCGCCACGTGTGACATGAACCGTCGTGCCGTCGATGACGGCCTGTGACGTCTGGCTCAATGCCCAATTCACCCCGTTGGCATTACTCACAGTAAAGTCGTTCCTGACCTTGGTGTGAGTATCGTTACCAGCCAAGAAATAAGGCGTGGCGCATAGACGCGAGGCTTGCGCATCGGCGTGGCAGCGCAGACGCGGATAGAAGCCAGCCTCGAACAGCCATATCGTGGGATTTAGGCCATCAAGTACCTCTCCGCTAGTAAGTTGAGCCGTACTCAAGCCACCCTGAGCCGAGGAGTTGCCCGCCACCTGATTGTCATAGTAGTTGCCTAGTATGGTCACTCGCGTGGGCGACAAGGTGTATCCCAGATACTCGCAGTCGCTGCCTCGAGCCGCCACGGCATTGTTAATCGTGCCCACACTCAGACAGCGTTGAATGGTGGCATCATAGACATTAGAGAATTCTCCCACAAGTCCACCAGCCTTCTGGATGGTGGTATTGCCAGTCTTCCACACATTGGGAGCGTCAATCAGTCCAGCGTTGTAGCAGTCGGTGATGGTCACCTCGGCTCCGATTCCTGAGCCGATAGTGCCGATGATACCACCTGCCCCACGCACCGAGTGCAATGTGCCGCCGTTAAAGCAGCGCTCAAACGTGCCACCACTCACCTGCCCAGCGATGCCAGCCATAAAGTCGGTCATGCCGTAACCCACCTCGCGCTGGCCTTGCGACATGAAGTAATCCTGCAATGTTCCCATGTTATAGCATTCGCTCACGCGCGAGGCACCAGTCATGGTGCCACAGATGCCTCCAGTCACACCCGTTGATGTGATATCACCTAGATTGACACAAGCATGTATATTGGCCGTCGTTCCGTCGCCACAGATGCCGCCAGCCTTGTTGCCGTCGTACTGCTGATACTGCTTGATCATGCCCTTGAATGTGCAACCATCAATGTTGACCGTGGCACCATTATCGAAACTTTGTACCAATCCGCAGATGCCGCCCACAGCAATGCTGGCCCGCTTGATGATGATGGTCATATCGCTGGTGCAGTTCTCGACGAGACCGCTATAGTTCTTGGCAACAATGCCGCCATAACCGCATGCCACAGTTGCCTGCCCCGAGGTGGAGCAACCGCGCACCACACCAGTCTGTGTGAGGTAGCCCACCAGTCCGCCAGCATAATGGGTCTGTGTGGTGGCAGTGTAGTCATGTACGATGCCCGTGGCATGACAATTCTCAATGGTGCCCATCACATGGTCGGCCAGTGCGGCAGTATTGTAGTTGAGCATCGTCGGTCCTGCAGCCGTGACACCCTCAAGCGTGAGGTTCTTAACCACACCCTGTGTGCCGACATAGAGAAACAGCGGTGTTGCTGTCGTGATATTGGTGATTTTGTGCCCTTGTGCATCAAAGTCGCCACCGAAAGGGCGGTTGCCCAACCCGATGCCCCAAACCATGTTCCACGAGTCAAAGTCGCTGAATGACAGGTCGGCAGTCATCACAAAATAGGTATCGGCAAAGTCTGTGCTCTGCTGCGACCAGAAAGCCATATTGCTCAACTCTGTCATCGTGGCAATCTGATAGGGGTCGGCACTGGTTCCAGTACCGCCAGCAAAGCCATGCGAATACTCACCAGCAGCCCACGCCGTGGTGCTGATGGCAAACATTGTCAATAATGATATTAACTTTCTCATTTTCTTTGTTTTTACATATTTTGACCACAAAAGTAGCGAAAATGACCACGCGCGACAAATACGCGTTGCGGAAATTCAATGAACCCAATATTTTTGATTGCGAAGTGTTATATTTTTACCAATTTTGCCCATTTGCTTTTAAATTGATTCGGATTGTTGAAAAAGTTATTACGATTTGAAATAAATACGCTATTTTTGTTGCAAGTTATGGCAAAGTTGAGCGCATTTGTCTAATGACTTATTACAAAACTAGTTGTTTTACTCAGACATTTTGTCTCCGCGCTCATGACAACTGTCTAAACAGCAAATGCAATGATGATGAAGAAACTTTTATCGCTGGCACTAGTGGCCCTGATGGCCACCTCGGCTTGGGCCGAAGAAGTGACATTTAACTTTGAGAACCGCACTGGCATCACTGCCATGGGGCTCACCTACAAGACTAGCCAAGTGCAGTTGACCGATGCGTTCACACATCAGGGCGTGACTTTCACGCCACTGACCGATCGCATCTACATTGGCTACGACGATGATGAGGAATATAATTTCTTGCTGCTCAATGCCGCCACTGCCGCCTTTGGTGTGCAGTCGTTCAAACTGAGTGTGGCCGAAGGTTATGCTATCAAGGCCATCCACTTCAAACTTGACACGCCGTCACAGGTCAACAAACTGACCTTCGACAGTGGCGAGTGGGTCGAGGAAGCCCAGCATTACATCACCAACACGAGTTATGAGACTTGGTGCGACTGGACTGGTGATGCTCGCGAGATAGTAGTTGGCACTGCTGGTGCTGGCGTTGTGCCCGGTGGCTCGACACAGATTACCTATCGTCTGCTCATTGACCAATTCACCGTGACTTACGGCGAGACCAACGTCACCGGTGTTGAGGCGACCCATGCGTCACAGCCCGCCCACGTGGTGTGCTACTACAATGTCTCGGGTCAGCAGAGTGCCACGCCGTTCAAGGGTGTGAACATCGTTCGCATGAGTGATGGCAGTGCCCGCAAGGTGGTCAAGCAGTAGGTTTCCTGGGTTTTCTGGTTTAAGGGTTAAAGGTTAGGGGTTAGGGTTTGTCCCTAGCCCCTTGCTTCTCGCTTCTTTATTTAATTGAGAATTGTGCCCGCTGCGCTGGCTTTTGTTCTTAATCTGTTATCGGTTATCGGTTGTCAGTTATCGGTTGTCAGTTGTGCCAGAGAACCGAAAACTGAAGACCGAGAACTTCAGTCGGTCTCGCTTGCGGGGACTGCTTGTGGTGCCAGCCGCTCGATGCGGTCGCTGTCCATAGTGATGCCTGTGAGCACCAGCGGCGAACTGCCACGCCACGGCAAGGTGCCCTTGTATCGGTCGTAACTCACCACCAGACGGCGCCCGTCGGCATTCCAGCGCATGGCATCGCGTGCGAGCGAGTCGCTGTCGATGGTGAAGTGCAGCGTGTCGCGGCGCACAATGCTGTCGTCGGCATAGGCTATGGCCAGCAACTCGCCCTCAAAGGTCTTGAACACACTGCCCTGCGAGGCGATGTGTATCACCCACCCCTTGTATTGCCCCTGCTCATAGGGGTGATAATAACGTGACCAACCCCACCAAGCGATAAAAACGAGCATAGCGACAATGGCACCTATCAGCATGAGCCGCACCGTGTTGTGCCGCCGCTCGATGGTAGCCTCGGCTATCTCGCGGTCTTCGCGCTCCTGCGGTGTCTCTTGGTGCTGCGGTTGCTCGTGCTTCTCGGCATCATGGTTGTCGGCCATGAAGTAGTCGTCAAAATTGTCATCCATGCTAGTCAAAACTTGATTGTGACTGCAAAGGTAATACTTTTTTCTTTTTTTAATTGAGAATTGAGAATGGAAAATTGAGAATTACTGCTCAATATCTTGTTACTTGTATCTCGTAACTCGTAACTTGTATCTTGTAACTCGTAGCTCGTAACTTGTATCTTGTAGCTCGTAACTTGTAGCTCGTAACGAACCCTCTGTTGTGACGGCCCTACTACTGTACTACTACTGTACTACTCTGGTTAGCGGCCCAAGAAGTCGTTGAACGCCTGCTTGTAACTGTCGCCAATGGGAATGTAGACGTCGCCAAAGACGATGCGATTGCGGTCGATCTCACGGATTTTCTCTTTCGACACGATGAAACTGCGATGCACGCGGATGAAGCGCGATGCGGGCAGCATCTGTTCCATGGCTTTCATGTTCATCAGCGACAGCACCGGATGAGGTGACTCGTCGGTATAAATCTTGACATAGTCTTTCAAACCCTCGACATAGCGTATCGAGTCGAGGTTGATCTGCAACAGTTTGTACTCACTCTTGACAAAGATGCTCTTGACCTCGTCTTCGGGCTTGTTCTCGCTCTGATGCACCAGTTGAAACCACTGCAGAGCCTTGTTGCACGCCTCGAGGAAGGTGGCGTAGGTGATGGGCTTGAGCAAGTAGTCGAGCGCACCCGTGCGATAGGAGTCAACGGCATACTGGTCGAAGGCGGTGGTGAAGATGACGCGCGTGCCCTCGGGCAACATGCGCGACAACTCCATGCCACTGACCTCGGGCATCTGGATATCCAGGAAGATGAGGTCGACATCACTGTCCTTCACGCCATTGAGTGCATCAGTGGCATTATTGTACTTCCCCACAAGTTGGAGAAAAGGAATCTTCTGCACATAGCTGGCCAGCAACTCCACTGCCAGCGGCTCATCGTCGACGATGATACATTTAATGGTCATAGTTTATATGTTGGGTTGTGGATTAAACTTCAATACTATTAATCACAATGCGCGAGTAGTACTCTGCATTGTCGTTGCGCAGGCCGCGCTCCCAGGTGTAGCGGCCGGGGTAGATGAGCTCAAGCCGCTTGCTCACTTGCTCCAGCCCGATGCCACTGCCGCTCTTGTCGTTGGCGCGCTTGGGATAATTGCTGTTGGTGATGGCACAAGTGACCTGGCCATTGTGCTGGCTCATCTCGACACGGATGAGGCCCTTGCCTTGCGGCGAGATGCCGTGCTTGAAGGCATTCTCGAGCAGTGAGATGAAGATGAGCGGTGCAATGGGCGTGGTGTCGTCGTCGGCAATCTTGATGTCGGTCTCGATCTTCACACCGTCGGTGACACGGATGCGCATCAGTTCGATGTAGTTGCGCATGAACGCCACCTCCTTGTAGAGCGGCACAAAGTCTTGCTGGTTGTCGTAAAGCACATGGCGCAAGAGCCGGCTCAACTCGTCGACCGCCAACTGGGCCTTGTCGGCATCGAAGGCGATGAGGGCATAGATGTTGTTGAGCGTGTTGAGCAGGAAGTGCGGATTCAACTGATTGCGCAGATTGCTCAACTCGGCCTCGGCCTTGGCCTTCTCGGCCTCCTGGCGCGCCTGCTCGCTGTGCTGCCACCGCTGGGTCAGCCGCACCGCCATGCTCAGCCCCACCACCATGATGAGAGAGATCGTGTTGTAGAAGTACATGGGCACATGAGGTGGCCGTGGTCCACGGCGCGGCGGCCGATGTGCCCCAGCCGGCATCCAGTTGTTGACCATCTGCCACCACTCCACCATCAAGCCCAGAGCCAGAGCAATCAGTCCCACGTTGATGGCAAAAAACGCAGTTTTGCGACCGTTGAAGTAGAACCGCGGAATGAGCCAAAGATAGTTGATGTAGAACAGTAGCATATAACTTAACGGCCCACCCAACGAGCGGAACCACCACATCACAGTTTGCGACCATGAGGCGTTAGGCGAGGTGAAAAACAGCAGCGGCAGGAACAACACGATGCTCCAGCACAAGATGTGTATTGTAAAGTTTCTTTTCATCTCATTTCAATTGAAAATTGCGAATTTACAATCATTCAACTGCTCCACTTTCTAATAGCGCAGTGATGAGAACGACTATCTTCATATAAAGACAGTTTTTTACGTTACAAAATTACTAAGAAAGTCACTCCAACACAAATCAGATAGACCAAAAGCCCGAAATCAATAGAGAATCTCACCAATTTTCCCGACAAACATCGCGCGACCCATTAACGACTCTCTCGGCCACATGGCATAAACTTAACGAGCCACCTTGTGGGGTGGCTCGTTGAGTTGTTGGGTTAGATGAAGCGCCAGGTGATTGTGCCTATGCCCTCGCTGGTGCGGTTCTTGGGAACCGAGAAGGCACTCTCGCGGGCAGCCTGCTCGCATGAACGTCGCACCTCGGGATGAGCCCAGGCTTCACCACTGCCACTGACGGCATGGGCTTCGATGACCTTGCCACGCGGATTGACGCGCACTTGCACGTTGATCTTGCCTGTCCACTTGCTGTGTGGACGACCCCAGTACTCGGCAGTATAACCCACCAGGCCACTGATGCCGGGCTGACCACTGCGCTCGCCCTGCGAGGCGTTGCCGTCGGGCGAACCAGTCTTGCTGGTGGTCGTGCCGGTGCTCTTGCCGAAGGCATCCTTCACACGATCGTTCTTGGGCGTGGTGGTCTCCTTGCCGCGCTTGACCTTCTCCTGTTTGGCATCGGGCTTCTCTGACTTGGCTGGGCCAGTCTTCTGCGGTTTCTCCTCCTTGGGTTTCTCCTTGACCTTCATCGGCGACTCTTGCTTGGCAGTCACCACAGGTTTAGGCTCGGGCTTGGGTGCTGGCTCGCCAGCGTCCTCCAGGTCGTCACCTTCCACATCGGGCTGGTCGCTCTGCTGCTCGCTGGGCGTGGGCGTGTCCAGATCCATCTGTTCGTTCTGCGAGAGGTCGGGCAGGTTGCCCAACTCGACAAACTCGCCACCGAACATGATGGTGTCCTGCTGGAGTTGCGCCAACTGCATGTCCTTGGGCGGGAACTCATAGTGCAGGTTGGTGTAGAGCATCACCAGCACCGTCCCCACCGTCCATAGCAGGGTCAGCAACAGAGCCGCTATTTTGCTTTTATTATTATCGTTCACCGTTGTATTTTTAATGCACAATTGGTTATCGGCTATCAGTTGACGTTAGTAACTGAAAACCATGTTATCAAGCACATTGATTGTGCACAATTAAGTTAGGGGTTAGGGACAGGGGGTTGAGTGGTCGGGGCCGGCTCAACAGGCTGCTGGGTGGCATAGTTGGCCGAGGCAGGCTTGGTGGCAAGCACCACCTTCAGACCACACTTCGAGCCCTTGTCCAGAATGTCAACAATGCGTCCATAGGGGACAGCCTCGTCGGCATAGAGGGCGATGAACTCTTGCGGATTGGCCGCTTGCACGCTCTGCATGAACGGCTCCAGTTGCTCGGCTGCCAGGGGCACCAATGCTCCCTCGCTGATGCTGTCGCCCTGGGTGGCAAACATATTCATCTCCTCGTCGATGTAGATGCGCGTGGTGGGCTTGAGAGCCGTCTGCTGTCCACTCTGCGGCAGGTTGACCTCGAGTGCCGACGGAAAGACGAACGTCGAGGTGACCATGAAGAAGATGAGCAGCAAGAAGATGACATCGGTCATCGATGCCATGCTGAACATCGACAGGGTTTCGTGTTGTCGTTTCAGTGCCATAGTCGCGCGATTTTACTTGGCCGGCTCGTTGAGCAAGTCCATGAATTCCATCGATTTGCCTTCCAGCTTGTTCATCACCTTGTTGACACGGCTGGTCAGGTAGTTGTAGGCAAACAGAGCCAAGATGCCAACGATCAGACCACCCACAGTGGTGACCAGTGCCTCATAGATGCCGCTAGCCAGGATGGTGACGTTGCTATTCTGACCGGCGCTGGCCAACTGGAAGAAGGCCTGCACCATACCCGTGACAGTACCCAAGAAACCGATCATCGGGGCACCAGCGGCTGTTGTAGCCAGCCAGTTGAAGCCCTTCTCGAGTTTGGCAATCTCCATGTTGCCCACATTCTCGACGGCGACAAGCACATCGTTCATCGGGCGGCCAATGCGGCTGACACCCTTCTCAATCATGCGGGCGTATGGGGTGTTAGTGTCCTTGCACAACTGTGCGGCCTGATCGACCTCGCCGCGATGGATGTAGTTCTTGATTTTCTCCATAAAAGCGGCATCTTCCTTCGATGCGCGACTCACAGCGAACAAGCGCTCAAAGAAGATATAGATGCTCACCACAGCAAGCAGTGCCAACGGGATCATCAACCAACCACCGGCCATGGTCAGATTCCACACCGAGAGGTCTTTAACAACGGGTTCGGCCGCAGGAGCGGCTTGTGCCACCGGAGCGGCAACGGCTTGTGCAGCCTGAACGGCAGTGTCGGCGATGGCCTGTGCCACGGTATCGGCCACTGCAGGGACTTGTGCTAGTAATGACATACTATTATCGAGTTTTTAGTTTTTAGTTGCAAGAGTGCTTGGAATCTCTAGGGTGCCTAGAGTACCTATTTTGTCAAAACGTGCAAATATACGAAATGTTTTTGACATCAAGGCCAATGTTGTGATTTTTTAGCAGTTTTCACTATCTGGATTATCAGAACCGTAATGAATCATAGGTTGTCAATCTGCTTCTTGGCCCACTCCTTGGCCATGCGCACGGCTTCTTCCTTGGCCTTGCGTGCCAGACTGTCAAGCATTGCCTGTGCCGGGTCATAGGGCTCATCATCCTCTCGAGGCATCACACTACCCAGGGTGTCGTCGGGGGCCACCTCTGGCTCAGTGGGCTCGGAAGCCGGCGGCGGAGTGATGCCCACACTCGGTTCCTCGCTTGGTTCGGGCATACCCATGGCCCGACGCAACGCGTGGTCAATGTCGTCCTTGCCGAAGGTGAACACATGTCCCAGAATGCCCAGCGAGATGGTTTTGGGCTTGTCGCCAACCATTAGTTTGCCAACCGAGTAGACAAAGTGGTTGTCGACTTGCAGCACTTGGTCGATGGCAATATCGGCACCCTTGCCCGACATCCACTTGATGACCTCGCCCACAATGTCACCCATGTCACGCTGCTCAACCTTCTCGTTGACCCACTCGCGTGTCGACCCCATGATGGCGTTGCGGTGCGCCTCACGATCGGGCACAGTCACCACCAGCACGCCCAATATCACCAACAAGATGAGCAAGGCAACAAGCCACTTGGTGCCACTGCTGCCCTTGCGCTTGGGTTCAGGTTGCGATTGTGGTTGTGATGCAGATGCCGGTGTGTCCCATGCCGGTGGCACAGGCGGAACCTGTGCATGACGCGGAGGCACAACAGGCGGTCGTTGAGTAGCACGCTCATACTCTAACCGCTGCAACAACGCGGTCAACTGCGGCACGTCGCCGGCCTGCTTCCAGTCGGCCATGCCCTCGGTCCACACCTCAGTCTCGGGCGTGATGCCCATCTCGGCCAGTTGCTCGAGACTGTAAGGACCACGCTGCTCGTTATCGATAAACAAGTAAAACATCCTGATACCTAATTATGAATTGAAAATTGAGAATTGAGAATTATTTGTTTTTGGTTTTTCAGTCACGGCCGACAACTGATAACCGACAACCAATCAATCTACTTGACTAGCAAGAAAACGAGAAAAGCGGCGAGAACCAGCCATATGAGGCACGAGCCACAATTGACGCGCACCATCTTGCCACCTTGTGGCAGTGGCGTTCCATCGGTTGGCGGCTCAGTTTCAGCGCCAAAGCGCTGGTTGTAATTAAACGGGCTGGGCAACCCCTCATGGTGCTCGATGAGAATCTGCCGCGGAGCGCCACCTCGATAAGGACCTATGCATCCGGCCTGTTCCAGTTGGTTGATGAGATCCTGTGCCCGCTCAAGCGGGATATTGAAATAGTCGCGCAGCATCATCGGCGTGACAGCACTGCACTGACCCAGATAGCGCACAGCCTCATCGAAGAGCGGGTCGCGACCATCGCCACCCAACTGCGACGGCAGTGGCGGCACCGGTACCGCATCCTGGACTGGCACCCCCGTCACCTCGGTCACGACACCCTCGCTCTCAACCTCAGGCTTAGGCTCGTCACGACGCAAATTGAGTGATCCGTCCTCAAGGGGCACATAGGCATAGTCGCCCACAATCTCAAGTTGCGTCAAGCATTGCGGGCACACGGTCTTGTATTCATTGGCTATCAACGCCTCGACACTCAGGTCGATGTGTTTGCCACATTTGGGACAAGTATATTGCATGTTTCAGTTGTTCTGCCTTTATAAATGGACAAAATTAGTAATAATTTCAGAAAGCACAGCAATTTTCAGCAAAAATGCGCAAAAAATTTGGCACATTCCCACTTTTGCCCTACCTTTGCTCAACAACAAGCAAAAATCATGCCCTTCTGCACTAAAGCAGTCAACCGGCGCATTGCGCATTACTGAAATCTTAATTTAAAACTCTTAATTCAAAACAATAATGAAAAGAATATCCACACTACTGCTCGTGTTGGCCATGATGGCCGTGACCCACGCCCAGACGGGCGACCTGCCCCGCTCGACACCCGCCCAGCAAGGATTGAGCACACAGGCTGTCAGCCAGTTCGTTGACTCGTTGCTAGCATTGCCCCAGACCGAGATACATCATGTGATGGTCGCGCGCCACGGCCAAGTTGTAGCCGAGGCACATCCCGCCCCATTCCGCGCCGACGATGCCCACACGCTTTACTCGGCCAGTAAGACCTTTGTATCACTGGCTGTGGGTCTAGCCATCGCCGACAACCGCTTGCGTCTGGACGACCGCGTCGCCGCCATCATGCACGATCATCTGCCCGACACCATCAGCACCGCACTAGCCCAGATGACCGTACGCAACCTGTTGACCATGAGCAGCGGCATCAAGCCCGACTGGACCATGCGCAACAACACCAACCAGTGGTTGAACACGTGGCTAGCCTATCCCGTCAAAGCCCCCGGCGAGCACTTTTTCTACGACTCAATGGCAACCTATATGCTCTCGGCCATCGTGCAGCGCGTCATGGGCAAGACTGTGTTGCAGTTGCTGTGCGAACGCATCTTTGAGCCGCTCCACATCACCGAAGTCGACTGGGAAATCAGTCCTGAGGGCATCAATACTGGCGGCTGGGGCATGCGCATACAAGCCGAGTCGCTAGCCAAGGTGGGCATCCTCATGCTGCAACGCGGACAGTGGGAAGGACGTCAGTTGGTACCCGAACAGTGGATCGACGAGATGACGCAGAAACGCATCAACTACGACAACGTCAACGGGCAGGCACCCACCGACGGCAACCAGGGATACTGCTACCAGCTGTGGCGCTGCAAGTGGCCCACGGCCTACCGCATGGACGGCGCTCACGGACAGTTTGTGGTCATGGACCCTGCCAGCGACATAGTGGTGGTCATCTTGGGACGCAGCGCGCGTGGTCATGACGAACTGGCTTGCATCTGGAACCAACTGATGCCTGGAGTGGATCGAACCGACAACAAGAACGAGAGCAAGGCCGAGAAGCGCCTGGCCGCCGCATGCAGCCGGGCTGCACTGCCACTGCCGCAAGGCAAGCAACGCTCGAATGTGCTGACCAATGCCGACTTCAAACTACAGCCTAATCCCGACGGCATCGACCTCATCAAGTTCTACCAGGACGGCAAACAGATGGCCATGCGCATCTACTATCGTGACGGACGTGACGAGACCATTCCCATGGCCTATGGCAAGTGGACTTATGGACACCTGACAGGCGAGCCGCCCTATTCAATCGGTGCTGTGGGACGATTTGCAGGGCTGCGCCACAATTTTGCCACGGCAGCGGCCTATGCCTGGACTACTCCGGGCATGCTGACCGTGCAGATACACTACGTCAACTGGATCAGTGCCACAACATTGCAGTTTGACATCACTGCCGGCACCGTACAGATCACCCACAACTACGACACTGCTCATCCCCACACCATCCCCTTCGCCATCGTTCAGCAATAATGGTTATTGGTTATCAGTTATCGGTTTTCGGTTTTCAGTTTTCAGTTTTCGGTTTTCAGTTTTCGGAAACAACTGACAATGACAAGTAAATGCGTGACATTACCGACATAGCACAAGTCAAGCGCAACTACCAGGTGTATCTGCGCATCGAGAAGGGTCTGTCCGACAACACGGCACAGGCCTACGGCGATGATGTGGACAAACTCACCCACTACCTCACCGACCAGGGCGTGGCAGTGGAGCACGCCTCAACCGACGACCTGGACAACTTTGTCGCTGCGCTACACGACCTGGGCATCGGGCCACGCTCGGTGGCACGCATCATCTCGGGCATGAGGAGTTTCTACAAATACCTGCGGCTAGAGGGATTCACCGACCACAACCCCACACAGCTGCTCGACTCGCCACGGCTGGGCCGGCATCTGCCCGAGGTGCTCACGATCGATGAGATTGATGCCATGATCGACTGCATCGACATGTCGACACCCGAAGGCATCCGCAACCGAGCCATCATTGAGACCATGTACAGTTGCGGCCTGCGGGTGAGCGAACTCGTGGGGCTGCAGATGTCGCTCATCTACGCCGACGACGAGTTTATCCTGGTGCGTGGCAAGGGTGACAAGCAGCGCATGGTACCCATCTCGCAAGTTGCCCTTGAGTTGATAGCACGCTATGTGAGTGAGGTACGCTCAAATCTAGTTGTCCGCCGTGGCAGCGAGGACATCCTGTTCCTTAACCGCCGCGGCGGACAACTGTCGCGTCAGATGGTGTTTATCATCATCAAACAACTGTGCGAACTGGCTGGCATACACAAGCAGGTCAGTCCGCACACGCTGCGACACTCGTTTGCCACTCACTTGCTCGAGGGTGGCGCCAACTTGCGAGCCATCCAGCAGATGCTGGGCCATGAGAGCATCACCACCACCGAAATTTATGTCCACATCGACCGCTCTCGCCTGCGCCAGGAGATAATGCAGCACCATCCACGCAACAAGCGTTGACCGGACACTTGCCGGTCAACCCTTCCTTGCCTAACAGCCGATTGAAGAACCTGTTAACGTGGGTTCTGGCCTATCTCTATTTCTCCTCGATGGCTTGAACAAACTCAAGCGGGAGGATGATGTTGTCAACCTCGACGGCTGCCGCAAACAATGGCCCCATCTCCCGGGCTGTGAAGCCTGCGATGCCACAGCCGATGGGTGTGACCAGAAACTTCATGTCGGGGTGCTCGGCCGCAAAGCGGATAAACTCGTCGACATAGGGCCGTATCGTCTCAACGCCGCCCTGCATTGTGGGGATGGCATAACTCTGACCCTGCAGACCGACGCCCTGCCCCATCACGGCACCAAACCGCTGATGCGCCACACGGGCCGCTCCGCCACCATGCATACCCGCCAAGTTACTACCAAAGACAAACACCTCGTTATCTGCCAGCTGCGAGATCCACGGGTTGGTATATTCTCGATTGTATTTCATCATTGCGATTGTTGGGTTTTAAATTAACGTCCATCCATTAAAGAAAACCTCTACACATTGTGCAAAGGTAATAAAAACATTCGTTTCGCCCTACCCTTCGGCCTCACTTTTCTTGTGCTTGGCCTTGCGGGTATAGGTTTTCTTCGACCGGTGTGGCCGCGTTGTGGCATGGAAGCCTGGCCCCAGCAAGTCTTGCTGGGCTTCGCGCTCACCGCGACGCATCGCCTTGATTGCATCCCAGTTCACCACTTTCAGTTTCTTGCCTTGTTTACGCTTCATTGTTACATATATAAGGAAAAATGTGTGTCTCTCACCGCATTAAATCCAAAGTCTGCATGGAGTCGTAAACTTCACTAAGAGCAACCTCTGAGATTACAACCCCAAGCCTACGGTGTTTATACCATTTCATCATATGCAAATATCATGCCACCGGCGTGTATAAATGGGGATAAAGAAGCATCATATTCTTGGAGTACTGATTCTAAGACTGTCGCTTTCAACAGTATTCACGGGTTCAAGGATAATATTAACTTAATTTTAGAATTAAAATTCGCTGGTGTGTAACAATTTATTAGTACCTTTGTTGAACTTTTCATTAATACAAACATCGAAACTCAATAGAATGAACGATAACAACCGATATTGTGTGATCATGTGTGGAGGCGTGGGAAGCCGATTCTGGCCCTACAGCCGCGCCTCACGACCCAAGCAGTTTCTGGACTTCTTCGGCACAGGCCGCAGCCTGCTACAGATGTCGGTCGACCGCATGGCCGGCATTGTGCCCGACGAGAACATCATCTTGATGACCAACGAGCAATATGCCGACATCATCCGCGAGCAGTTGCCTCAACTCAAGCCCGAACAGATTTTGCTCGAACCGGCTCGTCGCAACACCGCCCCTTGCATTGCCTGGGCAGCACATCACATTGCGGCCCTCAACCCCGAGGCACGCATCATGGTGGCTCCGAGCGATCACCTGATTCTCAAGACCGACGAGTATCGCGAGAGTGTGCTCAAGGCCTTTGAATTCCTCGACCGCCACGATGCAATCTTGACACTGGGCATTCGCCCCAATCACCCTGAGACGGGCTATGGCTACATCCAGGTGGGCGAAGCAATGGATGGTGACTTCAGCCGGGTCAAGACGTTCACCGAAAAACCCAACGAAGAGTTGGCACGAGTGTTTCTCAACTCGGGTGAGTTCTTCTGGAACTCCGGTATGTTCTTCTGGAGCGCTCGCACCATCCTCACGGCCATGGCCGCCTATGCGCCAGACATCGAAGCCGCATTGGCGCGAGGCGAGGAGTATTATGGCACGGCTCAAGAACAAGAGTTTATCAATGCCAACTATGCGTCATGTCCCAACATCTCGATTGACTTTGCCGTGATGGAGAAGGCACCCAATGTCTATGTCGAGTGCGTCGACTTCGGGTGGAGCGACCTGGGCACTTGGGGCTCTCTCTACGACAACGCACCCAGCCATGACGACAACGGCAATGTCACCCAGCATGGACAGAACATGCTCTACAATAGCCACAACAACATCATTGCCGTCAGTGGCGACAAGGTGGTGGTGCTGTCGGGTCTCAATGACTATATCGTGGCTGATGTCGAGGATGCCCTGCTCATTGTGCCCAAGGACGAGGAGCAACGCATCCGCCTCTACGTTAACGAGGTGCGTACCCGCTTCGGCGAGAAGTACCTGTAAGATACAGTGTACCATGCACATATTAAAGTGCCACTTCCCTGCCGGGAGGTGGCACTTCAATTATATCATTCCGCAAGAAAAGTGAATGCAAGTTTATGATTCTTGAAACAATTCGGGATTAAAACTCATAGCCGATTTTCAGGTTAACACTGCCGATGTAATCGTGGGTCTTGTAGTGAAGTTCATAGAAACCATAGTACGCCGAGCCTTGCGTGGTATAGTTGGCTGCTAGCGTGAAGTGGTTGAGACGGCAACCGAAACTACCGCTGACGTACAAGCCTCGGCAATCGCCCACAAAGTTTCCGCCAATGCGCACATCAATGAAGGGTGATATGCGCTCAGTGCGTTTGTCCGCCTGAAAATCAGCATAAATGGGCAACAAAAACACGGTCTTGTCATCACGACTCTTGACGAAATGTGACCGACGCGAATGCGTCAATATCGAGGGAGCCACACCTGCTCCCACAAAAAATAGTCGATTAATCTGATAACCAGCCGTTGCCGATGCTTGATATTGCCATGTCCCACGCGAATCTCCGAATGCATAACCCGCTCCCAAATCAGCCATAACGCGGAATCCTCTACACTGTTTGTCGTCCTTTGAATAGTCTCGGTCCTCGCTATGCGAGATGCTCTTGACCTGTGCGGCAGGATAGGTTATGGTCATGCCGTCACGGTCCTCAATGGTGATACTTTCACCAGGCACTTGCGCCACAATGCGCCCTTTAACCACACGTCCGTCAGTGAAATGCACCACATCCAGTGCCGAAGCCACCATCATTACCATTGAACACACCATCATCAATGTCATTGCTACCAATCTTGTCATAGTAAAACCTAATTCTTTGAAATGAAACAATTAATAATCCACTCAATGACACAAAGGTAGTGATATATATCAGAATGTGCAAACAAATCACAAAAAACATTCCCTAAAACACAGACTAACTAAATACACTTCTTTTTATAATGGACTTAGAGCAGTAGTTCGGGCAGGTCGTGGTCGGGGTGGAAGCGTGCCATATCGACATAGACATTGATGCCAGCCATGATGCCGTCCTCGCTGAACTGCCAGATGGTGTAGTCACCCTCCCAACTGATGCTGGGTTTAGTGCTCGAATAACGCCCGATGTAGAGTGGATATTTGTTGAACTGCGGCGACAAGTTTTGATTGTAGAAATCCATGGTCGAGTAGATCATGGGCTTGCGCTTGAAATGGTGTTCGAGCATGCCAGCCAGCAATGACAGGCTGTCGATGAGTTGGCTGCGCGACCAGTCGCCACGATCCTCGACATCAATCATGGGGATGAGGTCTTGCGCCACCTGAGCGGTGGTGCGAACAAAGTTGGCATACTGCTGTCGTATGGACGATTTGGTAGACAGATAGTGATAACTGCCCACGAGCAGACCATAGTGTTGTGCCTGCTGAACATTGCGCGCATAGTGAGGCGACTGATAGGTCTCGCCCTCAGTGGCTTTGATGTAGGCAAAACGAATGTCATCGTTGGCTGTGACCTTCTCCCAGTTGATGTCGCCCTGATGACTCGAGACATCAATGCCGTCGATGAGGGCGCCCTCGCGACGCGGCTTGACATCCCGGCTGTCACGGCTATCGCCCTGGCCACTGCATGCCACAAGCCCAGCCACCATGCCCACCATGAGCATCGCCACAAGCCACCTATGTCGCGTCAGTTTCATGTCATCGGTCTGTTTGGGTGCAAATTTACAAATTAATTTTGACCCATGTCAACGAAAAACATTAATTTTAGATAAATTAGGCGGCGTCTCGGAAAAACTCAAAACAAGTTTTGGTTTTTCGCTCAACTTGCACTATGTTGAGGGCTGTGCCCTCGAAATTAGGCGGCGTCTCGGAAAAACTCAAAACAAGTTTTGGTTTTTCGCTCAACTTGCACTAATTTTGCCCGAAATTTATCAGTAAAGTGGAAATCAAACAACTGTGTGACATATTCTGCGGCAAGGCGCGGCAGGAAGCCTTGCGCGGACTCATGGACGGTCGCAAGCGCGGTACGATGGTCATTGATGGACTGGCCGGATCGGCCTCGTCGATGCTGTTCTCGCGTCTGCCACGACGCAAGCAGCCCTACCTCATCATTGCCAATGACCTGGACGAGGCAGGATACATCTACAACGACCTGGTGCAACTCACCGACGAGAGCCAGGCGCTCATCTTCCCCAGCGGATACAAGCGCAACATCAAGTATGGCCAGGTGGACGCTCCCAACGGCATATTGCGCACCGAGGTACTCAACCAGTGGTATGCCAGCCCCGTGCTGCGCTGGGTGGTGACCTATCCCGAGGCACTGGCCGAGCGTGTGGCTTCGCGCCAGACTATCGAACAGACGACCATCGAGTTGTCAGTGGGTGCGACTGTCGACCTTGTGAAGACCGCCCAACGGCTGCGCGAACTGGGATTCACACAGGTTGACTACGTCTACGAGCCCGGACAGTTTTCGGTGCGCGGCTCAATCCTTGATGTGTATAGTTACAGCAACGAGTTGCCCTACCGCATCGACTTCTTCGGCGACGAGATCGACTCCATTCGCACGTTTAATGTCGAGACACAGTTGAGCGAGCAACGCACCGAGAGCATCGGCATCATCGGCAACAACGGCAGCCAGAGCGCAGCAGGCACGTCACTGCTCGACTACATCCAGCCCGAGACCATGCTCATCTGCCGCGATGCCCGTTGGCTCGAGACCCGCGTACGTGAGATTGCCACCGAGGGTATGTCGGCCAGCGCAGTCATCGCCCAAGAAGGCGACCAGAGCGCTATGGATCAGGTGGTGGATGCCGACCACTTTGTGGCCATGTTTCACAACTTGCGTCGCATCGACTTCAGTTACGGCGAGAGTGCCCTGAAGAGCGACTCTCGCCTGACGCTCCACTGCCAGCCACAGGGCATCTATCACAAGAACTTTGACCTCATCAGTGAGTCGTTCAAGGACTTCTTGAGCCGAGGCTATCAGATCATCATCTTGAGTGACAACGAGAAACAGATAGCGCGACTGCGTGCCATCTTTGAGGATCGCAAGGACGACATCCGATTTGAACCTTGCATGCACACGCTTCACGAGGGATTTGTCGACGACGACTTGCATCTGTGCGTGTTCACCGACCACCAGATCTTCGACCGTTTCCACAAGTACAACCTCAAGAGCGAGCGCGCTCGATCGGGTAAGTTGGCTCTGTCACTCAAGGAGTTGAATCAGATTGAAGTGGGCGACTACATCGTCCATGAAGATCACGGCATCGGCAAGTTTGGTGGACTGCTGCGCACGGCGGTCAACGGCAAGATGCAGGAGATGATTAAACTCACCTACCTGAACGGCGACACCATCTTCGTTTCAATACACTCGCTGCACAAGTTGTCGAAGTATCGTGGCAAGGAGGGCATCGAGCCACGACTGCACAAACTGGGCAGCGGCACATGGAACAAAATCAAGTCGCGCACCAAGAGTCGTCTCAAGGATATCGCCCGCGACCTCATCAAGCTCTATGCCCAGCGACGCAAGGAGCAGGGCCACGCCTTCGCGCCCGACGGATACCTGCAACAAGAACTTGAGGCGTCGTTCATCTACGAGGACACACCCGACCAACTCAAGGCAACACAAGCCGTCAAGGCCGACATGGAGAGCGCCAAGCCCATGGACCGACTCGTGTGTGGCGATGTGGGCTTCGGCAAAACCGAGGTCGCCATCCGCGCGGCATTCAAGGCAGCCGTCGACGGCAAGCAGACCGCCGTGCTGGTGCCCACCACAGTGCTGGCATTCCAGCACTACAACACATTCAGCGAGCGACTCAAAGATTTCCCTGTGCGCATCGACTATCTGAGCCGTGCCCGCAAGCCCAAGGAAGTGAAGCAACTGCTCATCGACCTAGCCGAGGGCAAGATTGACATCATCATAGGCACGCACAAACTCATTGGCAAGACAGTCAAGTTCCATGATTTGGGTCTACTGGTCATTGACGAGGAGCAGAAGTTCGGTGTCGCTACCAAGGAGAAACTCAAGCAACTCAAGGTCAATGTCGACACCCTGACGATGAGCGCCACGCCCATCCCGCGCACGCTGCAGTTCTCGCTGATGGGCGCACGTGATCTGAGTGCCATCAACACCCCACCAGCCAACCGCTACCCCATCCTCACCACACTGGGCACACTTGACGACGACGTGGTGGCCGAGGCCATCAACTTCGAGTTGTCACGCAACGGTCAAGTGTTCTTTGTCAACAACCGCATCGAGCAACTCTACAACCTGGAGCAGATGGTGCGGCGTGTAGTGCCCGATGCCCGTGTGGTGGTGGCTCACGGCCAGATGCCACCCGAGCAAATGGAACAGATCATCATCGACTTTGCCAACCACGACTACGATGTGTTGCTGGCCACTACCATCATCGAGAGCGGCATCGACATGCCCAACGTCAACACCATCATCATCAACAACGCGCAGAGTTATGGTCTGAGCGACTTGCATCAGTTGCGAGGTCGTGTGGGTCGCAGCAGCCGCAAGGCGTTCTGCTACCTGCTGGTACCCCCAGGGCGGCCACTCACCACGGTGGCTCGCCGCCGCTTGCAGGCCATTGAGAGTTTCAGCGACCTGGGCGCTGGCATCCACATCGCCATGCAAGACTTGGACATCCGTGGAGCCGGCAACCTGCTAGGAGCAGAGCAGAGCGGATTCATTGCCGACCTGGGCTATGAAACCTATCAGAAGATTCTCAAGGAGGCAGTGCTGGAACTGCGCACCGAAGAGTTTGCCGACACCTTTGCCGATGACACCAAGCCTGACGATGAACAGCAAGACTTCGTCAACGACTGCACCATCGACACCGATCTTGAGCTCATGTTCCCCGCCACATACGTGCCACAAGAGAATGAACGCATCACACTCTACCGCGAACTTGATGCCATGGAAACCGACATGCAGGTGCAGGACTTCGAGGCACGCATGATCGACCGCTTTGGCCCCATCCCGCCCATGGCACAGGAACTGATACGCATTGTGCCCCTTCGCCGTTACGCCCGCCGATTGGGCATCGAGAAGATTGCCCTCAAGGGCGGCATGATGTACACCTATTTTGTAGGCGAGGAGAATGTGGCCTACTATCAGTCACCCGCCTTCGGACGCATGTTGCAGTATCTGCAGACCAACCCACGCCGTTGCCACATCCGCGACAAGGGCGGCCGCCGCTCGTTCAGCATCGAGCAAGTCACCACCGTCACCCAGGCACTCGACATCCTGCGACTCATCACCGACCTGCCCACCATCTGACCAATTAAGAGTTTTCGGTTTTCAGTTTTCGGTTTTCAGTTTATGGTCGCAACCGAAAACCCATTGCCATATCCAGCCAGAATCACCAGAAGCGGCCGCGAATGGATAGGCCAATGGTCCAGCTGTTCTTGAGTTCGGGGCCACAACCGCCCTTAAACAACGACTGTGGCGAGTAGCGAACATAGGCTGCGATGCCACGGAAACTGATCATGCCCAGGGCATCGAACGAGATTTTGCGCTGATGCAGCCCGTTGATGCCGATGTGATGGTTGTCATGGTCGATGCGATAACTATTGTTCACCGATGCATAGCAGTTCCAGTTCATGACGCCAGCAACTGCGACATCCCACTTGCGACCCAACGACTGGTTGAACATGAGCGGGAACTGGATGTTCACAACCGACAAGGTGGCACTGTGCTTGTCGTAGTCTACACCGTCGATAGAGTATATGCCTAGAATGCCCTCATCGGTTCGTTCCCAGAAGTAGCGATTCTTCAACGAATAGGTAGAGTAACCAATGCCCGAACCCAGTGACAAGCGAGTGCGGTTGCGATTGAACACATAGCCCACACTCAAGAAATTGAGGACACCGAACTCACGGTGACCGCCTGCAACGATACCGTTCAGTCCAGGGCCAATGCTGTGCCCACCCCAACCGATGTAGATGTCGCTCGTGAACAACTGGGCGTGAGGTTTCTTGTTGTCGACCGAGTCGTTCCCTTTCTTGAACGGGAAGTTAAACTCCAAGTCATGCCCCTCGCGCTGCGTGGTGCTGACGAGATCGTTATCGCCGTGCTTGATGCGGTACTGGTAGTTGTAGTCCTTGTTCTGTCCGTCGCCCATCACGTTGAGTGTGACTTCACCATCCTTCTCTGTGATAACCACCTGGCTAGGATTGTTGATGACACGCACGGTGTCGGGTGCAGTTATCGTCTGGGCATGTGCGCCCATCATGGCCATCACAGCCATGGCTAATGCAAATTGTTTCATCATTTTATCGTTATTTTTTAATTAATTGCTTGATTTTCTCTGGGCCATGCTTGCTCTCCATGTAGATGAGCGTGACGCGGTTTTGCGGTGTCTTGTTGGCCAGACTCTGGTTGAGGTAGAACACATAGCGATAACGGGCCTGCTTCTCGGTCTTGACAGGACGAACCAGCCCCAACTCGTAGAACCCATAGTAGAGTCGCCCGCCACGATATTCCACCTCCTTCGACTTGGCACGAGCGCCATCATGGGTCACATTCTGCTCAATAGCCTTGCCCTGTGCCATGTCGGTTACGGTGAGACTGCGATAGATGTCCAGCCCGATAGCACGCGCCTTACCGCCATCAACCAGAATCTCGGTGGCAGTGGGCGACTGCTTGAATCGGCCGTCAAACAGGGCATTGATGGCAAGGCCATCTTGTGCCCATAGTGCTGCACAATAGGCACACAACATAAATATTACTATATAACGCTTCATATCTGTTCGGTCAGTTAGTGATTGTCAATTGGTTTAACATGCTCTGCTGCAACTCATCACTGGCATCGCCCATATTGCCCAGATCGCTGGCAATGAGGTTCATCACCTGTTCCTGGTCATCGATGGGCTGGCCACCAACCCATGCCACGCACTGTCCACGACGGGCGTTGAGCATCACGATGCCCGCCGCCAGGAGGACACCAATGCAGGCTGCGGCGGCTAGTCTCCGTGCCCATGATGCGCGACGGGTAGCCACTTGCGGCTTGGCCATACTGAAGTAGCCCAAGACAAACCGTGCCTCATCGGCGACATCGGTGTGCCATCGGTCGATCGCCAACTCACGGCGCAACAGCGCCTCGTCGTCAACAGTGGTGTCGCCATTGAAATATCGCTCAATCAACTGGTTGAGTTGCTGCTCGGTTAATGTAGTGTTATGTTTCATGTCGGTTGTGATTGGTTCGGTAAGTGTCACGCACACGCTTGCGTGCCCGGCTCAACTGCACGCGCACGGCAGTGGGCCGCATGCCTAGATGGTGTGCTATCTCATCATAGTCCATACCTTGCAACTCGCGCATCTCGATGATGGCACGTTGCGTGGATGTGAGTTCGTTCTGCACAATGTCGTTGACCTCGTCATAGACATGCTGGCGCAAGTCATCTGGCTCGTCGGTTATGTTACCCACTTGCTGGTCATCCATCGGCACCAGATGTTTGGCCTGTCGGCGACGGACACGGTCGATACTCGCATTGCGCACAGCCGTCATGGTCATCCGTGCGGCTTGGTTGTCATCGGTCAGTTCATCACGATGCAGCCAAAGCCGGACAAATGCGTCTTGCAGAACATCGGCGGCATCGTCATCGTTACCCACAACACCCTGTGCCACACCTAGCAGGCGCGTGCGCAGCCGAGTGAAGACCCTGGTCAGGATATGTTCGTCACATTGTGCCATATTGTTCACCATAATAACGCACTGAACACAGTTTTGTAACATCACATACCCTAAAAAGCAGCATCATTGCGCTCGTATGCACAAGATTTTGCTCGATTGTGGAAAAATTACTACCTTTGCGGCTACAATGAGAGAACGCACTCCCTGGCTCGACTATGTGCGGATGTTCAGTATCTTTCTGGTGATACTCTACCACACGCCCCCGCGGTCAGCACTGCTCGACGAGGCAGTGATCCTGAACCTGCGGGTGCCTGTGTTTTTCTGCATCTCGGGGTTTCTGTTCAATGATGGCCGTTGGAGCAACTTCTGGCGCTATGCCTGGCACCGTGGCAAGCAGATTCTGATACCATACGTCCTGTTTTTCGCCGTGTTCTATGGCCTGTGGCTGTGGGTGGGGCGTGACATGCTGGGCGGCGAGGATGCAAGGATACCTGCCACACAACCGCTAGTGGAGATGCTGATGGGCGACCCCAAGACCGTGGTGAGACCCTTCTGGTACATCGCTTGCTTGATGACGATGCAGATTATCTACTGGTGGATTGCGCACTGGGTGCCACGGCGGTGGACCCTAATGGTTTGCCTGTTCATAGCGGCATCGACCTACTGGCTGTCGTGGAACTGGGCGTGGGTACGCTTCTGGAACCTGGGCAACGCGCTGCTGTTCATGCCATTCTATGCGCTGGGTCACAGCATGAGGCCACAACTCGAGCGCATCGAGTTCTGCGGTTGGGCCAGCACGCTAGGCCTGCTTGCAGTGGCCATCGGGTCAATGGCGACCATGACCTGGGTCGTTGGTGTCAAGGCTCACGACCCGGGGCTATACAGCCTGCTGCGCGTGGCATGCGGGTTGATGGTCATCCCTGCCTATATGTGCGTGGGCAAATGGGTGGCACGACTGTGCGGGCGGCATCGATTCATCGAACTCATTGTACTGGGGGGCACCATCTATCTGGGTCTGCAGAATTATGCCATCGGCATCATCCGCATCGGCATCGAGCGCGTGGCGGGCACGGGCTGGCTGGACGACCACACTTGGATGCGGCTAGTCATTGCCCTGGTGGTGATGGTTGCCATCTATCCCGTGGCCGTGTGGATACAGCGCCACGCCCCATGGATCATCGGCCGCAGCCGTGCCAGCCGAAACTGAACAAGATTTTACACCAATCCTGAAAAAACAGAGAGGGCATCGCTCGGATGAGCGGTGCCCTCTTGCGGTGCGTACAGGACTCGAAC
>DGWI01000048.1:128045-188643 GCA_002396085.1 Porphyromonadaceae bacterium UBA4262
GACCTCCTGCGTGACAGGCAGGCATTCTAACCAACTGAACTAACGCACCATTTTGCTAATGCGGTGCAAAGTTACTGCTTTTCTGCCGAACCGACCAAATTTTTCCCGAACTTTTTTCAAAAAAACGTGATTTTTCATGTTTTTTGCCCAAAAAACTCACAAAAACGCCAAACTATTTTGGTCTGTCACAAAAAAATGGTACTTTTGCGGGTTATTTGGAATGCCCGCCCCTTGTCTATGGCAAAACGGGAACCCAAAGTCGGAAATATCCTGAGCCATCTGAATGTTCCCGACAGCCCCACAATAAAGAAAAAAACAAAAAAATAATAAAAACTGAAAAATGGCAGTATTAGAGAAAATCAGAGCAAGAAAGAAAATTCTTGCCATTGTCATCGGTGCCGCACTCTTGGCGTTCATCATCGAGGTGGGTATCGAGGCCTTGGGCCGTCAGGCCAGCAACAGCACCGCCGCAAAGGTGGGCAGTGAGAAGATTGACATCATGCAATTCCAGCAACGCATGGAGAAGGAGGCTGCAGCCGACCAGAACAACCAGCGTGCCAACCAGCAAGACCAGGCTGTGCGTCAGCAGCAGGTGCTCAACACAATGATCAACGAGACCCTGCTCAAGCAGGAGTATGAGAAGGTGGGCATCGAGGTCAGCGACCACGAGATCACCGAGCTCATGGTGGGCAAGAACCCCGCTCCCGCCGCCATGCAGTTTGCACAGCAGGTGGGTGCCGAGAGCCCTGCTCAAGTGCAAGAAATCCTGACCAACCCCGCCAAGTTTGGCGCTACAAGCGACCAGTTGGTCGAGATGCGCAATGAGTGGAACAAACTGCAGGAGAGCATTGTCGACCAGTTGCAGATGACCAAATTGCAGATGCTGGTTGCCGGTGGCTTGCAGGCCAACGACCTGGATCGCGCCCAGATGGCCGAGGACGAGGCAACGACTTGCTACATCACCTTTGTCAAGAAAGACTTTGCCGGCATGGATGATGCCAAGTTTACAGTCAGCGACCAGGAACTCAAGGCCGAGTGGGAGAAGAACAAAGAGATGTATCGCCTCGAGGAAGAAACTCGCGACATCCACTATATCGCCCTGAACGTCGTGCCGTCGCCGACCGACATCCAGGCTGCTAACAAGGTTGCCGACAACGCATGGGCTGCCCTCCAGAAGGGAACCGGCATCGACTCGGTGCGCATCTTGGGCACCGTGCAAATCGACACCGTCATGCAGACCCTGGACAAGTACACCAACAAGGCAGTCAAGGACTTTGTGGCTGGTGCAAACATCGGTTCGACCAAACGCGACACAGTGATCAACAATCACCACACCATGTATAAACTCATCAACAAGATGGTGTCGATTGACTCGGTCAACTATAGCATGGTGATTGTCCCGGGTGCCAAGAGCACACAAGACTCGGCACTGGCTATGTTGCAGGGTGGCAAGACTCCCGAAGAGGTGGCTAAGGCTATCAAGGGTGCCCAGATGGCCGAAGACCGCTGGGAGCGCATCTACATGGTGCCTGACTCACTCAAGCGCAAATTTGAAAGCGCTGGCGAGGGCTACTTTGTGATGAACAGCAGCAATCAGGGCGCAACCCTGCTCAAGGTCAACGAGAAGAAGGCTCCTAAGACCTTCTATACACTAGCTACTATCACCTATGATGCATACGCTAGCCAGAAGACTCACGATGACATGCGTGCTAAGCTGCAAGATTTCCTGAACAAGAACAAGAATGCTAAGGACTTTGCCGAGAACGCCGCCAAGGCTGGTTTCCAGGCAATGCCCGCCAGCATCACACCCAGCACCGCCCAATTGGGCCAGAACCCCTACACCGGCCAGGGTATCAAGGACACCCGCAAGGCTGTGAAGTGGGCCTTCGACAACAAGAAGGGTCAAGTGTCGCCCATCTTCAGCGACAACAACGACTATCTGGTGGCTGTGTGCCTCGACGAGATCTATGATGGCGACTACATGCCTTACAACTCTCCCGAACTGAAGGAGATGCTCACCACCAAGGTGCGCAACAGCAAGAAGGCCGACGCTCTGATGGCTCAGTTCAAGGGCAAAGCCAACGACCTGGCAGGCTACGCCAAGCTCATGGGTGCCCAGATTGACTCGGCTCAAGTCGTGTTTGCCAGCAACTTCGTTCCCAAACTGGAGAACGAGCCCGCCCTGATTGGCCGCATCGCCGGTTCGCAGAAGGGCAAACTCGTCGGTCCCTGGAAGGGTGAGAACGGTGTGTATGTCTTCCAAGTCTATGACGTGAAGACCGACGGCCGCAAGCCCAGCAAGGAGGAACTTGACAACCGCTACGCCCAGCAGCGCGGTGGAGGCATGGTAGGCAACCCCAACGCCATGGCTTACATCCTGAGCCGTGCCACTAAGGTCAAGCGGTCGCTCATCAATTTCTATTGATAACACCTTATTAATATAAAATAAGAGGAAACCGCGGATTTTGCGAAAATTAGTGCAAACCAAGCGGAAAACAAAGCCTGCTTTGATTTTCGGAGGTGAAGCCTAATTTATCCAAAATGCGCGGTTTCCTTCTAAATTCAGACTATATGTCAGAAGACATTAACCAATTGCAAGACGAAATCATCGAGGAGTTTGAGGGTTTTGACGACTGGATGGACCGCTATGCCTACATTATTGAATTAGGCAATGCCATGCCACCTCTGGACGAGAAGTTCAAGACAGCCGACAACCTGATTGACGGGTGCCAGAGCCGCGTGTGGCTGCAAGCCGACTATGCCGACGGCGTTATCACTTTTCAGGCCGACAGCGACGCACTCATCGTCAAGGGCATCGTCTCGATGGTGGTGCGCGTGCTCAGCGGTCACACCCCACAAGAGATTCTTGATGCCGACCTCTACTTCATCGAACGCATCGGACTGCGCGAGCACTTGTCCCCGACGCGAAGCAACGGTTTGCTTGCCATGGTCAAGCAAGCTCGCGCCTATGCCTTGGCGTTTAATTCTTTAAGCAGGAGCTAAATCACAAAAGCAATTATGATCGAGATTCGCCAAATAGAACCGAACAAGCGCAATCTAGAAGAGTTTGCCAAGTTTCCCATCGACATCCTGTATAAGGACAACCCTTACTATGTTCCCGACCTCATCAGCGATGTGGTGGGCACGCTCATGCCCAGCGAGAACCCGGCCTTCGACTTCTGCGAGAGTGCTTACTTCATGGCCTACCGTGACGGCAAGGTGGTGGGTCGCATTGCCGGAATCATCAACCATCTCGTCAACCAGCGCAGCGGCAAACAAGAGGGCCGCTTCGGTTACATTGACTTTATTGACGATGCCGAGGTGGCCGATGCACTCGTCCAAGCGGTTACCGACTGGGCCAAACAAAAAGGCATGACCTGTCTCACAGGCCCGCTGGGATTCACCGACATGGATCAGGAGGGCATGCTTGTCGAGGGCTTCGATGAGGTGAGCACGCAGGCCACCATCTACAACTATCCTTACTACCCCCAGCACATGGAGCGCATGGGGTTTGTCAAGGATGTGGACTGGGTGGAGTTTCGTGTCAACGTGCCAGCTGAGGTCCCCGAGAAGATGGCACGCATTGCCCGCATCGTCAAGCAGCGCCTGAACATCGACACAGTCAAGTATACTAGCCGCAAGAAGTTGGTCAATGACTATGGCAACGCCATCTTCAAACTGATTAATGAGGCCTATGACCAACTGTTCGGCTATTCGCCCTTGAGCGACAAGCAGATCAAGCATTACATCAAGATGTATCTGCCCTTCTTGCCGCTCGATGACCTGTCGCTGGTAGTCAAGCCCGATGGCGAACTCATCGGCGTGGGTATCACCTTGCCGTCACTGTCTCAAGCGCTCATCAAGAGCCGTGGCCGCTTGTTCCCCTTCGGCTGGTATCACTTGCTCAAGGCCTTCAAGTGCCACAACGATGTGGTCGACCTGTTGCTCATCGCTGTCAAGCCTGAGTATCAGAGCAAAGGTGTGAATGCACTCATCTTCGACGACTTGATCCCGTGCTTCAACAAGTTCGGCTACAAGTGGGCTGATACCGGCCACGAACTCGAGGAGAACGAGCGCGTGCAGCAACAGTGGCAGTACTTCGATTACCGCCAGAATAAGCGTCGCCGCGCCTTCACCAAGGACATCTAACTCAAGCTTCATTAAATGGACAACAAGCAACTAAACCACATAGTGGCATGGGTAATTCTCGTGGGTTGCTTGTGCGCACTGACCTATATGATACACAACGACTTGATGAGCAGCAAGACAACCGCCCCTACCGCCGAGGCAACTGAGGCAAAGATGCCGCTTGTTGTGGTCGACTCGACCGCCGATGTGGTGGCCTACTACCCGCAATTCTCGCACATCGACTTGGTGTGCGGCACGATGCCTAGCCAGGACGACAAGGCGGTCATCTTCTGCGCCGAGGCGGCATTCACTCACGAATTGCTCGAAGACTTTGCACACAGCAACATCGACGGCGACCATGTGAGCGGCGGCCAGCGTTACGCCGGTGCGCAGTGCAAGGACAACAGTGGCGCTTTCATCAGTTGGGACAACCACTGGGAATTTATTCAAGGCGACTACAATGATGCGCTGAATCGTGCAGTTGCCAACGACGGCATGGGATTCGGGCAGGCGAGCATCATCCACAACGGACGGCGTGTCCAGAAACTGTGGCGCAGCGGTGTGAACCACTATCGCGCCCTGTGCGAAAAAGGCGGGCAACTATGCATCGTCGACTCACGCCAGGCAGTCGAATATGCCGACTTTGTTGACATGCTCGAGCGATATGGTGCGAGCGAGGCCCTTTACCTCGACATGGGTAGCGGATGGAACCATTCGTGGTGGCGTGAGGCCGATGGCACCGTGCGCGAGATACATCCCCGCATCGACAAAAGCCGCTATTGCACCAACTGGATTGTATTTTATAACTAGAGAATCTAGAATATCTAGAACAAAACTCAAAAAAGTATAGACTAAAATGATCAAGATTGACACTAAGGCTGCGCTGGGCGCAGTGACCGAAAGAGACATTCAGGCCTTGCAACCCGCTGCCGAGGCTGCAGCACGCACATTGGCCGCCGGCGATGGGGCCGGCAGCGACTTCCTGGGTTGGTTGCATCTGCCCAGTTCGATTGACGAGGCACAATTCAAGGCTGTTGAGGACTGCGCTGCACGCTTGCGTCAAGATTGCGAGTATGTGGTGGCTGTTGGCATCGGCGGCAGTTATCTGGGAGCCAAGGCTGTCATTGAGGCTCTCAATGACCAGTTTGCCGCCTACAAGGCATCAACAGGTGCTCGCATTCTGTTCGCCGGCAACAATATTGGCGAAGATTATCTGCATGACTTGATGACACTGCTGCAAGGCCACAAGTGGGGCATTATCGTCATCAGCAAGAGCGGTACCACCACCGAGCCCGCTATCGCATTCCGCCTGCTCAAGGGACAACTGGAGCGCGAACTGGGCCGCGAATGGGCTGCACAGCACATTGTTGCCATCACCGATGCGGCGCGCGGTGCCCTGCGTGGATTGGCAACACAAGAGGGCTACGACACGTTTGTCATTCCCGACAATGTGGGTGGCCGTTTCTCGGTGCTCACTCCCGTAGGCTTGCTGCCCATCGCTGTGGCCGGATTTGACATCCGCAGCCTGGTTGCCGGTGCAGTGGACATGGAACAGAGTGGCGATGACATGATGCTCACTTATGCCCAGACACGCAATGCCCTCTACCAGAGTGGGAAAAAGATTGAGATACTAGTCAACTTTGAGCCCCGTCTGCACTATCTGGCCGAGTGGTGGAAACAACTCTACGGCGAGAGTGAAGGCAAGGATGGCAAGGGCATTTTCCCCGCCAGCGTTGACTTCACCACCGACCTGCACTCAATGGGTCAGTGGATTCAAGATGGCGAGCGCACCATCTTCGAGACTGTACTCACCGTCGAGCATCAGCACAACGAGGTAATTATTCCTACTGACGATGCCGACTTGGATGGTCTGAACTACATCGCCGGCCGCCGCCTTGGCGACGTCAACCACAAGGCTGAACTGGGCACACGTCTGGCCCATGTCGACGGTGGTGTACCCAACCTGGTCATCAGCCTCCCCACCATTGACGAGCGCACCCTGGGCCAGCTCATCTACTTCTTTGAGAAGGCTTGCGGCATCAGCGGCTATATGCTCGGTGTCAACCCGTTCAACCAGCCTGGCGTTGAGGCTTACAAGAAAAACATGTTCGCCCTGCTGGGCAAGCCCGGCTACGAGCCCCAGACTGCCGAACTCCAGGCCCGGCTGTAAGCAACACACCAACCACTTCACTGCAGGGGAATTAAACAATTCTCCTGCAGTATTTTTACCTATTTATACAACCACTGACTGTCAAGGAATTTGATTTTCCTCCTGAAATAAGACTTAGCAAATTCACCTTGCTTGCGTAATTGAGCCACAGGACTATTAGGCCATCTATTACGCTCACTAATGCATGCTTCAGCAACCTGTTCTATAAATACATCTATGAATCCGTCAATTTGATCTCCATTTGCCTTTCTAAACTTCGTATAATAATCGCGTACACATCGCCGAAACCGAGGAAACTTCACTAACTCACTGAGCCACAATGGTGAGCAATATTTCGGCACATTTTCATAGATGAAACAATCGGGACGATCTATATACCGATGGCTGAAAGCACTGCCAAAGTCCCATACTGGGCCGAATTTAATCTTTGCAGTATCTGCAGCATCACGAGAGAGCCAACAACTACCACTGAAAGCCTCACAATTATCCATCAATTCATTGACAAGATAAAACTTTGCCACAGCATCAATATCAACAAACTTTTCCCACTCAACACTCATAGTGTCACTTACACAGATAGCAGAATCAACCCTAGCCAACAACTGATTGATATACTCACGTTGCCATGCTTTTAGCGTTTTTGGGAAATGGTATTCAACAGAGATATTAATTCCCATACGGCTATTGACTGTTAGGCGCTGATAGGTATTCCAACCATCAATTTCAAGCAACCACCCACCTCGATCAATCCAATCATTATGCCTTGGCCATGACTTTACATTGATTCGATTTGGCTCAACACGAATCTGTTCAGTCAGCAAATACAATCCTTGATAATCATTGTTTAATACGAGTTCGACAGGTTTTACCTCAGGCGTATAATCCATGCCAACCCGCCTACTCAACTCAAAACCCAAGATTGTCGAAATCATTGCAAAGGGCACCGCGGCCTCACTAAGCAGAACAAAATGTTTGCTCTCATTAAGCCCGAGCATCGCAGAAGATTCTTCAAGTTTTATGCGATATGGTTTCTTTTCACTCCACTCCCACGTAGTATTGCCACGACCTTTAATTAAAATATCCCACTCCTTAGACACTCCATCAATTTGCATATTTGCTGACCTCCAGCGTTCTTTCGAATCTACAGGCCTATTTGACTTGGTATCAATACGTAAAACAGGCAACGCACCTGACGGCTTAAAATCCGAGCTAGAGTGCTTTCCATCACAGCACGCCAATAGCAAAACCATTGCAAGCAGAAATGACGTTATGTTCAAGCGAAGAATCATTATGCCCGCAAAATTACAAAAAGTATTCAAACATAGCAGCCTAAAGTCCAGTTTTGCCTAATATTAAGAAAATAATTCTCCTCAACATGAGATTAGGTCACAACTTTTTAGTATCTTTGCAGTTTGAAAAATAGTCACTTACCGAATATGAAAAAGAATATCTTGCTGATTGGGGCAGTTGTTGCCGCGTTGGCCATGCCATCGTGCAATACTGCTGAGCATAAAGACGGTCAACAGACAACCGAACAGACCACCAGTGCTGGCAACACCCTCACTCCCTCTGGCGATGTACACAAGGACGCACAAGCCATTGCCGACATGATCATCAAGTCGTCACAACGCATGATGAATGGCGAGGTCAACCCCGAAGAAGACCAGAAACTTGCCGACCAAATCATCAAAGCGACCAATGACTATTACACGTCACTCAATCGTGGTGAAGAGTTCCAGGCGGCGTTGAACGAGGCCACCGAGGCTGCTATCGACAGCCTGGGCGTTCTGCTGGGCAAGGGCACCAGATAAAGTACAAATAACAATTATAAAACTATTCAACCCACTCCCTACACACTGGTCAAACAGGAAGCGACATGGGCTGAATTCTTAATTATTAATTCTTAATTATTAATTCTAGAGATGAATATCCTCGAACTGAGCGAACAAGAGATAGTAAGAAGAAATAGTTTGAACACGATGCGTGAGATGGGCATTGATCCCTATCCTGCAGCCGAGTTCCCTGTCAATGCCTATAGCGATGACATCCGTGAGCAGTTCTGCGACGATGCCGAGCCCCGCCAGGTGAGCATTGCCGGACGCATCATGAGCCGACGCATCATGGGCAAGGCATCGTTCATGGAGTTGCAGGACTCCAAGGGACGCATCCAGGTCTATGTGAATCGCGATGAGTTATGCCCCGACGAGAACAAGGACCTCTATAACGTCGTATTCAAGAAGTTGCTCGACATGGGCGACTTTGTCGGTGTCACGGGCTTCGTGTTCCGCACCCAGACGGGCGAGATCAGCGTGCATGCCTTGACACTGAAGGTGCTGAGCAAGTCGCTGCGTCCACTCCCCGTGGTCAAGGTCAAGGATGGTGTAACCTATGATGCGTTTGATGACCCCGAATTGCGCTATCGTCAGCGCTATGTCGACCTGGTGGTCAACGATGGTGTTAAGGACACCTTCCTCAAGCGCGCGCTAGTGGTCAAGACCATGCGACAAGTGCTGGATGATGCCGGCTACACCGAGGTCGAGACCCCCACACTGCAGAGCATTGCCGGCGGTGCCAGTGCCCGCCCGTTCATCACCCACTTCAATGCCCTGAATGTGGACATGTATATGCGCATTGCCACCGAACTCTATCTCAAGCGCCTGATCGTGGGTGGATTTGAGGGTGTTTACGAGATCGGCAAAAACTTCCGCAACGAGGGCATGGACCGCACACACAACCCCGAGTTCACCTGCATGGAGTTGTATGTGCAGTACAAGGATTACAACTGGATGATGTCGTTCACCGAACAGTTGCTCGAGAAGATTTGTATTGCCGTCAATGGCAAGCCCGAGGCCGAATTTGATGGACACATCATCAGTTACAAGGCTCCCTACCGCCGTCTGCCCATCCTCGATGCCATCAAAGAGCAGACCGGCTATGACCTCAATGGCATGGACGAAGAGCAGATACGTGAAGTGTGCCACAAACTCAACATGGAGATTGACGACACCATGGGCAAGGGTAAACTCATCGACGAGATCTTTGGCGAGTTCTGCGAGGGGCACTATGTGCAACCCACGTTCATCATCGACTACCCTGTCGAGATGTCACCGCTGACCAAGATGCACCGCAGCAAGCCAGGCTTGACCGAGCGTTTTGAGTTGATGGTCAATGGCAAAGAGGTAGCCAATGCCTATAGCGAGTTGAACGACCCCATCGATCAGGAGGAGCGCTTCAAGGAGCAGATGCGCTTGGCCGACAAGGGTGACGACGAGGCGATGATCATCGACCACGACTTCCTGCGTGCGTTGCAATATGGCATGCCTCCGACAAGCGGCATCGGCATCGGCATCGACCGCCTGACCATGTTCATGACAGGCAAGACCACCATTCAGGATGTCATTCTGTTCCCACAGATGCGTCCCGAGAAGGTTGCACGCCGCGATAAGGAGGAAGTCTTCACAGCACTGGGGATTCCCGCCGAGTGGGTGGCCCCCATCCAGAAGGCTGGTGTACTCACCTTGCAGGCATTGGCCGAAACCGAACGTCCGGGCAAACTGTTCCAAGACTTGCTCGATATCAACAAGAAGTACAAGTTGGGTTACAAGGCTCCCACGGCCGATGAGGTCAAGCAATGGGTTGAGCGTGCCCAGCAGGCTACCTGCCAAGAATAAATCTCTCACACTAAGATAATTGGATATGAAAAAACTCATCATCTTACTGGCACTGATCATGCCGATGCTCGCCATTGCGCAGGACATCGAGGGTACATGGAAGTTCCATCCCACCTATCAGTTCTCCACCGCTAGCGACCTGATTGATACTGAAAATCATGTCTATGCGTTGTCCAACGGTGCCATTGTATGTCTTGACAAGGCCAGTGGTCAGATTCAGGCTCTGTCACCCGCCACAGGGCTGAGCGAAGCCAAGGTTAAAAGTATCTACTACAACTATGACAAGCATTACTTGCTCATTGCTTACACTAGCAGCAACATTGACCTGCTCTATGACGATGGACACATTGTCAATATCAGCGCACTGGCCGATGCTGTAATGAACATCTCACGCAACATCAATGATGTCTCATTTGCTGATGGAATAGTGTATGTAGCCACCAACTTTGGCTTAATCGTGATTGATGAGCAAAAGGAGAGTGTGATAGAATTTCGCAACTACAACAAGGCATTGACATCAGTTGCCCGAGTTGGCGAACATACAATTATCGCCTACGAAGGAAAACTTTTTGCAAGCAACAACCGACGCGAATTGCTTTCAGATTTCAATCCCTTGGACATCACTCTGGACAATGCCCGACTGCGTACTGCCACCGACAACACATTTTTCCTCCTCGGCGACAAAGCACTCAAGCGCTGCACAATGAGCATCAATGAGAAAGGTGATACCGGCTTTGTAGCAACAGATATTGTGTTGGCTACACCTAACAACTTGCAACGCACCAGCGGTGGCTGGTTGGCAAATTTCCGTGCCAGCAGCTTCTATTACACAATCAGCAATGATGGCAACTACACAGCTACAAAGGTGACTGGTAACAACACGTCGCTCTATTCTAGCGCTCCCGATGGTGATGGCACTATCTGGCAGATTGACGGTAACGGCATTCATATCAAGGGTGCAACAGGCTATCACAAACCTGGAGGCATCTATACCTACAATAATGCCTCGCCTGTTTGGTTCTATAGTTATTATAACACGATGAACGATAAGTTCTATATCACATCATTTGACCAACGATATGCCTATAGTCCGAGTGCAAGGCCTAAGTTTAAAGCATATCTACTATCATACGATGGCAATAATTGGACAGATGAGACACCAACTAAAATTCGTAATTTAATAGAATCAGGCCCGCTAGCATTAGTACCCTGGCACAACAACGCCCTGTTCTATGTTATCCGTGAGGGCGAAAACATGTTTCGTATTGTTGATGGCCAGGTCAACCATACCTTCCAAATGGGAGTCAACCTTCCTTATACAGGAAAACTCTATACCCCTCGTTTGGCTTTTGACAGCGAGGGTAACCTATGGATGTGTTCAACCCGCAGCTCGACGGCCCCCGCCAATATAGCTTGTATGCTCCCCAAGGAGAAAGTGATGAACGATACTATCACCAAGGATGACTGGATTGTGGTTTCAGTGCCTGGCATGAATATGCCCCAAGGTACATTCCAGAATCAAACATTCTGTATCGGCAAGGGGGATGTCAAAGTGACACATGATGGCAATCAGGGTTCTTTGGCATTCACATTGTGGCGCGGCACACCCGATGCTACCAATTCCACCGTTGAGTCGGTAAGGGTTTCAGATCCTGTTGACCAAAATGGCAAGGCTATTGACAAATACCTCAACTACCTTTACACCATGACCCCCGACTCGACCGGACACATTTGGGTGGGAAGTAGCAACAGCCCTGTGTTTTATTTCGACCCTGTTGAGGTCATGGAGAATGGGTTCAAGGTCACCAGACCGATAGTCAGCGACGGCGAGGACTCTCCATTCAATCTTGCAGTCAGTTACATCGCTACCGACTATCTCAACCGCAAGTGGATTGCAACGATCGAGAATGGACTGTATGTTGTCAGTCCCGACGGTTCACGGGTTCTCAAGCACTTTGACGTTGACAACAGTCTATTGCCGTCATCCAAGGTCTACTCGGTTGTCGCATCACCCAACCGTGCCATTGTACTGACCGCCAATGGTGTGGTCGAGTTCGACATGACCGACATTCCCCAGTCTATCGACTACACAACCGTCACGGCTGCACCGATGTTTGTCGAGCCAAGTTATACAGGCTTTGTCACCATCGGCCAGGTGGATGTGGGTGCGTGTGTGCGCATCACCGACCGCGACGGCAACATTGTGCGCGAATTTACCGCCACGAGCAACCAGGTGGCATGGGACACCTGTGATGAGACAGGTGAGCGCGTACCAACTGGCGTCTACAGCATCTATGCCGGCCTCACCGCTGAGCAGTTGCCTGCCACACCCCAAGCAAGGGTTAAAATCATCAAATAAAGTTGTAGGTTGTCAGTTGTTGAGAACTGAAAACCAACAACTGACAACCGATGACAATTGAACCATGATTGACGTACACTCAGTTGAATTTTATGTCATAGCGTTTGTGGTGGCTATGGCCTTGATTACACTGCTCGTGGGGCAGAAGCATCATGGCGAAGCCACCACAAACATTGACACCTTTAACCTCATTCCATCGATGGCCGATGAGGCGGGTCTCCTGGCTATTGTCAGTGAGGATACTGACCGTGTAGCCATTACCCGCACCGGATTGCCCATCTTCGAGGGTGACACCATTATCCTGGTCAGCACCATCATCGATGACAAGTGGCACATCGAGGAGAAACGTGCCACCAAAGGCCGCGGCCCACATGTGGCAATGGATGGCTCGGCCGAACTGGCATTCCTCAAACCTGGCCGCTACCATGTGCGCTACGACAGCGAGGTCACAGGCCAGTGGTGCACATTCACTCACACTCACCGTCCAGGCAACACCACCCGCACCCAACTCAAGTACTGACCCCCCCTCTGCCAGCATCTTAGAACTCATGCAGATTTTGCTGATGAGGCAGATGTACAATCAGTCAAATCGGCAAAATCTGCATAAGACTACGTCTCCAAGTCCCCTTTTAGGGGGATTTAGGGGGCTTACTGAATCACCTTGCGGGCGGTGCCGTCACTCATGCGGATGATGGTCACGCCATGGTGGGTGTCATCTACGCGCTGACCAGCCAGGTTGTAGCGTGCCACCTCGCGGGCATTGTCGCTGCCCACGGTCGCCACACTCGAGTACGCCTGATCGTCGATGCGGAAGGCAGGACTCACCACCTGATCCATCCAGTTGCCCGACTCATCCTGCAGGCGGAAGCGCAGGTCAAACCAACCATTCAAGCCCTTGCCCGCTACGTTTGCCAAAGATCCACGGTGAACCAGCCCATCGCAGGCCAATAGTTCTCGGGCACCTCATTGACGGGCAATTCATTCCAGTCGACGGTGCCATAGGGCGCATACTCAACCGGCTGGCAATCAAAAATGCCTATTTCTCCCAGGGGTAGAGGCCTTGGCTCTCGGACTTGATGATGACGGGCATGCCCACGTAGGCGTATTTCTCCTTGAGGGTGATGATGTCCTGGTCGCGCAGGCGTATGCAGCCCTCACTGGCACGGCCGGGCACCGAGTTCTCGTTGTTGGTGCTGCCGTGGATGCCGATGCCGCTATGCCCTGGGGTGAGCAGACGCAAGAACCAGTGGCCGTAGGCCTTGATGTTGCCGCGCCCGTCCTTGAAGTCGTGCCGCCAGGTGCTTGCGTCCTGGATGGCGGTGATTTTAAATGGCTTGCCCTGAGGCGACTCGGGGGTGCGCATGTCACCTTTGCGCTGCTTGTCACCCTTGTTCTTACTCAGGCAGCAGGGATACTCGGCCAGCAGGGTCGAGTCCTTGCTGTAGACACGCAGGTTGAGGTCTTTCTTAGAGATGACAATGAACGAGCCATTGCCCTTCGACTTGAATGCAGTGCTCTTGGTTGTAGTCTTTGTGGTCCGGGCAGTCTTGCGTGCCGCTGCCTTCTTTTGTGCTGTGGCATGTGTGCTCAGTCCCATGGCGAGCACACACACCATCAGCAACGATAATGCTTTCTTCATCATTTGATAGAATTAGTTTCTAGAGTCTCTAGATTTTCTAGATTATCTAGAGATTCTAGATTTTCAATAAACTTAATAGAGCATGTTGAGGACGTTGTTGTACTGGTACTGGCTGTTGAAGCCTTGTCGCATGAGCAACTGAATGTTGCTCATCACCTCGTCCAGATAGGGAATAGTCGGTGTGGTGGCATTCTTCTGCCCTTTCTCGTAGGTCTTGTAGTAACCCAACTTCTTGAAAGCCTTCTGGAAGTCCTTGTAGGCCTCGCTCTCGCTGCCCTGAGTGGCCCAACGCAGTTGCTCGAAGTTGCGTTTCTGCTTCTCAAGCATCTCACGTATTTCCTGTGAGTACTTGCCGTAGTTCTGCACCAAGTCCTTGCGCTTGATCACATCCTTGGTCTCCATCGCGTCAAACTTGGCCAAAGCCTGCTCGACTTCAAGTTTGTCATACTGATTGTCCAGCACAGGCACGATCTCTTCCTTGTAGATGAGTTCATCACGATCCTCTACCGTGGCCTGACGCGTCTTGTTGGCGAGTTTGATGCCTTTCTCCTGCTCCTTCTTGAGCCGCTCCAGGTCTTTAATTTGTTCTTTCAAGGCCTTGACCACAGCATTGGCGCTGTCAAGTTTGCCCTTGTAGAAGGCGATGTCACTGTCCAGGATGGCGATAGAATCCTGCATGTCGAGCACCAAGTCTTCTTGCAACTTGATGTCATTCTCCAGTTTGGTCAAATTGCTGACCTGAGTGGTGGCTGTAGTCTGTGCTGTCACTGCCGTGACCATCAGGGCCAACAGGGCCAGCGTGAGTGTTACTCGTCTCATTATTATCATTTTTAGGTTTATATAACCTTGGCTACACTCGGCAATATACAAGCATGCTAGTCATTGCGCTCGTTTGCTCAAGGTTTGGGAAATCTTACAGGAATAGTTATTGTGCTCTCGACGGGCTCGTCATTGAAGGTGGCCGGCTCAAACTTTGGCAACTTGTGACAGATGTCCAGCGCCTTCTTGTCGAGTTTGGCGTTATAGCCCTTGTTGACCACGGCTTTTGTCACTTTGCCCGCACGGTCAACGGTGACATCGACCATCACGCTCACCGGAGCCTTGCTGCTGTTCCAGCCCGTCTTTTTGTAGATGTACTCGCGCAAGGCATCCATGCCACCCGGGAACTGCGGCTCGACCAGCCCATCATCCGCAGTAATCTCGCGCTCGGTGATCGTGACCTTTCCTGCCTGTGCCACAGCCTGGTTATAGTTCTTAAGATACTCGGCTGTCTCGTCGCGCATGGCACGCACCTGGGCATTGTCGGGATTCAGTTCGAGCGACTTGTCATAGTCGGCTATCGCACCCTCCAGGTCGCCCTGCTCCGAGCGGATGGCACCCCGGTTGCGATAGTAAGATGCCTGGCGGTTGTCATCGGCAATCGCCTTGTCAATCTCTTGCATCGCCGTGATGGTATCGCCCAAGCCGATGAGTGCAAAGAATCGGTTGCTATGCACCCATGCGCGTGTCGTGGTGTTGACATCATCGATGAGTTCAGCTGCCCGGCTCAGTGCGGCATCGGCTTCGCTGAGGCGCTCCAGCCCCAGCAGCGATGCGCCCTTGTAGGCCAGTGCAATGCCGTTGTCGGCATTGGCTGCCAGAGCCTCGTCCATCCACTGGATGGCCTCTTGATAGTTCTGATTGTCGTAGGCCACCATGCCCTTGTCGAGCGCGGTGGGCTTCTTGCGAGGCACCCTCGCCATAGCCGTGCTCGCCGTCAGCGCAGCCAGCAGCAACACGATAATTGTCAATCTTGTCTTCATAGTCTTCATTGATTTTTGGTACATTTGGGGGCAAAGGTAATACTTTTAATTGAAAATTGAAATTGAAAGTTGAGAATTTTCCATTTTATTGCCGGAAAAACGCCACAAAAAAATGGGAGGATGCTCATCGGCACCCTCCCATGATATTCAAAGAAGCCTTTCTCGATGTTCGAGTATTCGAACAATCGTAGTTTACTTCTCGCGGAAGAAGAGGTTGATCATCGTGCCCGACAGATTCCACTTCTCGCGGATTTTGTTCTCGAGATAGCGCTTGTAGGGGTCACGAATCCACTGCGGCAGGTTGCAGAAGAAGATGAACGTGGGCACCTTGGCACCCTTGAGCATGGTCACATACTTGATCTTGACAAACTTGCCCTTGACTGCGGGTGGTGGCGATGCCGTGATGACCTCTTGCATGTAGTTGTTGAGTTGCGAGGTGGGGATGATAATCTTCTGGTTCTTGTAGACCTCGATGGCGGTCTCGAGCACACGATAGATGCGTTGCTTGGTCAGCGCCGAACCGAAGATGATGGGGAAATCGGTGAACGGAGCCAGACGATCGCGAATGGCGGCCTCCATCGTGTCAATCGACCGCTGCGTCTTGTACTCGGCAATGTCCCACTTGTTGACCAGCACGACCAGGCCCTTGCGGTTCTTCTGGATGATGGAGAAGATGTTGACGTCTTGCGCCTCGATGCCGCGAGTGGCGTCGATGAGCAGGATGCACACGTCGCTGTTCTCGATAGCGCGGATGGAGCGCAACACCGAGTAGTACTCGATGTCCTCGTTCACCTTGTTCTTCTTGCGGATGCCGGCAGTGTCGACCAGATAGAAGTCGAAACCAAACTTGTTGTAGCGCGAGTAGATGCTGTCGCGCGTAGTGCCGGCGATGTCGGTGACGATGTTGCGCTGCTCGTCCATCAGCGAGTTGACCAGGCTCGACTTGCCGGCGTTGGGCCTACCCACGATGGCAAAGCGGGGAATGTCGTCCTCGGGCGTGTCCATCTCCTTCTGCGGCATGCGTGCCACCACCTCATCGAGCAGGTCGCCCGTGCCGGTGCCCGTGATGGCGCTGATGCTGTAAGGTTTGCCCAGCCCCAGAGCATAGAACTCGGCCTCGGCATAGAGGCTCTCGTTGTTGTCGTCCTTGTTGGCCACAACGATGACGGGCTTGTTGCTGCGACGCAAGATCTCGGCAACATGGTCATCCAGGTCAGTAATACCGTTCTTGATGTCGACAACAAAGAGGATGACATCGGCCTCCTCGATGGCCAGATGCACCTGCTTGTTGATCTCGCCCTCAAAGATGTCCTCCGAGTTCACCACCCATCCGCCGGTGTCGACCACGCTCATTTCCATGCCGTTCCATTCCATCAGGCCGTACTGGCGGTCGCGTGTGGTGCCGCTAGTGTCGTTGACGATGGCTGCACGCGTCTGCGTGAGCCTATTGAATAGTGTTGACTTGCCCACATTGGGCCGTCCCACGATTGCTACTAATCTTCCCATCTATTATAATTGAAAATTGAGAATTGAAAAATGAGAATTGAGAATTGAGACTCTCTTATCTTCGGGGCGCAAAGTTACAAAAAAGTTTTCAGTTATCGGTTGTCAATCATCACTTTTCGGTTTTTGACAGACATTTAGCACATGAGATGAGTCTCCAAGTTTGGTGACCACACACCCGTGTGACCGAGAAGAAAGATCACGCCGCAAGCAGGTCAATGAACTCGAAGGCAGCCTCGGCTGTATCGCCAAGGCGAGTGCGGTCGATGCGCTGTCCCATCAGCACAAACGCAACCTCCTGCACTAGCGTGCCGGTGGGTGTATCGGTGGTGGCCATGCCTGCAATGGCCCAGCAGAGGGTGAGCAGGCGCAAGATGTAAAGTCGTGTCATGGTTACTGTGCGTTTTAGAATGATTTTAATTGCAGTGTGTTGAATTTCATTGTGCAACCGCGCCTGATGTCGGGCCGGTGCGCCCGCACGGCTATTGGCCGCAACATGCGCACCCGGCACAACAGGGCGGGTCAAGGACATCACCGCATTGCATGCGGCAATGGTGCGACTTGCACATTGGTTAGGGGGTTTGACAATCAGTTTAGGCGTTGAACTCTAGGTGTGTCAGGGGCTTCATATCGAAGCGTGTGCTCGACCGCTGTGCGGTCTTCATCGTCGTGTGTGTCTTGGCTCCGTGTCGGGAAGATGGCGCGTTCCCATTGACAGGCGGAATAGATCTTGTTTGTGGGTTTCCATGCGGCAGTCACGACTGCCTGGCTGTGTGAACTCATGACATGTTCGCCCTGGTAGACGAGGCGAGGTTTCACTCATTCGCATTTCATTTCAATTTGCAAAATTATGGCAAATATTCGACCCGGCAAAATATTCTGTAAGATTATTTCTCACTTTTTTGCTTTTTAAATGTGCCGTGCCACAAATCGGCACAGCGTCGGCACAATAAACGACCGCGTGCATGCGTTTTAATAGGACGCATAATCGGCTCATTATGGTTCGTAAACTCATACATATATTACTCCTGGCAGTCATCAGCTCGATGGCGCTAGGCATCACCTCGTGCAAAGGCGCCAAGATGCGCGATGCTGACGAGGCCTACGACCGCGGCGAGTATGACGCGGCTGCCAACATCTACCGTAAACTCTACAACAAGTACAAGAACAAAGAGGATCGCTGGCGTCGTGGCGAAATAGCCTTCATGATGGGTCAGTGCTACCGCCACCTGAACCAAGCGCAGCGTGCCAGTGCAGCGTTCCAGAACGCCATACGCTATGAGTATGAAGACTCGATGGCCATATACTATCTGGCCGAAGCGTTGCATCACGATGGCAAGTGGAACGAGGCTATCAAGCACTATGAGGAGTTTCTTGAACTCGTGCCTGGGCACGAGCCGTCACAACTGGGCATACGCGGATGCCAACTGGGACCGAAGTGGAAGACCGAGGGCTCGCGCTACCAGGTGAAGAGCGCCAAACTGTTCAACTCGCGGCGGGCCGACTTCTGCCCGCAATTTCTCGACAAGGCTGCCGACCAACTCTACTTCACCAGCAGCACCGAGAAGGCAACCGGCGAGAACAAGAGCGAAATCACAGGCACCAAGAAGAGCGATGTGTTCTACAGCAAAAAGGATGAGAAAGGCAAGTGGACACGTCCCGAGGCTGCCGGTGGCGAGTTGAACACCGAGTGGGACGAGGGCATCACCTCGTTCACCCCCGACGGCAACATGATGTACTTTGCCAAAGCCATACGCAAGAACGCCCCGAGCAATGTTGAGATCTACACCAGCACACGCAGCGAGGCCAAGTGGAGCGCACCGCAAAAGTTTGAAATCACAGCCGACACACTGAGCAGTTACGGCGACCCGGCCGTGAGTGCCGATGGCAACTGGCTATACTTCACCAGCGACATGCCGGGCGGCTTCGGTGGACTGGACTTGTGGCGCATCAACCTGAAGGACAAGCACGGCACGCTCGAGAACTTGGGCGAGCAAATCAACACCCCGGGCGACGACCGCTTCCCCTACTGCCGCGACGACAGCACATTCTACTTTAGCAGCAACGGCCATCCGGGCATGGGTGGGCTTGACATCTTCTGCGCCAAGTTGCAACCCTCGGGCAAGTGGTTTATCGAGAACATGGGCTCGCCCATGAACTCGGCCTACGACGACTTTGGCATCACCTACGACCGCACCCAGACCGAAGCAGGCTACTTCAGCAGCAACCGAGGTGACGGGCGTGGCTACGATCACATCTTCAGTTTCGAGAAGCCCGACCTGAAGGTGTGGATCAGTGGCTATGTGCTGGACAAGGATGACGAACCCGTGCCCAATGCCATCATACGCATCGTGGGTGATGACGGCAGCAATCAGAAGGCAGCCGGCAAGCCCGATGGGTCATTCCGATTCGACCTGCAGCGCGGCGTGAACTATGTGATGCTTGCAGGTGCACCAGGCTACCTGAACAGCAAGCAGCAGTTCAAGAGCGACTCAGAGGAAGCCGATGCCGAGTATAATGTCGACTTTATCCTGGCCGCCATGTTCAAGCCACAGGTCATCGAACAAATCTACTACGACTATGATAAGGCCGTGCTGCGCGACGAGAGCAAGCAGGCACTAGACGAGATGGTGCAGGTGATGAAGGACAACCCCAACATCACCATCGAGATGGCTGCGCACACCGACCGCATCGGCAGTGACCACTACAACAACGGACTGAGCGAAAGACGCGCCAAGAGCGTGGTCGACTACCTCATTGCCCACGGCATAGCACGCGACCGCCTCAAGCCCAAGGGCTACGGCAAGACGGTGCCCAAAACCGTGACCAAGCACATTGAGAAACAGTACCCGCAGTTCAAAGAGGGCACCGTGCTCAACGAGGAATTTATCAACACCCTGAGCGACGAAGACAAGGCCGCCGCCGACCAAATCAACCGCCGCACCGAATTCCAAGTCCTCAACACCGACTACAACTTGTGGTAGATTGAACGTGACACGGTGACGGCTCTTTCGTCACGCTACCCAAAGAACTATGAAGAAGAAAACCATGCTTGAGTTGCATCGTGTTGATGCCGAGCAATATAGTCATATCGAGAAATTGCCCATCACCGTGGTGCTGGACAATGTGCGCAGCGAGATGAACGTGGGCAGCGTGTTTCGCACAGCCGACGCGTTCCTGATTGAGCGCATCTGCCTGTGTGGCATCACCGCTGTGCCACCCAAGCCCGAAATCCACAAGACCGCACTCGGTGCCGAGGACACTGTGCCCTGGTCGCACCATGACACAGTAATGGATGCCATCACCGAACTACGGGCGGCAGGCTACCGCATCTGTTCGGTCGAGCAGGTGCATGGCAGCATCAGTCTGGAGCAGTTCACCACCCAGCCAGGCGAGCGACTGGCCATCATCCTGGGCAATGAAGTCAAGGGGGTGGCACAAGAGGCGGTCGATGCCAGCGATTGCTGCATCGAGATTCCACAATACGGCACAAAGCACTCGCTCAACATCGCCAACACTGCCGCCATCGTCATGTGGCAACTATTCAGAGATCACATCAGATGATTGGGTCCAGGACCCAGATTAAGTCAGCCCCGCCACCCATCTCGCTCAAAGACAGGTGGCGGGGCCATCTTTATTGCATGCAAGTTAATTGCTGTTCTTGGTTGTGGCACGACGGTGCCAAGCATAGAACCAAACGAGCGACACGACTGCCACCGCGGCTGCAGCAGGGGCGGTAACCCACTGCGGCAACGACAGAGTCTGCGGAGACACAAGCAAGAAAACTGCGCACACTGCAGTCATCAGTACGGCGGGTATGAGGGTCACCACATAAGATTTGCCAGCGCGAGCCAGATAGACGGTGAGTGCCCACAGGGTGAACACACTCAGCGTCTGATTGCTCCAACCGAAGTAATTCCACAACACATTGAAGCCGTCGGGACTGCTGATTTGCCACATGAGCAGGGCAAAGGCCGCTGCAAACACAGGCAGACAGATCATCAGACGGTTGTGGATGCTCTTCTGCGGCAAGTGGATAGCCTCGGCGATGATGAGGCGGGCACTGCGCAGGGCAGTATCGCCACTGGTGATGGGTGCAGCCACCACACCCAGCATGGCGAGAATGCCACCGAACACGCCCAACCATCCTGTACACACGAGTTTAACCACAGCCGGCGCGCTGAAGTACTGAATAAGTGTCTTGCCATCACCGGCAGGCACCTGAGCCAAGAAAGCCTCGACCTCCTCGGTGGGAACAACCTCGCGCCAACCGCCGGCATAGAAAAAGTAACTCGACACACTGGCCCAGATGAGGGCAACCAATCCCTCGGTGATCATCGAGCCGTAGAATATCTTGCGACCCAGACGCTCACTCTTGAGGCAGCGCGCCATCAGAGGGCTCTGTGTGGCATGGAAACCACTGATGGCACCGCAGGCAATGGTGATGAACAGGCAGGGGAAGATGGGGTTCTTGTGCATGAACGCCACGATGCCCAGACCGTCTTTACCCTCAACCTGAAGCGACTGGTGCCAGGGGGTCATGTTGCCCATGTCCCACAACTCGGGCAGATGAGGCATCTTGACGAACAAGATAGCCATCAGTGCCACCGCCATGAACAGGAGCGACACAGCGAAAACAGGATAGATTTTGCCGATAATCTTGTCAATGGGCAGCATAGCCGCAATCAAGTAATAGATAAAGATGATGACAATCCACATCTCCTGACTGCCAACGATGCCCGCCATGATGATGGCAGGGCTGTAGACAAACACGGCACCCACCATGAGCATCAACATCACTGTGAAGGCCAGCATCACTCGCCGAGCCACCTGACCCAGATAGTCGCCTATGAGTGTGGGCAAGTTGGCACCGTCGCGGCGCATCGAGAGCATGCCGCTCAAGTAGTCGTGCACCGCCCCGGCAAAGATGCAACCCAACACAATCCACAAGAACGCCGCTGGACCAAACCAGATGCCCATGATGGCACCGAAGATGGGTCCTGTACCTGCAATGTTGAGAAACTGAATCATGAATACCTTCCAGGTGGGCATAGCCACATAGTCGACGCCATCGGCCAGACGGATGGCGGGTGTCACGCGGTCGTCGGGAGCGACAATGCGCTCGACGACTGCACCATAGATGATGTAGCCCAGTATCAGGGCCACGATGCTGATGATGAATGTAATCATATTGACAATTAGTTTTCGGCTTTCGGTTTTTTCGGTTCTCGGTTTCAGCGACAACTAACAAATGAGAACCAATCACATTGAGGCTACAAAAATACGACTTTTTTCTGACACAATCTATCGAAGTGTCGATATTTCTTTGTAACTTTGCACAAATAAACTAGCCGCAAGCATAGCGACACGGGCACCCTTTGAGCATTGTGCGCTATGCTCTGTGCACTGACCAGACAATGAGCAACTATATCGTATCGGCACGGAAGTACCGTCCGTCCAGTTTCCGCACGGTAGTGGGCCAGCAAGCGTTGACCCATACCCTAAAGACAGCCATTGCCAGTGGCCGTCTGGCACACGCCTATCTGTTCTGTGGCCCCCGAGGCGTGGGCAAGACCACCTGCGCCCGCATCTTTGCCAAGACCATCAACTGCGAGCATCCCACAGCCGACGGTGAGGCTTGCAACGAGTGTGCATCGTGCCGCGCCTTCAACGAGCAGTCTTCGTTCAACATCATTGAGTTGGATGCCGCCAGCAACAACGGCGTTGATGCCATCCGCGACTTGACCGAACAGGTGCGCATCCCGCCACAGTCGGGGCGCTACAAGGTGTACATCATCGATGAGGTGCACATGCTCTCGCAGGCTGCGTTCAACGCGTTCCTCAAGACCCTGGAGGAGCCGCCCGAATACGCCATCTTCGTCTTGGCCACCACCGAGAAGCAGAAGGTGATACCCACCATCTTATCTCGGTGCCAAATTTATGACTTTGCGCGCATCACCGTTCCTGATATAATTCAGCAGTTGCAGCACATCTGCGAGGAGGAGGGTGTTACAGCCGAGCCAGCGGCACTTAATGTCATCGCCCAGAAGGCCGACGGCGCCATGCGCGACGCACTGTCCATCTTCGACCAGGTGACTGCGTCGAGCCAGGGCAACATCACCTATCAGAGTGCCATCGACAACCTCAATGTACTGGACTATGACTACTACTTCCGCCTAATAGATGCTTTTCTGGCTGCCGATGTGCCACAATCGCTGCTCATCTACAAGGAGATACGCGACAAGGGCTTTGACTCGCTCTTCTTTGTCAACGGCCTGGCACAGCACATCCGCGACCTGATGGTGGCTAGCACACCGCAGACGACCGTGCTGCTTGAGATGAATGCCGATGTGAGCCAACGCTATGTCATGCAAGCAGCCAAGTTGGGACCACGTTTCTACTACCGCGCCTTGGACCTGTGCAACACATGCGACCTGAACTACCGCAACGCCAGCAACAAGCAACTGCTGGTCGAACTCACCCTCATCAAGTTGTGCCAGATTGTGGTTCCACCCGAGCCCGAGCCACAACAGCCCTTGCGCAAAATCCAGACACAGGCGCAGCAGCAAGTCCAAACACAGGCTCAACAGCAAGTTCAAACACAGACTCAGCAGCAAGTACAAACACAGCAAACCCAGGCTCAAACGCCTGCTCAAACACCTGTCCAGCAACAGGCACAGCCCTCTGTTCAGGCGGCTCCAACGCCACCAGCAGTTCAGCCTGCACCACCCGTCGTGGCATCTGAGCCTCGTCCCACATCTTATCGTCCTGTGACCAAGCGCACGGTGGTTGCAGCCAAGAAGCAAACCGATCAGCCCGCACCAAGCACAGCACAACAGCCTGCACAGACCGGCAACTTGCGCAACAACCCTTTCACGATCCAGCAATTGATGCAGGCTTGGCAGGCCTATATCGATCAGAATCCTCACGAAATATTGACCATCTCGTCAATGCGGACGGCGCAGTTGCAGCAGGCGGGCGAGGCGCTCTATGATGTCTTTGTCGAAGGCAAGGCCCAGATTGAAAGCATCGAGAGCAACAAATCCAAGATCATGACACATCTGCGCGATGCCGTGGGCAACGACATGCTCGCACTAGAACTCAAGGTGCGACCCACCACCGAGGACCACCGCATCCTCACCCCACGCGAAGTGGTCGAGGACATCAAGCAGCGCCGCCCCGACTTCGTCCCCTTCATCGAAAATTTTCAATTGGGACTCGCCTAACCCGACACATTGTACAAAATGAAAATCGCTACACAGCCATCAACACTGTGTAGCGATTTTGTTCAGATATGACAGACAATATTGCGATTATCAGGCATCGTCAGGGTCGCTGACAACCTGGAAGTCGGCATTCTCGTCGATGTAGTCGTCGGCCCAATACTCGTCGCGCCACTGCTGGTCGTCGGGACCTATCATGCGGCCCTCGCCTTGTGCCTGCGCGGGCACATCGTCATCGACAGGCTCACCCTCGGGAGTGTCAAAGATGAAGTCATCCTCGGCTTGCTCACGGTGGCGGGCATCCAGGTCGCGGTGTGTCGGGGTCTCGGGGATGCGGTTGCGCTCGTCGTTGATGGTGCGCCACAGGGCATCCTTGAGTTCGGTCAGTCCCCTCTGTGCCACACTCGAGATGAACACTGTCTCTACTCCATCAGGCAGACTGGGCCGAAGCATGTCGATGAGTTCGTCATCGGCCAGGTCACACTTGGTGATGGCCAGCACGCGAGGTTTGTCCACCAGGTCGGGGTTGAAGGTCTGCAACTCGTTGCACAGCACCTCATACTCGCGGCCGATGTCGTCGGTGTCGGCCGGAATCATGAACAGCAACACGGCGTTGCGCTCGATGTGGCGCAAGAAGCGCAAGCCCAGTCCGCGACCCTCGCTCGCCCCCTCGATGATGCCGGGGATGTCGGCCATGACAAACGACTGCTGGTCGCGGTAACTGACAATGCCCAGGTTGGGCTCGAGCGTGGTGAACGGATAGTTGGCAATCTTGGGCTTGGCGGCACTGATGACCGAGAGCAGGGTCGACTTGCCCGCATTGGGAAAGCCCACCAGACCCACATCGGCCAGCAACTTCAGCTCCAGAATGACGGCTTTCTCGATGCCTTTCTCACCGGGCTGGGCAAAGCGGGGAGTCTGCCTCGTCGCGCTCTTGAAGTGCGTGTTGCCCAGACCGCCTCGACCGCCTTTGAGCAAGCGCACCACCTGCCCGTCCTCGGTCACGTCGCACAAGAATTGTCCGGTCTCGGCATCATAGACCGCCGTGCCGCAAGGCACCTCGATGGTGCGATCCTCGCCGTCCTTGCCGGTCGACTGGTTCTCGTAGCCCGCCTGTCCGTCGGTAGCGAACACGTGGCGCTGGTACTTGAGGTGGATCAGCGTCCACAAGTTGCGGTTGCCCTTGAGGTAGATGTGCCCACCGCGGCCGCCGTCGCCGCCGTCGGGCCCGCCTTTGGGTATATACTTGGCGCGGTGCAGGTGGGCCGATCCGGCTCCGCCCTTGCCACTGCGGCACAAAATCTTCACATAGTCAATAAAGTTGCTCTCAGCCATGCTTCTTCGTTTAATATGGTTTTCGGTTTTTCAGTTTTCGGTCTTCAGTTTTCAGTCACAACCGATAACTGACAACCGATAACCGGTTGCGGCTGCAAAGTTACAACATTTTTCTGATATAGAGGCGATGGTCACGGCATTACGCTCAGTACCATGGCGGGAGCGGTGGCCGTGAATTCGGGAGCATAGGCACACTGCGCGGTGGTGATGCCCGTCTTGTAGGTGCCAGCCCGGTCGATGAAATAGTCGCGCTCAATGACCCGCGTCCCCTGCCTCATGCGGTCGATGTAGTAGCGAGTTTCCGTGTCCTTCAAGTCGCAATAGCATCCGCGGAAATATCCGCTCAGCGGGTTGACAGGCTCAAAGCAGGCCGGTCGCTTGTCGATGACTTGCACAAAGTCGAGGTCACGCGATGCAGTGATAGTCAGTCGCACCGTCACACGGTCGCCCACATGCAGAGTATCGCCATTGGGCTTAACAATCTCACGCTTAACACTGATGCCCGAACTGGATTTCTCGACCGCTCTGGAGGGTTGCACGAATTGGGCATAGACTGTGCCCCAACTCGTGCCGGTATGGCTCTTGTTGACCGTGAGCCGATAGGGTTCTTTCAATTTCAGGTCAGTCTTGACATAGCCCAGTCCGGCACTGCCTTGCGGCAGGTCGACATGATGTCCGTCAACGCTGAAGTCGGCCATCGGCACCTCGTCGAGCGCGCGCAGATTGCCATTGATGAAAGCATACACGGCATTAGCACTGTTATAGGCTGTGCTCCAGTACTGCGTGCGCTTCTGCTGCAAGAGCCATCGGCGCATTTCCTCGATGGCAGTGGTGTCGTCAGGGTGAATCAGTTGCATGGCCTCGATGGCCGCTACCTGGGTGGGAATCTTGAGGTCATACCACCAGTAGCCGTGGCTCGTGGCATCAAGGTACCGTCCCATGGCCTTGCTGCTGAGCATGTCGGCCATTACAGCATCCAGTCGCTGTCGCGCCGCCTTCTTCTCGCCCCACTTCCACAAGGTGGTGGCCATGATGCAGTCGGCATAGGCACTGTGCCACGACTTGTCGCGCTTCATCGCCTTGATGATTTTCTTGCGCTCACGGCGGCACGAGTCGGGCACATCGCGGTTGTCCATTGCGGCCAGATAGAGATACCTTTCGTCAATGCCTTGTCGAGCCAGGTAATTAAAACCGCTGTTCATCATGTACTGGGTCTCACGTTGTTTGCCGAGCAGCACATTGACGCGCACCAGTCCCTCCAGCACCATCTGGGTCATAGCAACGCTTCCCTTCATACCCTTGAACCAACTCCACGACCCATCACCGTTTTGCAACGCCCTCAGTGCCGATAATGTGGTGCTGACTTTGCCGTTCAGTGCCGTCTGGTCGAGGAATTTGCTCAATTGTTGCCGCTGCTCGGTCTCGGTCTTGGCGATACCGACCCACGGGGTCTCGGCCAGCACAATCGACTTGAGTTCCTGGTTGCGCTCCAACGGACTCTGCTGGCCGACAGAATCCTGCTCGTCGCGCCATTGCTGCATGGTCTGTGCCACTTGTGGCGACATCGACAAGATGCCTGCTGCCGTCTTTAACGAGAAGTAGGCAATGGCTTGGCAGGCCGCACAGTCATCCACGGGATGGGCATACTCGTGCAGTGCTTGCATCATGAGCCAGGCGGGATTGTTGGTGTATTCCAGGGTGTACTGTGCCCCAAAGGCTTTTTTCACCTCCAGTTTGCTCAAGTCAATGCTGGCCTTTCCCTTGCCCAGGAGCGTGAACGGCACCGTTCGCGTCACCAGTTCAAACTGGCTGAGCACTGGCAGATAGTGCTGCTCGCCGTCGCTGGCCTCACCATTGCTCGCCACAACCTTGCACATCAGCAAAGTTTTGCTCTGCTGGGGCTTGTAACTGAACGTCACGGTTGTAGACTCGCCTTGAGCGGCAGCAAACGTCTGATGCTGCGTGTAGACCACTCGATCGGTCTCGGTGTCGACGAGTTGCATCGACACCGCTCCACGCACATCGTGGTCGCATGTGTTGACGATGCGGCTAGTGATGGTGGCAGTGTCGCCCATGCGCACAAATCGCGGCACATTGGGTTGGACCATAAACTGCTTGCTGGCCACCACCTCGCCACCTAGTGTACCCCAGCACATGTCGCGTGTGTGCGCTTGAGTCATGACCCGCCATGTGGTCACACTCTCGGGCAGGGTGTATTGCAGATTGACCCGCCCCTGCTCATCGGTCTGCAAGGTGGGGAAGAAGAATGCCGTTTCGTTCAAGTTCTCACGTGCAGGCAGATCCAGCGTCCGGGCAATCGCCTGAGCGCCATCGCCCTTGACGGTGTTGACCAAAATCACTCCTGCCGACGCACGGGCACCATAGATGGCGGTGGCCGACGGGTCTGTCAAGATTTTGAAGTCGCGGATGTCGTTAGCACTGATATTGGGTAGCATCGATGCAATCAGCGCATTGGCATCACCACCCGACAGCGCATCGGCACCAACTTCGGCAATGACATCAACAATGACCCCGTCGACAACAATCAGTGGTCGTGGATCACCATAGATGGATGTTGCGCCACGCACACGGATTTCGGGCGAATCTCCCTCTACCTGTACGCCCGCAGCTCTTCCCTCAAGTGACAGTGCAACATCATCGCTGACGACCGTTGAGGTGCCAGTGAAGAGTCGCTTGTTCACTGTTTGGTAACCTGTGACCACGACCTCGTTCAGGGTGGTTCCGTCGTCAGGCCATAACTGGATGAGAGGATGTGCTCCTGTGATGGTTGTGCGAGCAGGATGGTAACCCAAGTAATGTATTGTGAGTCGATCTCCAATGCGCGCCAGCAGTTTGAATTTTCCATCAATGTCTGTTGAGGTCCCTACTCGGCTGTTTCGGTCAATGGTGACTGTAGCACCAATGATAGGCTCATCGTTCTCATCGACCACTGTGCCGCTGATGAGCTTCTCGCTGCCCATGAGGCCGGTCTTGAGATGGCTCATGCGTCGGGGCGGGAAACCCGACTTGTCATTTTGTTGATTGGCAAGGCTATAGAGGTTGTAATAGTTGTAGAAATTGTAGTCCTGTGACGCATAATTAGCATGGTAAATTGAGCGGTCGAACGACAATCCCATTGGCCAGTTATGAGGCTCAAACTCGTCAAGTGACTTGTCGTACATGGCTGCAATCACTCGTGCATCGGCAGGAGTGCCGTCGGGTCGGTTCACCTGCAGTTGCCATTGCTCCTTCTGACCCGGCGTCAGTCGGTCACGGAATGTGTTCCAGCGCAATGCCAATGCCTTGTCGGGCTGAGGCTTCACGATTGTGTGACTGGCCTGATAGAGTTTGCCATCTTTCCACCAGGCATAGAGTACCTTGATGCCATCGCCATACTGGGGCTGATAGGCAAAATCACGGCGAATGATGGTGTCGCTCAACTCAATGGTGCCACGTTCCAAGCAACTGTCGGCACGCATCACGGCATAAAGCACATGCACATCGTGCCGGCTGGTACCGAGTTCAATTCGTTCTTTGTCGGTCTTAAACCAGATGTCGGCATCATAGCATGGCCTCGTGGCCTGGGGGTCATAGACAATGAGCGTGGTGCTGATTGTGTCGCCGTCGCAACAGGCCATGAGCTCATGTTTGCCACAGGACAGCGCGTGAGGCAGCTTTAAGTTGACACGCCTGCCCGCACTGGCGGTGTCGCTGGCCAACTCATGACCTAGAAGCCAATATTTGACCACCGCGCCGTTGATGTCTTTGTTCATGACGTTTCTGGCCTTATACGTCACAGTAGCCTGGGGTAACTGGGCTTGCTCAATCCACCACACGCTGCCGGCATCGGATGTCAGCCTCACAGGGCGGTCGTCCATGGTGAATCTGACAATCTCCTCATGGCTCTCGCCAGTCATGTCGGTCACTTGTATCGTCAGCCGATAGTACCAATTGCGCTGGTCATCGGTGGGAATAGCAATCTTAAAGCGCCCCTCACTATCGGTGCTGATGGTGTCTTGAAAAGGCATCCTCGCGTCGAGTCTATAGGTCACGGTCGCATTGTGCAATGGTATTCCGGTCATTGTGGTTGCCTGTCCTGTAATCATGACGGTGTCGCCACGGGCAATGCGCTTGTGGTTGTCGTCGATGGTGATCTTAAATGTCGGCCGCTTGTATTGCTCGACGCGCAACACAGCAACACCAGTGACATCTCGACCGTGGGGTTGCTGTGCCGGCAAGATCGCTTCGATGCGATAAGCACCATGCAACAAGTTGGGCTTGAGGGCGAAGCGAGCGTGCGCCACGCCATATTCATCGGTCACAACTTGCGCTGTGTCCACCGTCTGTCTTTTGCTGTCCAGCAACTTCACCTCGATGGCCCTGCCAGTGAGCACGGCCACGTCATCGTCCTGGCGAGTATAGGCAAGCACTGCCAGCTGAATGTCTTGTCCAGGCCGATAAATAGCTCGGTCGGTCATCACATTGAGATGGGAGGTCTTGTCGTGGTCGGTGGGATAGTTGCGTGAGAAATCACTCTCGTAGCAGAATCGGTCATCGGCAGTGGCAGGGCAGACATCAAGGTTGTCATCGACAAGCGCTTCACCTTGAGCATTGGTGGTAGCCAGCAGTTTCTCGAAATCGTCATCATAGAGTTGCGCGTGTGGCACTGGCTTGCCGCTGATGGCATTGACCACAGTCACCAGTTGCTTGCCGTTGGTCATATCCAGACTCAATGTGCGCAGGTCGCTCACGCATTGAAAGACATACAAGTTATCATCGATTGGCGGAGTGGTTTTGAAACGCAGCAGATACACTCCCTTGTCCATAGGTGGCAAGATATGGCCATGGGTAAAGGTCTCATACCGATTGGCATTGTTGATGGCGAGCACATCATGCTTGATGTGCTTGAAGCTATACTCTTTTTTGTATTCGTTGATGTCATCTTCATCTACGCGCCATGCATCTCGGACTTCGGTTGGAGGCATGTTGGTTGAATAGATGTCAACATCGATGCGGCGAATGTTGCGAGTGTTGGTTATGAATGTCAGACTATCGGCCGACGTTGTGAGGCTTCTCTGGAATCTGACTTCCAGTTCGCTCTGGCACAACGTGTTGTAAGCATCTTTTAGTGCGCCAATTCGCCAATAGCGCTCATACTTGCTTAAGGCTTTTTCAAGATACTCACCCTTTTCTTTTACACTATAGTCATAGGTCATGGCTTGATAACGCGCCAGTGCCACCTCGGCCGAGACTTCCAAGTCGCCATAGATGGTCATCAGCGAGTCGAGCGAGGCTATATACTGGGGTCTAGTCATGCGCTGCGCTTCCAGTAAATGTAGCGCAGTCAGCATGGCGGCAGGCCGGTTGCCGTGGCGGTCGTAGTAGTCGTGCAGCGTGGCATACTCCTCCAGTTCATAGCCCAAGACGCTGAGCAGGTCATCGCCGAAGTAGCGCCCCATGGGCAGCCGTTCGACCAAGCCCTTGAACTTCGTGGCCTTGGCCTGCGCCAGCAAGTCGGCATGACTCATTGCCAGTGAGCGATAGGGCACACTGTCGTCGGGCTGCAAATGTGCCAACAGGGTCTGATAGATGGCGGCTTTGACCGGGTCAGCATCCCGCAAGCGCTTCTCACTGGCCTTGAACCGGTGAATGACACCGGCAATACTGTCTTGCCCCGTGTCAATCAGCCTCATACCATTCTTGATGTCATCGAAGTCACGCGCCTGAGCGGCAATAGCCACAAGCAGCACGAGCATGCAAGTTAAAAGTTTCTTCACCATAGCCTAAATTAAGATTGCGTTACGCGCTGCTAGACCGCTGCACTGGTTGAGCAGCCGCGACTAGCAGAATGTGCAAAGTTAGTGTTTTTCTGTTAAATAAACAAATCGCGACACCGAATTCAATAACAAATTCACATTGCCGAACTTGACCTCAATGGGCAGAACCGCCAGAGATTTTATTGAATGTTTAGCTTTCTGTATAACATGGCATTGACATTAATTCGGGGGTTTTAAGCCTCAAAAACCACACTTTTTCCGAGTTTAGGGCAAGCAAGGACTACACTTTTTCCTGAAGTTTTTGTACCTTTGCAGTCACGATGATGAAGATTGTTGTTGAGAATCGAATTCCTTATATTCAGGGCATACTGGAGGCGGTGGCGCAGGTGAAGTATCTGCCAGCCAGCGACATCACGGCGCAGGCGGTGCGCGATGCCGACGTGCTGCTGGTGCGCACACGCACGCGCTGCGACGCGGCTCTGCTTGCAGGCAGCAGGGTGCGCTTCATCGGCTCGGCCACCATCGGTACTGACCACATTGACCTCGATTGGTGCCGCGACCACGGCATCACGGTGTGCAATGCACCGGGCTGCAACGCGCCGGCAGTGGCACAGTGGGTGATGGCTGCCATTGGTCTGTGGATGCAGCGCAGTGGCATCGACACAGCACACGGGTTGACACTAGGTGTCATCGGTGTGGGACATGTAGGTAGTATTGTGGCACGATGGGCGCAGCAACTGGGATTCAACGTCTTGCTCAACGACCCGCCCCTGGGCATCGGCGTTCCACTCGATGAGTTGCTCAGTCGCAGCGACATCGTCACGGTACACACCCCGCTCACTAACGGAGGTCAGTGGCCCACGTGGCACCTGCTGGGCGAGACACCGTTGCGCCAAATGAAGAACTGCCGCCTCCTGCTCAATGCTGCACGTGGCGGCATCATCGACGAGGCGGCTCTGCAAGATTGGCAGGGCGACCTGGCCATAGACTGCTGGGAAGGCGAACCGACGCTCAACCCCGATGTGCTGCGACGTGCCATCGTTGCCACACCGCACATCGCCGGCTACAGCATCGAGGGCAAGCAGCGCGGCACCGCCATGATGATTGAGGCATTGAACCGCCACTACGGCTGGCACCTGCCCGTGCCACACATCGCCGCCCCGGCCCAGGGTGCCGACGGAGTGACCCTCGACGCAATCATGACAAGTTTTGACCCCGGTCCACTCACCGCCCAACTACAGTCGCATCCCGACCAGTTTGAGTCGCTGCGCAACACCTACCACCTTCGCCACGAAATGGCGAATTAGGGACTGGCGAATTAGGGACGGTTCTTTTTCGCCAAAGGCTAATTTGTTTTAACTTTTGGCGAAAAAGAACCGTCCCTAATCCACCAAGTTAGAAGCGGAGGGTGACTCCGGTTTCGGTGACGTCAAGGGTGACGGGATGCCCCTCGATGAGGGGGTAGTTCCACGACTCGTCGTGACTGGCGGGGAAGTCATAGCAGATGGGGATGTCGAGGCCGAAACTCGACAACTGGTCGTGCAACATGTCGTTCATGTCGGTGTAGCCGTTCTGTGCCTTGTAGTCGGTGAAACGGCCAATGATGATGCCACGCACACGATTGAGCACACCCTTGAGGCGCAACTGCGTGAGCATGCTTGCCACACGCGGGATGCTCTCGCCCACATCCTCAAAGAACAGGATGATGTCGCGGTCGGCGATGTAGTCGCGGTCAAGAAAGTCCCATTGGTCCGAACCCGAGAAATTGACGCTGAACACCGCCATGTTGCCACCCAGCAAGATGCCTTGTGCGGTGCCCGGCTGATTATAGGCATGGGCGGGCACTCGATAGGTGGGCAACTGGCCCCGCAAGATATCGCGCAAATAACCCTGGATAACAGGGTCGGCATCCTTGTCGGCTAGGTTGCCGCACATGTTGGCATGCAGGCTCATGTTGCCGGCCCGCACTTGTGCGCTGTGCAACGAGGTGATGTCGCTGTAGCCGATAATCCACTTGGGATACTTGGCCAGCGTGTCGGGGTGAATCAAACCGAGCATCATGGCCGAGCCATAGCCACCACGGGTGCTGAGGATGGCCTTGACGCTGGGGTCACGCAGGGCCTTGAGCAAGTCGTCGAGGCGCTGCTGGGGCGTGCCGGCATAGCCGTGGCAGTTGTCCAGCACGTGCTCGCCCACGACAGGCACATAGCCCCACTGCTTGAGCGTGGCAACGCCTGCATCGACGTATGCCTTCTTGGGCGTTGAAGCCAGCGAGAGGATGGCAACCTTGTCGCCAGGTTTGAGATAATCGGGCGCGACGGGCATCTGCTGCGCCATCGTCACGGTCATGGCTGCTGCAGCCATCAGGGTCAAGATGATCTTTTTCATATTAAGTGTTACTGTGTTTTTTCACAAATGAACGCATTACTACCGATGGTGGCACAAGTTTTGCACCATATTATCTTGTGGGCATCAGTAAATTCAAGTGCCCGCTCATTGTGAGCGGACATGCAAAAGTAGGCATTTCTGGGCAAAATGCCAAATAACTGACTGCTAACTGAAAAGTTTTTTGTAATTTCGCAGCGCAAAAATCCAAGTCTACTATGAGTAAAGACAAAAATAAACAAGAAGAATATGTGAGACAGACGGGCTCGCTGGGCGAGCGACTGGCACGAGTCAAGGGCACACGCTGGGCGCGATTTGGCATCGTGAGTGCCATCTTTCTGGGTTGGATCTACTGGATGGGCAACCCCTGGCTGCTGCTGGCATGGCCCTTGCTGGCCGACATCTACTTGACGCAATTTATCCCCTGGGGCGCCTGGAAAGGCTGGAAACCCGGCATCGCGCGCACCATCATGAGTTGGGTCGATGCCATCGTCTACGCGCTGGTGCTGGTCTATTTCCTGTTCTTGTTTGTGGGTCAGAACTACCAGATTCCGTCATCATCGCTCGAGAAGACCCTGCTCACGGGTGACTTCTTGTGGGTCAACAAGGTGGTCTATGGTCCCCGCGTGCCGCAGACACCCCTGCACTTCCCATTGGCACAGAACACCTTGCCGTTCTTCAACTGCAAGAGCTACATCGACAAGCCGCAGTTGGCTTATCACCGACTGAAGGGTCTGCGCAAGGTCGAGCGTGGCGACATCGTGGTATTTAACTTCCCTGCTGGCGACACCGTGGCGCTCAAGTCGCAGAATCCCGACTACTACACCCAGTGCCTGGAATTCGGTCGCGAGAACATTCTGGCCAACCCCGACCGCTTCGGCGAAGTTATCTATCGCCCTGTCGATCGTCGTGAGAACTATGTCAAACGCTGTTTGGGTCTGCCTGGCGACTGGCTGAGCATCAAGGACGGCGTGGTCTATATCAACAACAAGCCGCTGCCACAGCCCGAGAATGTTCAGTTCTTCTACCATGTCGCCACCGATGGCCGTACAATCGGCGATGACTTGTTTGAGGAGTTGGGCATCAGCATCGAGGATCGACACATGATGCAAGATGGCCACTACTTGCTGCCACTCACTGCCGCAATGAAGAAGCAACTTGAACAGCAATCGTGGATCACTGTGGTGGAACGCATGGTGGCTGACCCGGGTGAGAGCATCATCACCTATCCCGTGGGCACCGACTATGGTTGGACACACGAGAACTACGGTGCACTATGGATTCCCAAGAAGGGCATGACCATGCACCTGACGATGGAAAACCTGCCCAAGTATGAGCGCTGCATCCGCAACTACGAGGGCAACACGCTTGAGGTGAAAGACGGCAAATTCTACATCAACGGCAAGCAGACCGACACCTACACCTTCAAGATGGACTACTACTGGATGATGGGAGACAACCGTGACAACTCGCTCGACTCGCGCTACTGGGGCTTCGTGCCCGAGGATCACATCGTGGGCACACCCAACATCATCCTCATCTCGTTCGACAAGGATCACTCGCTGTTCAACGGTGGCATCCGCTGGAACCGCATCCTGCGCATCCCCAATCCCGACCGAGCCTCTTTCTCTAATTAAGAATTAAGAATTAAGAATTGAGAATTAAGAATTTAAGCCCTACTCCTAGCCCCACCCCTTGGGTAAGGGGGAGTGGGGCCACCATTATCACAGGCAGCATGTGCACGGGCAGTGTGCGATATTGGGCAGCAGCACTGATGGCGGGAACGGTCATCATCGACGCTGACGAGCGGCACTTGCCGCTCAGACACAGCCATCACCGCTACTGCATCGACGGACCGAACGGCATGCAGAAACTCACCGTGCCACTCGTGGGCGAGACCGACAACATGGCCACCCCCATGCGCGAGGTGCGCATCAGCGAGCATGGCAACTGGCGACGCTTGCATTGGGGAGCACTCTACTCGGCATACGGGCGCACACCTTACTTCGACCACATCGCTCCCGACCTGGAGGCGATCATCATCAACGGCCATCAAACTCACTTGCTAGAACTGAACACGCAGTTGCAGCAGCTCGTCGTCGATTTCATGGATCTGCCCATCACATTCAATGCACAAGGCACAATGCACAATGCACCCTACCCACTACCAGAGCGCAGCGGTCTTGATTCTCAATTCTCAATTCTCAATTCTCAATTAAGGATAGAGGATTTGCGGGGCAAGATTGAGGGTAAGAAAGGCGATGACCTGCCCATCGCCGACGTGCCCTACTATCAGGTGTGGGCCATGCGTCATGGCTTCGTGCCACACCTCAGCATCCTAGATTTGCTCATGAACGAGGGGCGTGAGGGTATATTCACCCTGATGCAAATGACAGAAGTTAAACCTTGTTAATTTTTCAAATCTTCCTTGCTCGAAAACAATGTTGTAAAACATTTTTATTATATCTTTGTACCGTGTTTTTCATGGTATTAGATTTAAGGTTAATTAAAGATTGGTTGTCGTGAGACAATCAATTTTTTTGTACCCATTTGTCTATCAAGCAATTTATCTTGCCATCATGGGCACTCTTGCCATGAAATATGCTAGTGAGACCTGGCTGCATGACCTGGAAACAAGAATTTTGGTCAATCCAAAAAGTTTCTTTATATTTGCAGTCGAAAAAGCGTGTGAACTCTTATCAGGCTACAGTCCTCAGGGGGGCTGTGGTTGAGATAAAATCATTTAGTCTAAATTTCCCTATGTCGCATGTAGTGACTGAGCATGTGAATGTGAACCCACTTGAAGATTGCGGCACGATGAAGGCATACCAATCACGAGGTATGCCTTCATTTTTGTGTCCCCCACAAAAAACACAAAATGTATCACCTCAGGTAGGGACGCGGCGTGCCGCGTGATTGCCTACTACTGCCCGATTGCAATGGATTGTCTTGTAAATCAGAATGATTCATAGTTCGAAGATCACTCGGCACGCCGCGTCCGTACAATGTGAAATTGTCGGGCAATTCATTTTGACACACCCCCATAATCCTCAACGCCTAGTGCTTAGCCCAGCGATTGCATGTCCACCAGGTGGCGGTAGTGACCCGAGTGGGCCATGAGTTGGTCGTGCGTGCCCTGCTCGACGATGCGTCCATCCTGCATGACGCAGATGAGGTCGGCATTCTTGATGGTGCTCAGACGATGGGCGATGACCAGTGTGGTGCGACCATGCATCAGGTGGTCGAGTGCCTCCTGTACCAGGTGCTCGCTCTCGGTGTCGAGGGCACTGGTGGCCTCGTCGAGGATGAGGATGGGCGGGTTCTTGAGGATGGCACGAGCGATGCTGATGCGCTGGCGCTGACCGCCCGAGAGTTTGCAGCCCCGATCACCGATGTTGGTATCAAAGCCGTCCTCGCTGGCCATGATGAAGTCGTAGGCATTGGCGATGCGGGCAGCTTCCTCGACCTGCTCGCGCGTGGCATCGGTCACGCCAAAGGTGATGTTGTTGTAGAACGTGTCGTTGAACAAGATGGCTTCTTGATTGACATTTCCCATCAGGGCACGCAGGTCGGCCACACGGCAGTCGCGTATGTCATGACCATCGATGGTGATGCGACCTTGCTCCACGTCATAGAATCGCGGCAACAGGTCGGCCATTGTGGTTTTGCCCGATCCGCTCTGTCCCACCAGCGCCACGGTGTGGCCACGCGGGATGTCGAGCGTCACATCATCGATGACCCACTGCTCGCCATAGCGAAATCGCACGCCCTCATAGCGAATGCCCTGCTCCATGGTCGCCAGTTGCACAGGCTGCTCGGGGTCGCGGATGGTGTTCTCGGCACCCAGGATGCGGTCAATGCGCTGCATCGACGCCATGCCGCGCTGGATGGCATAACTGGCCTTGGACAGATCCTTGGCGGGATTGATGATGCTGTAGAAGATGACCATGTAGTAGATAAACTTGGGCGCAGTGATGCTGCTGTGCCCACCCAGGATGAGTGTGCCACCAAACCACAGGACGATGGCGATGGTGGCTGTGCCCAGAAACTCGCTCATGGGATGCGCCAACTCGTAGCGACGCTGCAGCCGGGTGACGATGGAGCGGTACTTCTCGTTCTCGCCCTCAAAGCGGTCGCGCACCTTCGGCTCGGCATTGAATGCCTTGACGATGCGCAGTCCGCCTATGGTCTCCTCGATGTTGCTCAGCATCACACCCCACTGGTTTTGTCCCTCGAGCGACACGCGCTTCAGCCGCTTGCCCACACCGCCCATCACCAAGCCTGCCAGCGGCAGCAAGATGAGCACAAACAGGGTCAACTGCCAACTCAGCGCAATCATCATCGTCAGGCAGGCAACGATCATGATGGGGTTCTTGAACATCATGTCGAGCGACATCATGATTGAGTTCTCAACCTCGGTCACATCGCCGCTCATGCGTGCCATCACATCGCCCTTGCGCTCACTCGAAAAGAAGCCGATGGGCAGCGACACAATCTTGGAATAGATCTGGTTGCGGATGTCACGCACCACACCCGTGCGGATGGGAATCATGAAATAGGCACTCAGATAGGCACACCCTGTCTTCAGTCCGGTCATCACCACCAGAGCCAAGGCTATCGAGGCCAGTGCAGTCGAGGCGCCATAGCGCTCGATGATGCACTGCACATAGTAGTAGAAGTTGTTGACCAGCACCTCATTGACTTTGCCGCTGCCCCAGTCCATGAAGGCATAGGTCTGCGTGTTGAGCCCGAAGAGCATCTCCAGGATGGGGATAATCAGGGCAAACGAGAACAAGGTGAGGAATGCCGTCAATATGTTGAACAACACGTTGAGCAGCAACTGTTTCTTATAGGGCGGTACAAACCGCACCAGGAGTTTGAATAATCCTTTCACGTCGTGTTTTTTCGAGTTAAAAGAGTGAGAATGACTAGTCGAGTGTCGAGTTGGAGGGGTTAATGATACTGGCTGAGGGCCTTGCGCAGTTCGTCCATGATCATGACCTTGAGTTCGGGGGGCTCCAGGACTTCAAGCGAACTGCCGTGACTCAGCAACTCCTCGCGCAGGTCGTAGGTGAGTCGCATGGTGTAGGTGAAGATGCTGTAGTGATCGTGCACCACCTCTTGCTGCGAGGGGTGCAGCGGCAGGGCGCGGAAGTACTTGGCCTGCTTGGGCTCGACGCGCAACACGATGCGTTTGGGGTCATTCTGGTTGGTAGTGATGCCAAAGCAGTCCTTGAAGAACTCCTGCGGGCTGAAGCCCTCGGGATAGTCAAACGTGCGGTCGGCATCAATCACCAGGTCGGTCATGCGATCCAGGGCGTAGGTCTTGATCTTCTTGTCGCTGACATTGTGCCCGATGACATACCACAACTGCTTGAAGATCTTGACAAAGTATGGCTCCAATTCGACTGTAGTGCGCTGACTGCGGTTGTAACTGCGATAGGCGAAGCGGATGCGGTGATTCTGCCGCAGGGCATCGACGATCGTAGTCAAGTGTTCGCGAGCCGAGGGTACATTCTCGAGCACTACACGCTCGGCGATATCGCTGGTGTCGCGCAGCGTGTCGGTCAGAGCCGTCGAGTCGACCAGCCACTGCTGCAAGGCCGACTGTGCCGTATCTTCGATATAGTACTCGTAGGTCGAACGGTCGCACTGTATGTTAACACCGAACATTTCCTCCGCACCGTTGCGATAGTGGTGAAATGTGCGGCGCGGCAATGGCTTGCCGTCGCTCAGTGGCGACCGCAGCCACTGGCGGTTGATCTCATCGAGCGTGATGCGCCCATAGCGGCGTATGGTGTCGATGAGCCAGATATATCGGTTAATTAGGTCGTGAGCCACTTATATTTTAATTGAAAATTGAGAATTGTGAATTGTGAATTAGTTGTTATCGGTCTTCAGTCTTCTGTTCTCAGCCACAACCGAAAAACTGATAACCGAAAACTGACAACTGACAACCGAAAACTGAAAACTGATAACCAAAAACCAACAATCAATCAGTTTATTGAATTTCAATCACTTGCGCCTCAGGAGCAGCAGACCCAGGATGGTGAAGGCAGCGTTGTAGAGCAGCAACTCGAAGCCAATCTTGTAGTCCCACTGCGTGGCGCACCATTGTTGCAAGCACCAACTGAGCACCGGGGCGGCGATGCACACCAGCGGCACCCAGCGGTCACGCACATTCTGACGTGTGAACATGCCATAGACAAACAAGCCCAAAATGGGACCATAAGTGAAACTAGCCAGCGAATAGACCATCTTGATGGCACTGTCGTTGTTGAGCAGATAGAAGACGTAGATGATGATGCCCATCACCACTGCCATGCCGATGTGCACCGTGCGGCGAGTGCGCGCCAGTGCCGCCTCGTCCTGCTTCTTGTCACTCTCCAGGATGTCGACGGTGAACGAGGTGGTGAGTGCCGTCAGTGCCGAACCCGCTGCCGAGTAGCCGGCGGCAATCAGTCCCAGCACAAACAGGATGAGCATGATCACAGGCATTGAACTGTCTTGTGCCACCATGCCGAAGAGGGCATCGTTCTTCTCGGGCATGGCAATGCCCGCATGGCGCGTGTAGAGCACCAGCAACGTACCCAGCACCAGGAACAGCCCAACAACAAAGACTTGCGTGATGCCACTGACGATGAGACCTTTCTTCGACTCGGCCACGTTCTTGCTGGCCAGTGTGCGCTGCATCAGGTCTTGATCAAGCCCGGTCATGGCAATGACCATGAAGATACCGGCCAGGAACTGCTTCCAGAAGTAGGTGTCCTCCTTGGGATTGTCGAAGAAGAACACACGCGAGGAGTCGTCGGCAGCAATGGCCTTGACCATGTCGCCTGCACCATAGCCCAGCGCGCTGGCGATGAACACGATGCACAGCACCACCGACAGGATGAGGCACAACGACTTGAGCGTGTCGGTCCAGATGACGGTCTTGACACCACCCTGCAACGTGTAGAGGAAGATAAGCGCGATGGTGGCGATGACATTGAAGATAAACGGGATGTGAAGCGGCTCGAACACCAGCATCTGCAGTGTCACGCACACCACCAGAAAGCGCACAGCAGCACCCAGCATCTTGCTGATGAAGAAGAACCACGCGCCAGTCTTGTGCGTCTTGCCGCCGAAGCGCTCCTCCAGATAGCCGTAAATCGACACCAAATTGCGCTTGAAGAACAGCGGCATCAACAGATAGGCGATCACAAAGTAGCCCACAGCGAAGCCCAGCACCATCTGCATGTAACTGTAACTCGACCCGACCACATAGCCCGGCACCGAGATGAAGGTCACACCCGAGATGGGAGCACCTATCATGGCAATAGCAACAATAAACCACGGGGCCTGACGGCCACCGGTGAGCGCGGTGTTGGTGTCGGTCTTGCGCGACGCCAGCCACGAGATGATAAACAGCAAAATGAAGTAGCCAACAATAGTGGCCAATACAATCCAGGGAGTCATATTTTAATTAAGAATTAAGAATTGTCGGGCACACAAAAATGCGCAGCAAAGTTAAGGTAAACTCTGCACATGTGCAAATCTGTGGCACACTTTTATGGCATGACGATGACAGATTGCTAGCCGACGGGATGGCGCGACGACTGTGTAGGGCAGTAATTTTGCAGCGTCAACCCGACAATAGGTGTTGATGCCGGGCATCTGCCGGCTTGATTCTTAACCTTAATATATATAACCATGAATGACATCATGCAAGACGAACAAGCGTTTGTTCCCGAAGTCGATGCTGCATCGCTACAAGCAGCCCACCTGCCACCTGCCGAGTCGCCCCCACCCGCCCCAGTCGCGCCCCAGGCACAGCCTGCCGCACCACCCTTGCCCACCGACCCCGAGCAAGCCATGCAAGCACTGCCACCCGCACTCGCCGCACACATTCAAGATTTGATTACCGAAGCCGAGGCCATCGGCTACTTGCGTGGTCGCAACGAGCAGATCGAGGCCATCGTGCACTTTGACGACCCCAACGACGACTGCGACATAGCCCCTTCACCCATTCCGCGCTACAACCGCCACTCCATCTGGGACCTCTAATTCAATGCATAATGTACGGACGCAGCGTGCCGCGTTGTCACCAAGTGATGGTGATATAAACTGTTAGCTGAAAAAGTTACCAGCGCAGCGGTCTCAATTTTCAATTCTCAATTCTCAATTTTCAATTAAAAAAACATGAAAACACTCAAGTTTGTGCGCCGATGGCGCAATGCGGTCAAGTGGATGCGCCGCAACTACCGAGTCATCCTCACTGTGTTGGTCTATATCTTCGTCGCCATCTTGGCCTTTGGGTGCAGCCATGACGTGGCATCTGTGCTGGCCATGGCCGTGCCTGGCATCATCGTGGGCGGCACCGACGGCGGCAAGCATGTCGCCGACGGCCCACTCACCTCCGACCTTACACGCGATGCCTCGCCCTCGCTGTTGCTCAACGAGATTGACCAACAGATTGTCAAAATTCGCCCCATGGCCACCCCTCTCGACCAACTGTCGCGCTACGGTGGCGGCAAGCATGCAGGCTCGATGATTGTCGACTACTACAACGTCGACACCAAGCCCACCAGCACCACCGTCAGCGAGACCTACACCGAGGGTGACGATGTTGTGGCCGGAAGCGGAACGCCCAAGGTGCGACTCGTCACCAACAACGACGAGATCTTCGACACCAGCGACACCATTCTCGTGCAGGGGGTGCAAGGTTATGAACCCGACGGCTCCACCATGAGCCAGCAAGAACTGGTGCTGTACGTCGCCAGCCGCGACGCCACCAATGGCCTGATGGTCATGGCGGTCAACGGCAAGACTGTGGATGGCGTGGCCAACTGCCTGCCCACCATCAACGAGGGGGTCACCCTCATCCGCATGGGTCGCGCCGCAAGCGAACTCGACGTGATGAGCCCGCAGTTCGAGGCACTGCCCCACAAGGAGCAGAACTTCTGCCAAATCTTCAAAATGCAGGTCGAGCAGAGCACATTGCAGCGACTGAGCAACAAGGAGGTGGGCTGGTCGATGACCGACCAGGAAGAGGCAGCCATCTACGACATGCGCTTGGGCATGGAGAAGTCGTTCCTCTTCGGTGTCAAGAGTCGGTTGTGGGACCCTGCCAAGAAGGAGAACATCATGCTCACGGGCGGCATCTGGCATCAAGCCGGCAAGCAATTTGCCTACTCCGAGAGCACCATCTCGCGCGATAAGGTCATCGAACTGATGCGTGAGGCCTTCACCGGCAACAGTGGCAGCAAACGCAAGGTGCTGCTGGGCGGCAGTCGACTCATGGGCTACCTGAGCAACCTGGACTACGACCGCGTGGTCATGTCGCGCGAGAGCGTGAGCAAGTGGGGCATCGACTTCACCGAGATTCGCAGCAAGTTTGGCACACTCTACCTGTTGCTGAGCGAGGTGTTCGACGAGTGCGGCATGAGCGAGAACGGCATCATCATCGATCCCGAGTACATCCAGAAGTACGTGCACATCCCGTTCAGCACCGAGGCACTCGACCTCAAGTCAAGCGGACTGCGCAACACGGACGCTCTGGTGCTCACCGAGGCTTCGTGTCTGGTGCTCCGCTACCCCAAGAGCCACATGCGCATCATCCGCCGCTAGGTGTGTGTTTAAGATTCAAGGGTTAAAGGTTAGGATTGTCCCCTCGCCAGACCTCTACCTCAACAACGAATGGGCACGCTGTGCCCATTCGTTGTTATAGCAATCAATACACTCAAGATTGCGAGCCTTGAACGACTGCGGATGTACAAAGAGTGCTGACAACAAGCAAAAAACGAGAAAAATGACGCTTTTGCTTGTTGTTTAAGATAATATGCCTATTTTTGCGCATAGTTTTTAACCTCAGTTGATATGTCCAACAAAATATCACGACAAATGATGAATTGTGTATTAATAAAGAGATTCTTACTTGTTTTGGGCTTGATAGTGGTGGTTGTGCCCACCAGAGGCATCACCCTGCAGGAGGCACAGATGCGTGCCGCAGCCATGCGAGCGCTCAATGCCTCGCGCCCCGTCGAGCGCATAGCCACCTATCCCCGCATGGCGGTCTATGGCCATGAAGGGGGATTTGCCATTGTATCGACCGACACAAATGCCCCACGGGTTTTGGCCTACTCGCGCCAAAGCACCTTTGACCCCACGACCGACAACCCGGGCTTCAATTGGTGGCTCAGAGCGATCCAGAGGGCTAACGCCAGCGAGACCACTAAACCCGACACGTCACGGTTTGCAGCATCGGTGCAGCCACTGATCACCACTCGGTGGGGACAGAACGAGCCATGCCGCTATATGTGTCCGTTTCTGGAATATGAACCCGACATGAGCAAGTACGGTGTCTATTTGCCCGACACGACGCACAATGCTGTGGGGTGCGGCCCTGCCGCGATGGCGCAACTCATGAACTACTACCGCCACCCCAAGCAGGGTACAGGCCAGGCAACGGTGGTGGTGAAGTATGACCAGGCCAATGTGACACTGAATTTGGACCTGAGCGCAACCACCTATGACTGGGACAACATGCTGGACGACTACAGCGGCCAGTATACCGACCAGCAGGGCGAGGCGGTGGCGACACTGTGCTACCATGCCGCCATGGCGGCGCAGACCAACTGGACACGCCTGGGCGGCGCAACGTTCGACGACAACATCCTCAAGGCCATGATTGAGAATTTCGGCTACAACGACACTGCCCGCGTGCTGCCACGTCCGCTATACAACGAGCCTCAATGGATGGAGATGATCTACGGCATGCTCACGCAGCGGCAACCCATCCTCTACTCGGGCAAGGACATCAACTTTGAGGTGGGCATCCTGGTGGGACACAACTTTATCATCGACGGATATGACGAGAATGGACTGGTACACGTCAACTGGGGATGGCATGGCCAGCAAGACGGCTACTACGACATAGCCACACTCACCGTGGGCAAACTCTCGTTCGACGACTGGCAGGGCATGTATGTAGACCTCTATCCCACCCACGAGATGCTGCCGGGCGACGTGACCGGCGACGGCCAGATTGACATCGCCGATGTCAATGCCGTGATCAATGTGATGCTTGGCAAGGAAGACTCGCCCATTGCAGCCGACGTCACTGGCGACGGCCATGTTGACATTGGGGATGTCAACGCTGTGATCAATGCGATGCTAGGCAAGTAGGCTAGTCGTTGTCGGCACTGGCTGTGCCTGTGGTGATGCTGACGGCACGACTATGGTCACGGGCAGGCCGATTGCGAGCCACGCGCTGGTCAATCTGCGCTCGAGACGGCTCGGGAACCCTCTGTCGCTCGGTCACACGTCGTTGTCGTGCCGGGCGGGGTGGAACCTCGGTCTGGGCAACATCGCTCTTGCGACTGGGCGGGAGCGGCACAACGCCCTTCTCCGGCAAAGGTTCATTGGCAACATCGGGGGCAAGCAAGTTTAGTTCATACTGCTCGATGAGTCGGACCAACTTCTGCGGATAGGCAGGGTCCTCGGCATAGCCGCAGTCACGCAAGCCTTGCGCCCATCCCTGATAGTCGGTCACATCCAGGTCGTAGAGCGCACTATAACGCTTGCCCTTGAGAAACTTGGCATGGTCCAGAAACGAGTCCTCGGCGCAGCCGTAGTTGCGATAACAATTGTGCTTGAGCGTGTCGTCATACTCGACGACGGGTCCCTTCCAACTATAACACTTGATGCCGAAGTGGTTGTTGCCGCGCCGCGCCAGGTAACTCTGCCCGGCATTGCTCTCGAGCAGACCCTGCGCCAATGTGATGGCCGCCGGGACACCAAAGTCTCGCTGATGCTCAAGAGCAATGGCCTTGTAGCGGTCAATATACTCGAGATAGCGCGCATTGAGAGCCTGAGAGGAAGCGAAAAATGCCACAAACAGCGCAAAAAACGAGCAAAATGCCGTTTTTTGTTTGTCATTAAAGAAATTATGCCTACTTTTGCGCATAGTTTTAAACCATAGATGACATGACCGAAAAAAATATCACCACAAAGATACAAGTTTTTGCTTACACCGAACTAAACGAAGAGGATAAAAAACTTGTCGACATGGCACGCGAGGCTACAAATGCCTCCTACGCACCCTACAGCAACTACCATGTGGGGGCTGCTCTGATGCTCGACAACGGCAAGTACTTCATCGGCGCCAACCAGGAGAATGCAGCCTTTGCGGGCATCTGTGGCGAACGCAGTGCCATCTATGCCGCCGGAGCGCAGTATCCGGGTGTGCCTGTGCGCAAACTAGCCATCACCGCCGCCCAACACGGTGAGATAGTCGCCGAGCCCGTCGCACCCTGTGGCGTGTGCCGCCAGGCCATCTTGGAGTTTGAGAAGAATGCGCCCCACCCCATCGAGATTCTGCTGGCTGGCCGCGACCAGGTCTATCGCCTTGAGAGCATAGCCTCGACGCTGCCCCTGTGCTTCAAGGAGTTCTGATATCCCCGCATAACGTAATCTCACGCAGATTGCGCAGATTCAGGTAATTTGATCTCTGAAAATCTGCGCAATCTGCGTGAGTTTTTATTGCATCGGCGTTACAGCTCCAAGTCGATGTTGAACTGCTCGTGCCAGGGCAGACCCTGCTTGGCCACCTCGTCCAGGAACGGATCGGGATCAAACTCCTCGACATTGTGCACACCGGGCTTGACCCACAGACCCTTGAGGAACATCATGGCACCCGTCATGGCGGGCACACCGGTAGTGTAACTCACAGCCTGCATGCCAGTCTCCTCGTAGGCGGCATGGTGATCGCAGTTGTTGTAGATGTAGTAGGTGAGCGGCTTGCCATCCTTGCCGATGCCACTGATGCGGCAACCAATCGAGGTCTGGCCTTGATAATTCTCGCCCAGATCCTGAGGGTTGGGCAGCACAGCCTTGAGGAACTGCAACGGCACTATCTTGACGCGTGCGGTGCCCGTGCCGTCGGCCAGCGGAGCCTCATACTCCACCTCATCGATGCGGCTCATGCCGATGTTCTGAATCACCTCCAAGTGCTTGAGATACTGTTCGCCGAAGGTCATCCAGAAGCGTGCCCGCTTGATGGTCGGGTAGTTGATGACCAGCGACTCTATCTCCTCGTGGTGCAACAGGTAACTCTCGCGCGGGCCAATGTTGGGATAGGTCAGCGGCTGATGAATCTCGAGCGGCTCGGTCTCGACCCATTTTCCATCCTGCCAGTAGAGACCCTTCTGGGTGATCTCGCGGATGTTGATCTCGGGGTTGAAGTTAGTGGCAAATGCCTTGCCGTGATCGCCTGCGTTGCAGTCCACGATGTCCAGGTAGTGAATTTCCTGGAAGTGGTGCTTGGCGGCACGGGCGGTGTAGATGCTGGTCACACCAGGATCGAAGCCGCAACCCAGAATGGCAGTCAATCCTGCTTGCTCGAAGCGTTCGCGATAGGCCCACTGCCAACTGTACTCAAAGTGCGCCTCGTCGCGCGGCTCATAGTTGGCGGTATCCAGATAGTTCACTCCGCACTGCAAGCAAGCCTCCATGATGGTCAAGTCTTGATAGGGCAACGCCAGATTAATGACCAGATTGGGCTTGTGGCGGTTGAAGAGTGCCACCAGTTGGTCCACCTCGTCGGCATCCACCTGGTCAGTAGTGATATTTGGGGCACCGATGGCCTTAGCCACCGCATCGCACTTGGCGCGGTTGCGCGAGGCAATCACGATCTCGTTGAACACGTCGGGATTCTGTGCACACTTGTGTGCACACACGGTGCCGACGCCACCGCAACCAATGATAATGACTTTGTTCATATCTTATTTTGTATAATAGTTATCTAAGTTACTGCTTTTCAGACAAATAAACAAATGTTTGCCACTTTTCTGGACGAATATTGGAAGGATTCTGCCACTTTTCTGGACGAATATTGAAGGCTATTTGCCACTTTTCTGGACGAATACCTAGCCGAGGAAACTGGTGAAGGTGGTGATGAGCCAAGTGCTGACCGTCATATAGATGATCATGCCCACGATGTCGTTGGTCACGGTGACAAAGGGGCCGGTGGCAATGGCCGGGTCAATCTTGAGTTTCTCGAGGATAATGGGCACCAGCGAACCAAACACCGATGCAAACATGATGACACCAAACAGCGACAGAGTCACCGCCATGGTGGTGATGTGCGCCTTGAGCGGGTCGTCATCGGCGGGGAAGAACCAATTGTAGGCAAACAAGCATGCCGAAATGATGAGCGCATTGAGCATGGCCACGCCGCACTCTTTGACCAGATGTTTGCCGGCATGGCGGATGTCCAGACTGCCGTTGGCCAGACCCTGCACGACGATAGCACTCGACTGTGTGCCCACGTTACCGCCCGTGCCACCAATCAAGGGGATGAATAGTGCCATGCCCGGCAATATCTGCAGCAGGTCGGACTCGTCGCCGCCACCATCCAGGATAAACGCGTTGGCGATACCACCCACCAGACCGATGAGCAGCCACGGCAAGCGCGCCTTGACCTGCGTGAAGATGTTGTCATCGGTCTCGACATCGGCCGAGATACCTGATGCCAACTGGTAGTCACGCTCGCTCTGTTCGCGCACCTGGTCGATGATGTCATCGACGGTGATGCGTCCCACCAGGCGACCGATAGAGTCGACTACAGGCATCGCCACCAGGTCATATTTTTCAAAGTCGAGCGCCACGTCCTCGATGGGCGTGTCGGTCTTCACGCTGATGGGGTCGGGCTCCATCACGTGCTTGATCTTGCTCGCGCTGGGATTAGTGATAGTGGTCTTGAGCGGGAAGATGCCCCTCAGGCGGTGGTCGTCGTCCACAACATAGATGTTGTAGATCTCGTCCATGTCCTCGGCTTGCTCACGCATCGCCTTGATGCAGTCGGGCATCGACAGATTCTCATTGACCACAATCATCTCGGTGCTCATGTGACCACCGGCGGTATCCTCGTCATATTGCATCAGGTCGACGATGTCGCCCGCTTGCTCCACATCATCGATGTGCTTGATGACATCCTCCTGGTCTTCCTTGTCCAACTCCTGAATCACGTCGACGGCATCGTCGGCATTCATCTGCTCCAGTTGCTTGGCAATCTCCTCGTTGGGCATCAGTTCAAGCAGGTCGGCACGCTCGTCCTCGTCGAGTTCGACCAGCACATCAGCCGCTGTCTCATCATCGAGCAGCAGCATGACGAACAGGGCCTCCTCGGCATCCAGGTCGCTCACAATCTCGGCAATGTCGGCCGGGTGCATGTCGGCGATGAGTTGCATCACCTGCTCGCGGTCCTTGGCCTCAATCAGTTCGACCAGTCGTTCAATATGTTGTTCATTCAGTTCTTTCATTGTCAGGGTGTTGCTGTTGTGCGTCATGCACAAGGTTGGTTAGGTCAATAAACTCGTTCACGCTCAGTTGCTCGGGACGTTGTCGAAACACGTCACGCTCGAGCACAGGGCTTTCCTTGGGCAACAGTCCCCTCAATGAGTTGCGCAGCGTCTTGCGCCTCTGGCCAAACGAGGTCTTGACCACGGTCTTCATCAACCGCTCGTCACAGCCCAGATCGGTCACCTGGTTGCGCACCAGACGGATGACACCCGACTTGACCTTGGGGGGCGGGTTGAACACATGCTCGTCGACGGTGAACAGATACTCAATGTCGTACCATGCCTGCAGCAACACCGACAAGATGCCGTAGGTCTTGCTGCCCGGCCCGGCTGCAATGCGCTGCGCCACCTCGCGCTGCAGCATGCCGCTGCAGCAAGTCACTTGATCCTTGTATTCGAGCACCTTGAAGAAAATTTGCGACGAGATGTTGTAAGGATAATTGCCAATGATGCTGAACGGGCGGTCGCCATAAATCCTGTGCAGATCCAACTTGAGGAAATCCTCGGCAATGATGCGCCCATCAAGGGCGGGAAAGTTGAGTTGCAGGTAGCGCACACTCTCATCATCCAGTTCGACAACGGTGAGGTCATGTCCCCTCTCGAGCAGAAACTCGGTGAGCACACCCATGCCAGGCCCCACCTCCAGGGTGGGCTGGTTGCGGTAATCGTCGAGCGTGGCGGCGATGCGCTCAGCTATGCTCAGGTCGGTCAGGAAGTGTTGTCCCAGTGATTTCTTGGCGCGTACTTGCATAATCTTTCGCTTAATATTCGGTCAATCGTGCAAAGTTACGAAAAAAATCAAGACAACTGCCTTTTCACACCCAGAAATTGAATGTTAAGCAAAAAAATCGCATCAAAAAATGCACCACCAGCACCCAATAGGGAGAATAATCTGTCGCAACTCGTCGCCGAAAGCATGGAGGCCTCACCCCCAGGTGAATGTCGTAATGCTGTCAAGGTCTCAAAACCTCATACATCAATAATAATCAACGACTTACAAAACAGCATAATTAAAAAAGTGAGTTTTTGTCGTAGTGCCCATTGTAGTGTTGTCGTATCATGATTTTGTACCCGTCCGCGCGAATAGCAGTAATTTTGCATAACCCAACGGCCACCCATTGGTGACTTGACACGGGCCTAACCATACTGAAATTTTGACAGAAACATTTTCTTATTTTTCAATTTTTTAAAACTCAAACTATTATGAAGAAATTTCTCACACTACTGATTGCCACGATTGTGGCAATGGGAACTTTCGCTCAGACCAATCTTGCCGTAGGCAAGACCTCAGTTGCCACATCGGGCACAGCTGGGGATGGTAACGATGGCAACAACGGCTCACGCTGGGAGTCGGCACATGGCCAAGACCCACAATTGTGGATGGTCGATCTGGGCGAAGCGACAACATTCAATGTCATCAGTATCCGCTGGGAGGGCGCTTATGGCAAGTCATTCACCATCATCGCAGGCAACGACCTGGGCGATGACGGCTACATCAGCAATGGCACCACTCTGGTGACTGTCGAGGGCCAGACCCTGCAGGGCTTCCCCTTTGTCCAGAACTTTGAGTTCGAGGCTGCCACCTACCGCTATGTCGAGTTCTATGGCACTGAGCGTGGCACTGTCTATGGCTACAGTTTCTATGAGTTTGGCGTCTACAACATCGACGGTGGTCTGGTCCCCAACCAGATCAGTATCGATGCCGAGAGCCGCCTGCTCAACATCGGCTCGACAACCACCTGCACCGCGACTGTCAAAGACCAGTTGGAAGGTATCATCAATGAACCCAATGGTTTGACCTGGACCAGCAGCAACCCTGCAGTGGGCACGATCACTGCCGCAGGTGTGTTTACTGGCGTGGCTGCCGGCACCACAAGTGTCACAGCCAACTTGGGAGAACTGGTCTCGAACGCACTGGAGATTACGGTCAATGCCGTTGCCATCGAGGTCCCGACGACCAACCCCGCCGCTCCGACTGCACTGCCCGCCAACGTGCTGGCAGTCTTCAGCGACTATTATGGCAAGCCCAGCCTGACCGATAACAACCCCGGTTGGGGTGTGGGCGGCGACGCTCCCAATCCGCTGTACACCACCAGCGAAGTTGTTCGCCTGGTCGACAACCATCCGCTGGTACACGTCAAGGGCACAGGTGTCAATGGCCGAGCGTGGTCGCCCGTGTTGAACCAGAACACCGCCCTGACAGCCGAATACAACACCGCACACGTGCAGGTATATCCCTTCTCGGCTACCTCGCTCAACATCTTCAAGGACAACACTTACGCTGGCAAGGTCACATACGAGGGTCTCGTTCCCGGACAATGGAACGATGTGGTCATCGACCTCACCGACCATGACATCTTCGGTGCCAACTACATGGTGATTGAACTCGTTGGCGAGAATGAGTTTTATCTCGACAACTTCTACTTCGAGAAACCCGCTGTCATCGATAACGAAGCACCTGTGCTGGAGAAAGTCGAAGTGTCGGCTGTAACTCCGCTGGGCGTGACTCTCGCCCTGAAGGCTAGCGACAACGTGGCAGCAAACGTCATCTATAAGATCACCGATGCCGAGCACAACATCAATGCCACCACCACAGGTGCCAACGGCAGCGAAATCACCTATGCCGTCAATGGCCTCACTGCTGGCACCACCTACAACTTCAGCGTAGTGGCTATGGACGACAATGGCAACACATCGGAGGCCCAAAGCGTGACTGCAACCACAAGCGCAATAGTGGCTGCACCGGTGCCCACGCAGCCTGCCGCCAACGTCATCTCAATCTACAGCAACGCCTACACTCCAGCCACCACTTACTGGTGGGGCGGCTGGGGCCAGAGCACCATTGTGAGCGACCAGGCTGTCGATGGCGACGACTTGTACGCCCTGAGCAACTTCAACTACCTGGGCTTCGATGGATTTAATCCTCAACTTGACCTGAGCGAGATGGAGTATCTGCACGTCGATGTCTATCCCATGCAGGCAATGGCATTCGGCATCACACCCATCCTGACAGGTGTCAACCCCGCCGAGCGTTCACAAGTCAGCAACCTCACTGCTGGTGAGTGGAACAGCATCGACATTCCCATGAGCCAGTTTGCACTCGACTTCACTGCAAAGGCATTCCAACTCAAGATTGACCAAGGCAACGGTAGTGATGCCCTGCTGATTGACAACATCTACTTCTACAAGACTGGCAGTGAAACCCCTGTCGAGGTCACCGCAATCACCATTGAGGCAACAGCCAACGAGGTACAAGCCGGAAAGACCCTGCAACTCACTGTCAAGGACCAGGACGGCAATGCTGTGACCAGCGGCTTGACCTTTGTCTCAAGCGCCGAAGACGTTGCCACTGTCGATGAGAACGGTCTGGTAACTGGTGTTGCCGAGGGTAATGCCACCATCACAGCCACGTATGCCGCTCCACAGACCAGTGGTGCCGGTGCTCCTGCACGTGCCGAGGGCGAAGCTATCACGGCACAGTTTGAACTCACTGTCACCGCCGCTCCCGATCCCACTGAGGGTCAGGTCCTCACCGCAGACGGACACACAGTCACTCTTGTGGGCTATCACCAGACAGGCACCGACAACTATGTTCTCACCATCACCAGTGAGGAGGAGATGGCCGGTCTGGGGGGATCGTTCTGGTATCTCAACGACCAGCCCGGAAACGACATCCGCACCAACATGGTGATTTCGGATAACGGACACACCATCACCATCACCGCAACATCGACCAGCGAGCCGCAACTCTACACGCCGCTCTATGTGCTGATGCCTGGTGAGGTGAACTTTGGCATGGTTACCATCAACTGGATTGAAACAGGAACCACCACTGCAGTCACCGACATTGCCGCCGACAATGCCAGCAATGGTGCAGTCTACAGCATCGACGGACGCATGATGCAGCGCACTGCCGACATCAACGCTCTGCCTGCCGGCATCTACATCATCAACGGCAAGAAGGTCGTTGTGAAGTAATACGCACGAGCCGGTTAACAGTCTACCAATCTATTAAAATCGCTACATGGGACAAAACCCCGTGTAGCGATTTTCATTGGTCTAAACAGATTGTGCCGACCGACCTTTAGTGACGAAAAACCGAAAAAATATCAATTCTTAATTCCTAATTCTTCATTCTTAATTAGAAAAATACTACCTTTGCGGTGCAAAAACTGGAAACAATGAAGGATATCATATCTAAACTCATCAAGTATGGCATCCCCATCGCAATCAGTGTTGGGCTTGCCTGGTTCCTGTACAAGAATGTTGACCTGGAGGCCATCAAGACGAGTCTGCGACAAGACGTGAACTACTGGTGGTTCGTGCCCGTGATTGTGGTGAGCGTGTTCAGCCACATCTTCCGCGCCCTGCGTTGGCGGTTGCAACTGCGGGCCATCGACATCGATGCACCGCTGTGGGTGCTCATCAACAGCATCTTTGGCACCTACTTTGTCAACTTGGTTTTCCCCCGTCTGGGCGAAGTGTGGCGCACCGGATACATCGCCCAGCGGCAGAAGGCTCCGTTTGCCACAGTGCTCGGCTCGATGGTAGGTGATCGCTTGAGCGACACGATCACCGTGTTACTGCTGACTGTCGTCACCTTCTTTTTGGCACAGGATGCCTTTGTCAAGTTCTTTGCCGCCAGAGGTGACGATGCTGGCACAGCGGCATCGTGGACCATGTGGATACTTGTCGCCGTAGGCATCCTGGGCATTGCCTCACTGGTGTGGATCTACCGCAGCGCATCACAGAACAAGTTCATCGCCAAGTTGCGCGACATCCTGCACGACTTGTGGGAGGGGTTCGCCGCCATCGCCCACATGGAGGGCAAGTGGATGTTCTTGCTCTACACAGTGCTCATCTGGGGATGCTACTTCATGCAACTCTACATTGCCTCCAAGGCGTTCACTTTCACTGCCGACCTGGGTGTAGTGCCCATTCTGGTGCTGTTTGTACTGAGTAGCATCGGCATGGCTGTTCCCAGCAACGGCGGCCTCGGCCCCTGGCAGTTTGCCATCATCTTCGGTCTGTCGCTCTATGGCGTGGGTGCTTTCCCACCCAGTACGCCATACGATGCACAGGCCTCAGCCTTCGCCTGGCTGGTGTGGGGAGTACAGCAACTGCTCATCATCGTGCTGGGCATCTACGCATTTGTGGGCATCGCCCTAGACAAGAAGAAAGATTAGTGCTGTCTGGCGACAAAATGCGAGCAATCGCTGAAATCCGCACAACATTCAGCGCAACAACACGTTAACATTCTAGACCATCTAGAAAATCCAGATTATCTACAATCTCCATCTGAACAATGACAACAATGAAACCCATCAAGCTCATAGCCCTGCTAGCCCTGCTCATCCTGCCCTCACAGGCATGGGCTGGGGACGATGATGCGGGCCTGATTGTTAGTGCCGCAGTCGAGAAGAAGTTTAACAAGAAAGCCGGCGTGGAGTTTGAGGCCGAATTCCGCTCACGCAACAACTTCCGCACTGCCGACCGTCTGAGCCTGGGCATCAGTGCCGACTACAAGTTGCTCAAGTGGCTCAAGGTAGATGCCGGTTACCAGTTGCTCATCGACAACAACATCGAGAAAATCACCTATAATGCCCCAACCATCGATGATGACGGCAATGAGGTGGTCAACTACAACAACTGGCGTCCCTCATACTGGGGGCTGCGCCACCGCGTGTTTGCATCGGTCACAGGAAGTTACAAGATTGGGCGTGTGAGTTTATCACTGCGCGAGCGGTGGCGCTTCACCTACCGCCCACAACAGACCACAACCCGCTATGACTTTGACAACGAGTATTGGGAGGACACCGAGGTCAAGAGCAAGAGTGTGCACATGTTGCGCAGCAGACTAAAGGCCGAATGGGACATCCCCAGTTGCAAGGTTGATCCCTGGGCCAGTGTCGAATTATTCAATGACCTCGCGCTCGAAAAAGTGCGATATAGCATCGGCGCTGACTACTCGCTGAAGAAGAAGCACACCTTCGGCCTCTATTACCGATACCAGGACATCTGTGGCGAAGATGAAGAGGGCAGCATGCACTCCCTCGGCGTGAGTTATAAGTTCAAATTCTAAAACAACGATGAAAAAGTATCTTGCAATATTATTTATGGCGCTGTTGACAACGGCTTGCGTCAACGACGACACCGACTTCAGCGACCTCATCAACGGCACTCATGGCCCCGATGAAGAGGTCATCACGCCCATTGACATCGCGCTCGACTTCAGCGACCTGGCCGAGGCCGATGATGTCGTGGTCACCGACGAGACCGTCGAGGCTTATAGCGACTATGAGGAGAACACCGATTGGGCGTATACCATCAATGTTACCTATAATGGCGACGAGGTGACGCTGAGCGGCAACACCAGCCGCGTGCGCTCGACCATTGAAGGGGGGCATGTGGTCATCCGCTCGACCAGCAACCGTGTGCACTATGTGCTGAGTGGCACGAGCGACAACGGCTCGTTCAAAATCTATAGCGAGAACAAGTTTAAACTCACGCTGAATGGTGTGAACCTGACTAACCCCACAGGTGCAGCCATCAACAACCAGGGCAGCAAGTCAATGTATCTGGTGCTGGCCGACGGCACCGAGAACACGCTCACCGACGGCACTACCTACACCGACACCGATGGCGAGCAGATGAAGGGAACCCTCTTCAGCGAGGGACAGGTGCTGGTCAGCGGCAAAGGCTCGCTCAACATCAACGGCAACAGCCGCAACGCACTGGTCAGTGATGACTACTTCCGTTTCCGCCCAGGATGCAAACTCTATGTCAAGTGCGCCACAGGGCATGGCATCAAAGCCAATGACGGCATCATCATCGATGGCGGTGTAATCAACATCGAGGTCAGCGGTGATGGCTACAAGGGCATCAAGTGCGACTCGACCATGACCGTCAATGGTGGCCGCACCACCATCATCGCCACTGGCGGTGTCGCCATCACACCGGCCACCGACATCGCACCAGCCGACACCAGCAGTTGCGCAGGCATCAAGTGCGACTACCCGCTCACCATCAATGCCGGCAGCATACGCATCAAGGCCACTGGTGAGGGCGGCAAGGGCATCAACAACACAGGCGACATCTACATCAATAGCGGCAGTGTGCAGATTGTCACCACAGGCATCAAGGGGCTCTCATCACCCAAGGGAATCAAGGGTGACGGCAGCATGCTGATTAATGGAGGCTACCTCTACAGTTACAGTGCCAACGCATCGCCCATCGACATGACGGGCCAACTTGTCGTGGCCGATGGTTACACCACCTGGGAGAGCAAATTGCAACGTGTCATTATCTCGTTTCTAGACAACTGACCACCACCATTTCTACCGCAATTGGTTGACAAATGACGAAAATCTATTGATTATTTTTGGTTAGTTTATAACATTTGTATACCTTTGTTCTCCACAAAAACATTTGAGTATTATGAAGAAATTAATGATTCTCTTGTCGGCAGCCATCTTGACGATGCTCAGTGTCCATGCCGACACATACAATTATCTGAACTTTGTCAACGCTAATAACCAGATTACGCAGTTCAGCACAACGGGTCTGAAGATGACATTCAACGGCGGCAAGGCTACCGTGACATCCAATGGACAGACGCAGACCATCAATCTGGCCTCAATGGCCTATATGGAGTTCAGCAACACCCAGGCAGGCGGCACCACCTACACCGTGGGCGATGTCAATGGCGATGGTAACGTCGATGTGAGTGATGTGAACATCATCATCAACATCATGCTCGGCAAGGATGACGGCAGCGCCTATAATGGCCGACAGTTTGTGACCGACGACAACACGGTCGACGTGAGCGATGTCAATTTAGTCATCAACATCATGCTCGGCAAGAGCTGACAACCAACAGAACCCCAAACCTAAAAACTATACGGTCGCCAGGAGGCAATATCATCACCTGGCGGCCGTTTCAACTAAAGATACATGCTCGAGCAAAACATACAGCAGTTTCAGCCCATCACGCTCCAGGAGATGAGCGCGATCAAACTGATGAACCGCACCGACACCAAGTTTGTCACGTCGGTGCCGGTGCTGTGTCGGTTGCTCGAGTTGGCTCGCGGCGAGTACCGCGTGCAGGAGACCGACGGGCTGCGACTAGCTCCCTACCACACCTTGTACTTCGACACGCCCGACTGTGCCATGTACATCGCTCATCAGAACGGGCACCTCAACCGGCAGAAGATCAGGGTGCGTTCGTATGTTGCCTCAGGGCTACACTTCCTTGAGGTCAAGACCAAGGACAACCACAAGCGCACGCACAAGAAGCGCGTCACGCTCACCGTCGACGACCAGCAACAGTGGCCAGCCCTGGTGCAAGACAGCAAGGGCGACATCCACGACTTCCTCACCCAGCGACTGCGCTATGACCACACTACGCTGGTGCCCACCATCGAGAATGAGTTCAAACGCATCACCCTGGTCAACAAAGCACGTACCGAGCGACTCACCATCGACACTGATCTGAGGTTTATCAACCACACGACACAACAACATCGTGCCATGACCGGATTGGTCATCATCGAACTCAAGCGCGACGGGCTGCAACCCTCGCCCATCCTCGAACTCCTCAGACAACTGCGCATCAAGCCACACGGATTCAGCAAATACTGTATGGGCATGGCGTTCACCAACCAGGGCTTGAAGCAAAACCGATTCAAGGAACGCATGCGCAGCATCGAGCGCATCATGCAACATGCTACGGCACCCACCAACATCTAGCAACACTAACAACACGCAACTATGTATACCGACTTTGCAACACTCATGAGCCAACTCTTCCACACAGGCGAGTTCGGGCACATCAATGTCATCAATTTCCTGATCAGCACCGTCATGGTGTGGATCATGGTACACTTTCTATATTATAGCAAGAGCAAGCGACGTGACTTCTATTTCACCTTCATGCTCATCGGCATCGTCATCTACTTCCTGGTCTACTTCATGATTTTTGTCCTTGAGGACCTCAAGGGCAAGACCGGCATCGGCATTGGCATTGGCTTGTTCGGCATCTTCAGCATCATGCGCTACCGCACCGATGCTATGCCAGTGCGCGAGATGACCTACCTCTTCAGCATCATCTGCATGGCCGTCATCAATGCCCTGGGAACCGAGATTTCGCTCCTCGAGATGTTGGTGCCCAACATCATCATTGTGGGTGCAGTGGCCTTGTGCGAGTCATTCTTGCTGCGCAGCAAGCAGGCCACCAAACTCATACAGTATGACCGCGTAGCCCTCATCAAGCCTGAGTGTCGAGAGCAACTCAAGGCCGACCTGGAAGAGCGCACCGGACTCACCATCGACAGTCTGGAGGTGGGAGCCATCGACTATCTGCGCGACACGGCCATCATCAAGATTTACTACCACGACCCGCAGGCCAACGCCGAACTCAACCACACCATCAAGGTCAAGCGCACCGAGTGGGAGAAAGTATAAACTGCATTTCGGATTAGTTCCACACCAGTTGTTGCCGCATGATCGGACAACGATAACAACAAATAACATAATTACTGTTGTTATCGTTGTCTGTTTTATTACTTGCATATTTTACCCTAGATGGACAAAAGCATCTTATTGCCCATTTTTTGAGTCGGTTCATGCTCAATCTCAACACAAGATTTTGTAACTTTGCAACCCAAATCAGCAAGTACAATGAATTTTCACGCCAAGAAGACCCTCTGTGTGAGCGACATGGATGGCACCCTGATGAACGGCGAGTCGCGCGTCAGCGACCGCACCGCCACTATTCTCAATGACTTGATTGAGCGGCACCACCTGCTATTCACTGTTGCCACTGCACGCACCACTGCCACAGTGGTGCCCCTGCTCAGCCACGTGCACTGCACCTTGCCGCAGATTGTGTTGTCGGGGGCAATATTGTGGCACCCTGTCGAGCGCCGCTTGAGCGACCCACAGGCCATCGATCCGGCCACCGTGCGCCAGGTGTGCGACACCTTTGAGCGACATGGCATACACCCCTTTGTCTACCGGCAACACGGCAACATCATCCATGCTCACCACTATGGACCGCTGGCCGACTACGACCGTCAGTTTGTCGAAGCACGCGACAACACTCCCCACAAGCGCTTTCTGCTCGACGACCCCCATTATAGTGTGAGCAGCGACAACACACTGCTCATCTTTGCCATGGACAAGGGCAATGGACTTCAAGGTGCATACGACGAGATACGCCAACAGGCCAACTGTGCGCCCATCCTCTATCACGACAACACCGACCCCAGCCTGGCGTTGCTCGAGATCTACGCCCCCACTTGCAGCAAGGCGGCTGCCATGACACGGCTGGCACAACAACTGGGCGTTGAGCAAGTGGTGGCCTTCGGCGACAATCTCAACGACATCGCCATGCTGCAGGCTGCCGACCACAGCGTGGCTGTCGCCAATGCTGTGCCTCAAGTGCGCGCCGTGGCTAGCGAGGTCATCGGACCCAACACCGACGACAGCGTGGCGCGGTGGCTGCAACTGGCATTGGGCGAACAATAATACGGCTTTTCTTATACATTTTACCGAAAATCATGGCAAGTTCTTGCCATTTTGACTTTTTTGCACTACCTTTGTCAACCGTCCGTAACAGATAGGCTATCGGCAAGCCTATATTAACTATTAACTGTAAATTCTTAAATTAAAGAATGCTACGCAAAATCCGCATTACACTGGCAGCGGTATTCTTCACCTGCATTACCCTGCTCCTGCTTGACTTCACTGGCAGTCTGCACTGCTGGCTGGGCTGGATGGCCAAGATTCAGTTTCTGCCTGCTCTGTTAGCACTCAATGCCGTGGTCATTGTGTCGCTCATCGTGCTCACACTGGTGTTTGGCCGCATCTATTGCTCGGTCATCTGCCCGCTGGGCGTGATGCAAGACATCATAGCACACATTAACCGCAAGAAGAACCGATTCTCCTACTCACCCGCCCTAACCTGGCTGCGACTCACAATGCTTGTAATCCTGGCCGTGGCGGTGGCACTGGGCATCGGCTCGCTTGTGGCACTACTGGCGCCCTACAGCAGTTATGGCCGCATGGTCAACAATCTGCTGCAGCCTTTCTACATCTGGGGCAACAATGCCCTGGCTGCCATCGCCGAGCACTATGAGAGTTACGCCTTCTACGGCAAGGAGGTGTGGCTCAAGAGCCTGCCCACCTTCATCATCGCGCTGGTCACCTTTGTCATCATTGCAGTGCTGGCCTGGCGCGGCGGTCGCACCTATTGCAACACCATCT
>DGWI01000048.1:188693-225460 GCA_002396085.1 Porphyromonadaceae bacterium UBA4262
GCAACACCATCTGCCCCGTGGGCACTGTGCTGGGCTATGTGGCACGCTTCTCGTGGTTCAAGGTACACTTCGATGCCGACAAGTGCCGCTCGTGCAGCCTGTGCAGCAAGAATTGCAAGGCCAGTTGCATCGACTATAAGACTCACACGGTCGACTACACACGATGTGTGGCTTGTGGCAACTGTCTGGACAAGTGCAAGTTTGACGCGCTGCACTATGGCCACCCCAAGAAGCAAGAGGCCAGAAGCGAGAAGCAAGCACCTGCCACCGATGAGGCACGCCGCGCATTCCTTGTGGGTGGAGCCATCGTCGCTGCCGATGTGGCACTGGCCCAGGCCGGCAAGAAGGTGGACGGGGGTCTGGCCGTCATCGAGGACAAGAAGCAACCCCGCCGCACTCAGCCACTGACACCACCGGGTTCGATCAGTGCCAGCAACATGAGGCGGCACTGCACCGCATGCCAACTGTGCGTGGCGCAGTGCCCCAACGATGTGCTGCGCCCATCTAGCGACCTCAAGACGCTGATGCAACCCACCATGAGTTATGAGCGAGGCTTCTGCCGACCCGAGTGCACCCGCTGCAGCGAGGTGTGCCCCGCTGGCGCCATCCGCCCCATCGATGTGGCCCAGAAGACCTCCATCCAGGTGGGTCATGCCGTGTGGGTGCGCGACAACTGCGTCGTGCTCACCGACGGTGTGGAGTGTGGCAACTGCGCCCGCCACTGCCCCAGCGAGGCCATCATGATGACCCCCAGCGACCCCAACGACGACGAGTCACCCATGGTGCCTGCCGTCGACCGTAGCCGTTGCATTGGCTGTGGTGCCTGCGAGTACGTCTGCCCGGCACGGCCCTTCAGTGCCATCTACATTGAGGGCAACGATGTGCATTCGAGCATCTAGAAGCAAGAATCAAGAGACAAGTATTTGTTCAGTGGGCCTCGGTTCCGCCGAGGCCACCCCAAACAAAAAGAAAAATGACCAACAAGCACAACATATCGCGCCGCAGTTTTCTCAAGACCCTGGGACTGGGCACCATGGCGGTGTCCACACCAGCCATCGTCGGTTGCGCCAGCGGCGAGCGCAACACCACCGACACCGAGCCCCCCGTGGGCAAAATGACCTATCGCAAGAACCCCAAGACCGGCGAGCAAGTGTCGCTGCTGGGCTACGGCATGATGCGTCTGCCCACCGTCAACGACGGTTCGGCCCGCGAGGATGGCGACAACGAGATTGACCAAGATATGGTCAACCGTCAAGTGGACTATGCCATCAAGCACGGTGTCAACTACTTCGACACATCGCCAGCCTATTGTCAGGGCAAGAGCGAGCATTGCACCGGCATCGCTCTTGCGCGGCACAAGCGTGAGGAATTCTTCATCGCCACCAAACTCTCCAACTTCAGCCCCGACACCTGGAGTCGAGAGGCAAGCATAGCCATGTTCCAGAACTCGCTCAAGGAGTTGCAGGTCGACTACATCGACTACTTGCTGCTGCACGGCATCGGCATGGGCGAGGATGGCATGGAGGAGTATAAAGAGCGATATGTCAGCAATGGCATACTCAACTATCTAGTCGACCAGCGCGAGAAAGGAATCATTCGCAACCTGGGATTCAGCTATCATGGCGACATCGCCGTGTTCGACTACCTGCTCCAAATGCAAGACAACGGTGAGATTCAGTGGGACTTCGTGCAGATTGAGTTGAACTATCTGGACTGGAAGTATGCCAAGCAAATCAATGAGCGCAACACCGATGCCGAGTACCTGTACGGAGAACTCACCAAGCGCAACATTCCCGCCGTGATTATGGAGCCATTGTTGGGCGGTCGACTGGCCAAACTGCCCGACCCGCTGGCCAAGAAATTGCTTGAACGTGACCCCGAGCATACTGTCGCCTCATGGGCATTCCGATATGCCGGCACACCACAGGGCGTGCTCACTGTGCTCAGTGGCATGACCAAGATGCAGCACCTCAAAGAGAACTTGGGCACCTACTGCCCGCTCAAGCCACTCACCGAGCAAGAAATGCGATGGCTCGACACCGAGCTGGCTGGCGAACTCATGAGTTACAACACCATCCCTTGCAACGACTGCAAGTACTGCATGCCATGTCCCTACGGCATCGACATCCCCGCCATCTTTGTCCACTACAACAAGTGCTTGACCGAGGGTAATGTCATCCGCGAGGCACAGAGCAGTGAGTATGGCAAGGCAAGGCGTGCCTTCCTCATCGGCTACGACCGCAGCGTGCCGCGTTTGCGCCAAGCCGACCACTGCATCGGTTGCGGACAGTGCCAGTCGCACTGCCCGCAGCGCATCCGCATCCCGCAAGAGTTGCACCGCATCGCCCAGTATGTCGAGGCCATCAAGCAGGGCCAAGATGCCCCCGATGACAACCGATAACCTCACAGCAACGTAAAGAACACGCGCCTGACTTCACAGCCAGGCGCGTGTCGCATCGAATTCAACTTACTGATTAATATCAAAACATTGTGTGCTAATCATGGCATCAGAATGGGTTGATGAGACTTCTCGTCGATTGACAATGCAAAGGTAGCAGACCGATGCGCCAAAACATGGCACATCGGGGCAAAAAAAGATTTTTTTGCCCTTTTCGGTGGCTCTGTCAAGAAAAAGCACTAACTTTGCATCTTGGATAATCTGCCCCGCCTGGCAATGCGGCTTGAATCTTGACGCCAGCACTGGCTGGCGGTGGCAGACTGAATGCTATTGCCTATGACTACCCCCACCCAGTTGACTCCCCAACAAGAGGAAGCGATGATTGGCAACGCCTATCAGCGGCTGCTCGACGGATATCTGCGCAGCAACCACCGCAAGAAGGTCGACATCATCGACAAAGCCTTCCGCTTTGCCCGCGATGCGCATCAGGGCATCAGGCGGCGTTCGGGCGAGCCCTATATCATGCACCCCATTGCCGTGGCCACCATCGTGAGCCAGGAAATCGGACTAGGTTCGACCTCAATCTGTTCCGCTCTGTTGCACGATGTGGTCGAGGACACCGACTACACCGTCGAGGACATCGAAGCCCAGTTTGGCAAGAAGATAGCCCAGATTGTGGACGGACTGACCAAGATATCGGGCGGCATCTTCGGTGACATGGCCTCGGCACAGGCCGAGAACTTCCGCAAACTACTGCTGACCATGAGCGACGACATCCGCGTGGTGCTCGTCAAGATGGCCGACCGCCTGCACAACATGCGCACACTGCAGTCGATGCCGCCGCAAAAGCAGTACAAGATTGCCGGCGAGACACTCTACATCTACGCTCCACTGGCTCACCGCCTGGGACTGTTCGCCATCAAGACCGAGCTCGAGGACCTGAGTTTCAAGTATGAGCACCCCGACGCACACGCACGCATCGAGCAACAACTGGCGCTGAGCGAGGCCAAGCGCAACGAACTGTTCGCCAAGTTCTCGGCACCCATCCGCGAGCGGCTCGAGGCCATGGGGCTTAAATATGAATTCCGCGCACGCGTCAAGTCGTGCTACAGCATCTGGAAGAAGATGGAGACCAAGCACATCCCCTTTGAGGAAGTGTATGACCTCTATGCGGCGCGCATCGTCTTTGAGTGCGACAAAGAGGCCGACGAGAAGCGCATCTGCTGGAACATCTACAGCGAGATTACCGACCTCTACCGCCTGCACCCCGACCGTGTGCGCGACTGGATCAGCACCCCCAAGGCCAACGGATACCGCGCCCTGCACATCACCGTCATGGGACCCGATGGCAACTGGGTGGAGGTGCAGATACGCAGCCGACACATGGACGACATCGCCGAGCGCGGATTTGCCGCACACTGGAAGTACAAGATTGGCGAGGGCGAGGAAGAGAGCGAACTGGCTGCCTGGCTACAGACCATCGAGGACATCCTCAAGAACCCCGAACCCAATGCACTTGACTTTCTCGACACCATCAAACTCAACCTGTTTGCCAGCGAGATTGTTGTTTTCACCCCCAAGGGCGAAACCATCACGCTGCCCAAGGACGCATCGGTGCTTGACATGGCGTTCATGCTCCACACCGAACTGGGCACACACTGCATCGCCGGAAAGGTCAACCACAAACTAGTGCCCATGTCACACCGCCTGGCTAGTGGCGACCAGGTCGAGGTGCTCACATCACACTCACAGCAGCCCAAGCCCGACTGGGACAAATTCCTGGTCACTGCCAAGGGCAAGTCACGACTCAGGGCAGCACTCAAGCACGACCGCCGCATCATCATTGACCGCGGTGAGCGACGGTTGCAGACCCTGCTGGCCGAGCACGACCTGGAGCCCAACAGCGAGGTGCTTTCGCGCATCATCAGTGCCGAACATGCACAGAACAAGGAAGACCTCTACTACATGATTGGCAACGATGAGATCACCCTCAGCGACCAATTGCTCAAGGGCATCCTGCCACATCAGGGTGGAGGCAACGTGTTCACGCGCCTGTGGCGCAACCCCTTCGGCGGCAAGACCAAGAAGCCCGACAAAGCCGACAACGACACTGCCGAGCAAGAACAAAAAATCGACACCAAGAAGGTGTATGTCCTCAAGTCGCAGAATGGTGTGGGCAACTACACCATCGCATCGTGCTGCCACCCCATCCCGGGCGACGACGTGGTGGGATATGTCAACGAGGCCAACGAGGTGATTGTGCACAAACTCGACTGCCCCACGGCAATGCGACTCAAGAGCGTTGACGGCGGGCGGCTGGTCCAGACCCGTTGGGACGCCAGCAGCGCACGGTTCCCTGCATCAATCCATGTCGAGGGAATCGACCGTCTGGGCATCTTGCAAGAAATCATCTACATCATCTCGACCAACATGGCCATCAACATGAGGGCACTCAACATCCGTGCCGACCAGGGCGTGTTCAAGTGCGACCTCAATGTGCTCATCGCCGACACCAATGTGGTCACCAACCTGTGCAAGCGTCTCAAGCGCGTCAAGGGGGTAAACTCGGCAACACGTGTTAACAATTGAGATACAAAAAACTTGCAAGTCAGTTCATTATTCATTCTTATTTATTATTCTCAATTAACCAAGGATGACTCGAAACAGCAAACATAGTCTGATTGTCGCACTGATGATGATGGCAGGAGTGATTCTCATCGCACTCTCACTGCCACACAACACCGAGCAGATGGACACACTGCTCTCGCACGAGGTGGGCAAGCCCTGGCGAAACCCCACGCTCATTGCGCCATTCGACATTCCCATCGAGTTTGACGAGCAGACCAAGCAGGAAATCACCGACAGTGTCGATGCCAACTTTGTGCATCTCTACAAGCACAACAACCAACTGGGCGACCAAAAGGTGGTCCTGCTCAACAAAGCACTGTCCAACCAGCCGTCACTGCCCGCCTCTGTCCGATATCAGGTGGTCAACCAACTGGCACAAATCTACCTGGATGGCATCATCGACAACGACGCATACGAGAAAATCAAAGCCGGCAAGATGACGCAGGTGAGTATACTCGATGGCACCGAGTCGACTGCCATCTCCACAGCACAGATGCACTCGGTCAAGCAGGCTTATGCACAAATCGACTCGATGCTTGCAGGCTCTCCCTACCAGGAGATCGTCAGGCAAGTGGGGCTCAATAGCTATCTGGAACCGAACTACACCATCGACAAGGAGGAGGATGCCAAATGGTATAACGACGCGCTCAACACCGCACTCACGCCACCCACCAACAACATGGTGCAGATGGGCGAGGCCATCATCTTCACCGGAAATGTCGTCACTCCCGAGAAGGATGCCATCATCAAGACCTACCAGCGCATGCTCGAAGAGAATGTCAAGAAACGCACGGGCTCGGACGACTACACTCTGCTGGGACAAGTGGTCATTGTGACCATCTTGTTCGTAGTGTTCTATGTCTTTGCACGATTGATGCGCCCACGGGTGTTCTCCAACATGCGCCGCATGACCTTCCTCATCACCTTCATGACACTGATGATCGTGGCTGTGTTGTGGATTGTCAAGTTCAGGCCCAACTACCTGTATCTCATCCCATTTGCGATGACACCCATCATCGTGAGCACATTCTTTGATGCACGCACATCGTTCTTTGTACACCTCATCGTAGTGCTCATCTGTTCGCTCGTGGCACGCGAGCAGGCTGCATTCATCATCATGCAGTTTCTGGTGGGCTCAGTGGCCATCGCGTCGATGCAAGAGCTCACCCGCCGCTCACAACTGGTGCGTTGTGCCGCACTCATCTTCATCACCTATTGCGTCTCGTTTGTGGCACTCGAACTGGTGCGTGGCATCGACATCCAGAATGTCGACTGGCACTACTTCATCTACTTTGCCGTCAACTGTGTGGTGCTCTCGTTTGCCTATGTCGGCATCTTTGTTGTCGAGAAGATTTTCGGCTTCACCTCGACCGTCACCCTCGTCGAGTTGAGCGACATCAACACGCCCGTGTTGCGCCAGTTGGCCGAGAATTGCCCCGGCACCTTCCAGCACGCACTGCAGGTGGCCAACATCGCCTCTGAGGCGGCCGTCAAGATCGGTGCCAGCCCGCAACTGGTGCGTGCCGGAGCGCTGTATCACGACATCGGCAAGGTTGAGAACCCGGCATTCTTCACCGAGAATCAGATGGGGGTCAACCCGCACGATGCCCTGGCTCCCGAGCAGAGCGCACGCATCGTCATCCAGCATGTCACCGATGGTGTGCGCATGGCCGAGAAAAATCGATTGCCACAGGTCATCAAGGACATGATCTTGCAGCACCACGGCGAGGGAGTGACCAAGTACTTCTACACACAGGCATGCAAGGCCAACCCCGACGGCGAGGTCGACGCGTCGCTCTACACCTACCCCGGCCCCAACCCACAGTCGCGCGAGGCGGCAATCGTCATGATGGCCGACAGTTGCGAGGCAGCAGCCAAGAGCCTCAAGAATCACGACGAGGCCACCATACGCAACATGGTCAACCGCATTATCGACAGTCAGGTGGCCGACGGGCTGCTGCGCGAGGCGCCCATCAGCTTCCGTGATGTCGAGACCGTCAAGCGCATCTTTGCCGAGCGACTCAAGTCGTTCTACTACACCCGCATCAGTTACCCCGACGACATCCGGCCCAAACCACAGGACACCAACGACGCTCCAGTCGTTAAGAATGCTGAATAATGCACTGGTTCAGGCAATAATGCCATGAATCGTGAGTTATAAATGGTGAGTCCTTTAAATTTAACGACCGAAGTACTGAACAATTGATCACTCAATACATACTGCTCGTGCTGGGGGTTGCCATGCTGTTGGCGGCTCTGGTACTCTTGTTCCACCCCTGGAAGGTGGTGGCGGCCATTCCGGCCTTCTTGGGTATGGTGCTGCTGCACCTCAGTTACTTTATTGCCGTCAAGACAAGTACCTTCCTCTTTTGGGGCGTAGCGACTGCACTGGTGGCTGGACTTGCCTACATGTCGCCGCCAGGCGAGCCCGACGGACAGCGGGCCAGCAACCTGTACATCGGCTCATCGGCCATCGCCGGCTGCCTACTGGGCATGATTGTGGGTGCCCGCATCATGGTGCTGGGGGTGGTGATCGGTACCTTTGTGGGCCAATTGGCATATAGCCGCACTCCTGCCGGCCGCTGGATGCAGCAACCCATTGCCACCTTTGCACAATATTTTGCGGCCAAGTGCCTCCCCGCCATCGTCGCGGTCGCACAGGTGGGCATCGCCATCGAGGGATTCATTATGTAATTTAGAATTTAGAATTAAGAATTAAGCTAGAGCATCTAGAATTTCTAGAACATCTAGAACAAGACAATAACAAATGACTAAACGAATTATACTGATTGCCATCATGGCAGTGATGCTGGGCTTGAGCGGACAGGCACAAGGCAAAATCAAGACCCGCAAGGTGGATTTCAAGCACATCAAGGAGGTGATTGAGAACCCCAATAACATCTATTATTACCCCAAGTTGATGCGCCAGTTCCAGAGCGACGACACCACCATGACGCTCGAGGCCTACCGCAACCTCTACTACGGCTACACCTTCCAGGAGGATTACAACCCCTTCCGCGAGAGTGTCTACAGCAATGTGGTGGAGCAGCTCTACTACAAGCAGCCACACTCGCGCGCCGAGTGCGACTCGATCGAGAAGTATGCCCGCATGTCGCTCGACGACAACATCTTCGACATGAATCAGATGAAGTATTTCATCTTCTCGCTCAAGGAGAAGAAGAAATATAACCGCGCCGCCCTGCGGCAGTTCAGGCTCGACCGCCTCATTGCCACCATCATGTCGAGTGGCAAGGGCACCAAGGAGGAGCCCTGGGTGGTCATCACGCCCGAACATGAGTACAACATCGTCAACTTTCTGGGCTTCCGTGCCACCAACCACGAGGAACTGGGCGATGGCATCGAATACATCACTGTCGAGCCGGTCGAGGGAAAGAGCACCAAGGGCTTCTACTTCGATGTGAGCCGCATGATGGAGGTCGCAGCCCTCAAGTTCCCCGACATGTAGAACAATGAAACACTCGATCACAACAACATTGTGCCTGCTGTGCGCCATCGTGGCGTGGGGCGGGCACATTATGATTGATGGGGCATACACTAGCCCCGACGATGGTGTCAGTATCTATCCCGGCACCACACGCACCTATCAAGTCTATGTCCCCGACCAGTACGACGGCCAGTCGCCCGCCTGCCTCTATGTGGGGCTGGACGGCGTGCTGTGCGACGCTCCGGCGGTGATGGACAGCCTCATGGCTGCCGGCAAGATGCCTGTCACCATCGGCATCTTCCTCCAGCCGGGTGTCATCCGTGATGCCCGCGGCGAGGTCATCCGCTACAATCGCAGCAACGAGTTTGACACCCCCGACGGCACCTTTGCCCGATTTCTTGACGAGCAGTTGTTGCCCCATGCCCTGGCCACCAGGGTGCCCGATGGGCGACAACTGCGCATCTCGCCGCGCGGCGACGATCACATGATCTTCGGGCTGAGCAGCGGCGGCATTGCCGCCTTCACCGCCGCCTGGCATCGGCCCGACCTGTTCAGGCGCGTGTTCAGCGGTGTGGGCACGTTTGTGGCCATGCGTGGCGGCAACGACCTGCAAGCCATCGTGCGCAAGCACGAGCCCCAGCCCTTGCGCATCTTCTTGCAGGACGGCTCCAACGATGCGTGGAACCCGCTGTTCGGCCACTGGTATGAGGGCAACCGCATGCTCGCCACGGCACTGGAGTTCGCTGGCTACGACTGCCGCTTCGACTGGAGCGACGGTGGTCACAACGTGCGGCGCTCGACCGAGATTTTCGCCCAAGTGATGGAGTGGATGTGGCACGACTGGCCACAGCCCATCCCCATCGGCACCACCCACAACGACTTCCTTTCAACGCTGCTCATCCCCGGCGAACAGTGGCACAAAACCCCCGCTGATAGTACGGTTGTGTTTCATAACGAGATTATCTACAGTCCTGACAGTTCGATATGTGTCTCCTGTGGGGTTGACGATGACCAATTTCTGGAACAGGCGGTGATGGTCGACGGCAAATGGACCGCTCATCAACGATTCTATTGGTTGCACAATTATACGGGCAATATGGACTTGAATTTGTTCAACATGGGCATGGCGTTTGACCGAAATGGCAACCTGTGGGTGGTCACCAATGCCGGCCTGCAAGTGTGCGACCAGAACGGTCGTGTGCGGGGCATCATCGCATGGCCCGAGACAGATGCCCTTCTATCCAAGATTGCCATCGCCGACGGCTATGTGACAATATTCACACCCAACGCCACCTACACCCGCCGCTTCAACGTCGAGGCCCCCATCCCCGGCCAGCGCCCCAAGAGCCAAGGGCAAGGGTGATTGTTTTCAGTTGTCGGTTGTCAGTTATCAGTTGTCAGTTGTGGCATAAAACCGAAGACCGAGCACCGAAGACCGAAAACTTAAAACCGAAAACTTAATTCTCAATTCTCAATTAAGTAAAGGTTCTTATGCCTACCTAATTAAACATCGAAATAAACGAAAGAAACGAACAAAATTCTTTAATTCTCTAATTCATGATAAAAGAATTCTTGATGGCTTCTGTTCTTGAAATCAAACCACGAAGTGCTCTGATATTGTTCTTGTGTTCTTATGTCTATATATTAAACAACGAACTTGAACGAACTGAAACAAACATAATTTTCAATTCTCAATTCTCAATTAAGTAAAGGTTCTTGTGTCTAGATGAAATGTGATCATTTTCACGGTTTAATCAGCCTAACCTGTGGGATGCGCCAATTGTGTTTCAGGGCAATATTGTGCCGCCATTTTTTTAATTTTGAATTTTTAATTCTTAATTCATAATTTTTATTGTATCTTTGCAGATTCGTTTCTAATTAACCTTTAGCAATTCGTTATCGGTTGACAGTTATCGGTTGTCGGTCGTGGCAAAGAACCGAGAACTGAAAATCGCTAACTCAATTCTCAATTGTCAATTAAAGATATGAACAACCAACTTTCTGATCGCATTCAGGCATTGGCACCGAGTGCCACACTGGCCATGTCGCAAAAGAGCGCCGAACTCAAGGCTCAGGGCGTCGACGTGATTAACCTCTCGGTGGGCGAACCCGACTTCTTCACCCCCGACCACATCAAGCAGGCCGCCAAGCAGGCTGTGGACGACAACTTCTCGTTCTACTCGCCCGTGCCCGGCTATCTGTCGCTGCGCAAGGCCATCAGCGCCAAACTCAAGAATGAGAATGGCCTGGACTACAGCCCCGAGCAGATTGTCGTGGGCAATGGTGCCAAGCACTCGCTGTGCAACACCGTCATGGCACTGGTCAACCCCGGTGACGAGGTCATCATCCCCACACCGGCATGGGTGAGCTATGTGCAGATGGTCAACCTGGCCGGCGGCAAGAGCGTGCTTGTGCCCGCCACCCTCGACCAGAACTTCAAGATCACTCCCGCCCAACTTGAGGCTGCCATCACCCCCAAGACCCGCCTCATCATCCTGTGCTCGCCCAGCAACCCCACGGGCAGCATCTACAGCCGCGACGAGTTGCGCGCGCTGGCCGACGTGCTGGCACGCCACGAGCAGGTGATGATCATCGCCGACGAGATCTATGAGCACATCAACTATGTGGGCGGTCATGAGTCGCTGGCACAGTTTGACAACATCCGCGACCGCGTGGCCATCATCAACGGTGTGAGCAAGGCCTACGCCATGACGGGCTACCGCATCGGCTACGTCGCCGCCCCGCTGTGGCTCGCCAAGGCCGTCAACAAGCTGCAGGGTCAATACACCAGCGGCGCGTCGAGCATCGCCCAGAAGGCTGCCGAGGCTGCCTACACTGGCTCGCAGCAGTGCGTCGAGGACATGCGCGTGGCATTTGAGCGCCGCCGCGACCTCATCGTCAGCCTGTTCCGCGAGATTCCGGGTGTCAACATCAATGTGCCCGACGGTGCGTTCTACCTCTTCCCCGAGGTCAGCGCGTTCTTCGGCAAGAAGGCCGGTGATGTCGTCATCAACGACGCCAACGACCTGGCCCTCTATCTGCTCAACGAGGCTCATGTGGCCACCGTCAGTGGCGACGCCTTCTGCTGCCCGGGCTACATCCGCCTGAGCTACGCCACCAGCGACGAGAACATCATCGAGGCCGCAGCCCGCATCAAGGCCGCCCTCGCCCGCCTCGCCTAACTTTTTTCGGGTTAAGGTTTAAGGGTTAGGGGTTAGAGTTTGGCTTCGCTACATGCCACTCTCTAACCCCTAACCCTTCAACCCTAACCCCTAACCTTTAAACCCTAACCCTTCAACCTTCAACCCTCAAGTTTCGCGGGAGCGATGCGTTTCTGCCGCAGGCGCGAGCGGGTCACACGCAGCGAGCCCTCGCTCACACCCAGGATGTGAGTCATCTGGGCATCGGTCTTGCCCATGTCTTGCAATATCAAGAACAGGCGGTTGCCCGGCGACAGGCGGCTGTAGTCATGATCCATCTGCATCATGAACGTCAGGTTGACCACCTTGTAGTAGTCAATGAACTTGAGCAACTGATCCTTGCTCCACGACACCACCGACTCGCCGGCGACGATGCGCTCATACAGTTCAAGGCCATCGCTCAGACGCGCGGTCTGCTCGCTCTGCAGGGTGTCGATTTTGTGCCTCAACGTCTGCACCTCCTGGGTAACGTCCTGACCCGAACCCTCGAGACGCTCAATCTGGCGTCGATAGTCGTTGATGAGCACCTGGGCGCGCATCATTTTCTCATTGGCACGGTTGGTCTTGCGGATGTGGTAGATGATACCCGTGGCGATGATGGCCACAAAAAACAGCGCCACGACCAGCCCCCACATCATGAAGCGGTCCAGCTTGCGCCGCTCCACCTCCTTGTCATACTTGAGTTGTATCTCCTGCACCTCGGCAGTCTTCATCTGCTGCACCAGGCTGTCTTTCAACTCCAGCAGGCTGATGGCGGCATCGGCTGTGCCACGATAGTCGCCAGCATCATACTTTTTGCCCACCATCGACTGGTAAGCCTCGACACGGTCGCGCAGGTCGGTCGTGCGCATCGCCTTGGCCCACATCAATGGCATAGTCCCGCGCGAGCACCACCTTGAGTTTGCGGATGCCCATCTTGGGATGCACCTTGCGTATCTTGCCCACCGCGTCCAGTATCCTGTCAATCGCGACCGAACAATCGTAACCGCGCCTGAAGCCCTGGTAATAAGCCTGCCGGGTAAAGCCAAACAGCCCGCATGCCTCATCTGCCGTTACACGGGAATGAAGCTCGCGCAGGCGGCTCACTGCTTGGCCCCGGATTTTTTTCTTATCGGGATCTTCAGCTCGTTCTCGGCAATGTCTATCATAATCTCAAGGCCCTCGATGCGCAGCTTGGCCAACTCAAGCTCCTTGCGCAGGCGGGCATTCTCCTGCTCCAGGGTCTCTGAACCAGGAGCTGGGGGCAGTTGTATCTTTCTTCCTTTCACTTCGGTTACTCTTTTTACGTTTGGATCCACAAATGTACCGTCCTGAAAAAAGTTTACAGTTTTCAGGACGGTACAGTAATCTGTGGACAAAATTTCAACGGCAGCCTGGGCTGCGATTGCCTTACTTGACCGAGTCGATGGCAGTCTTGATGTCGGCAAAGATCTCATCGATCTTTCCCGTGCCCTTGATGGCGTGGTAGAGGCCTTTCTCCTGGTAGAATGCCTGCAGCGGCGAGGTCTGGTTGTGGTACACGGCCAGACGGTTCTTCACTGTCTCGGGGTTATCGTCGCTGCGTCCTGTCATCTTGCCGCGCAGCAAGATGCGCTCGATGAGTTCGTCCTCGGGCACCTCCAGACCAACAACTGCGCTGATGCTGGTGCCACGCTCCTGCAGCATAGCCTCCAATGCCTCAGCCTGAGGAATGGTGCGGGGGAATCCGTCGAAGATCACGCCCTCGCGAGCAGCCTCCTTGTTAGCATCGAGCACATCGGCCAGGATGCTGATCATCAGGTCGTCGGGGATGAGTTGACCCTTGTCCATATAGCCCTTGGCAGTGGCGCCCAGTTCGGTGCCGCGCTTGATGTTGTCGCGCAACACGTCACCCGTGCTGATGTGGAACAAGTTATACTCCTTGATAATGTTGTCACTCTGTGTGCCCTTGCCAGAGCCTGGGGCACCAAAAATCACGATGTTAAGCATGTTATTATTAATTGAGAATTGTGAATTGAGTTCTTGGTTTTCGGTTTTCAGTTATCAGTTCTCGGTTCTTTGCCACAACTGACAACCGATAACTGATAACAAATTGAAAATGTTGTTCGTTCAGTTCGATGTTTAATTGAGACAACTTGTCAACTATCAACTCTTGACCACATAGATGTCGCTCAGGTTGCGAGCCTGCCCGTCAAGGTCCAGACCATAGCCGATGATGAACTTGGACGGAATCTCAAAACCAACATACTCGGGGGGCGTACCCAGTTTCAACGAGCCTGGCTTGTAGAGCAGCGTTGCCATCTTGACGCTGCGAGGATTGCGCTCGAGCAGCATCTGCCGCAACTGGTAGGCCGTCACGCCCGTGTCGACAATATCCTCGATGATGATCACATCGCGCCCCTCGATATCCTCGGTCAGCCCCATGATCTCGCGCACACGCCCGGTCGAACTGGTGCCCTCGTAACTCTTGAAGCGGATGAACGTAATCTCGGCATGTGCCAACTCACACGCACGGAACAAGTCGGCAGCAAACACAAACGCTCCATTGAGCACACACAAGAACAACGGGTTGCCATCAGGATAGTCACGCACAATCTCGCCTGCCACTCGTTGCACCTGCGCAGCAATCTGTTCACGAGTCAGATACGGCTCAAATTCAAGCCCTTGATAAGTCACTGTTTCCATATCTCCAGATTTTTTCGCAAAATTACTGCAAATCTCGCACAAACGAGCGAAAAATAAAATATTTTTTACTTTTTTCGCCCAGTTACCGCGCAATTTATCCAACTTCACTGCCCAATCGTGCTTCAGGCAATTCTTTGATGCATCAAAATAATTTTCAATAGTTTTTTTCAAAAACTTACCGCATTTCACACAAAAAAGTACTAACTTTGTAGACTTGAACCTGCCCCACCCCGCCAAGAGGTGGCATGCTTCACCTCTAAACAACTCGAATTCAATAGACTCTACCGAACTGCACCTATGAAGATTTTCACTACTGACGGCATACGCCGCATCGAAGAGAAAACAATAGAGAAAGACAACTTGTCACGACTTGAACTGATGGAACGAGCCGCCGAGGCCGTCACCTATGAGATTGTGGCCCGCTGGCGGCCCAACAAGCACATCGTGATCTTTGCCGGGCCAGGCGACAACGGCGGTGACGGGCTGGCAGTGGCTAGGCTGCTGCATGCGCAGGGCTACCATCCCGAGGTCTATTTGTTCAACATCCGCTCGTCGCAACTCTCCAAGTGCTGCTCGACCAACCGCGACCGTCTGCTCGAAATTGAGGACATGGACTTCATCGAGGTCACCGACACATTCACCCCACCCGAACTCACCGAGGAGGAGGTGGTCATCGACGCACTCTTCGGGTCGGGGCTGCGCGACCCATTGCGCAGCGGATATGCCCAGATGGTACAATATATCAACGACAGCGACGCCTATGTCGTGTCGATCGACATGCCGTCGGGGCTGTTCGGCGAATGGAACATGGGCACCGACCCGCGCAACATCATCTGCGCCGACCTCACACTCACGTTCAACTTCAGGCGACTGTCGTTCTTCTTCCAGGAGAACGCACGCTATGTGGGAGACCTCAAGATTCTGGACTTGGAGATGAGCACCGAGGCCATCGCCGCAACACCCACCGACTTCTACCTCATCGAGCATGAGGATGCACACACCATGGTCACTGAGCGTGACCCGTTCACCAACAAGTATGACTACGGGACCATCCTGCTCATCGCCGGCAGCTATGGCATGATGGGTGCAGCCATCCTGGCCTCGCGCGCCGCCATGCGCACGGGTGCCGGACTGGTCACCGTGCATGCGCCACGATGCGGATTTGTCCCGCTGCAGACCGCGGTGCCCGAAGTCATCTTCGAGCCCGACAAGCACGAGATTGTCACCACCGAGATTGACCTCCACCACCAGTATAGTGTCGTCGCACTGGGTCCCGGTTTGGGCACCAGCGACGAGACGGTCGAGGCCGTCGATGCCTTCCTCAAGAGCTTCCGTCGTCCATGCTTGCTCGATGCCGACGCACTCAACTGCATCGCCCGCCGTCCCATGTTGCTGCGCAGCATTCCCAAGGGGTCGGTGCTCACACCCCACGCCAGCGAGTTTGACCGCCTCTTCGGCGAGCATCACACCGACGAGGAGCGTCTGCGCAAAGCCATCGAGGTGTCGCGACTCTACGAGATCACCCTTGTGCTCAAGGGACATCACACGATGACCGTCCGACCCGACGGAAAGGTGTATATCAACAGCAGCGGCAATGCCGGCATGGCAACCGCCGGCAGTGGCGATGTGCTCACTGGTGCCATAGCGGCACTCATCGCACAAGGCTACACACCCGACCTGGCTGTGGCACTGGGCATCTATCTGCATGGCTTGGCAGGTGACCTGGCTGCACAAGAGCACGATGCCTACGGCGTCATGGCCAGCGACATCGCCGACAACATGGGCCGCGCCATACATGACGTGGTGCGACGTTAGGTCAATGACTGGGAAAGACAAGGGGGCAACACAAAGCACCCTGGCCTCTAGATTCAATGTGCTAATCCATGATGAGTACTGCCAACACGATCTGGATAATCAGAATGGCCGGGATGCCGATGGTGAATTGTTTGTGCCGAGTCTTGTGCTTGGCAAACAACATCGCCAGCAAAGCGCCAACCGAGCCACCCACGACGGCCAGCATCACAAGCGTGAACTCGCTCGTGCGCCACGAGTGCTTGCGAGCACGACGCTTGTCATCAACATAGACAAAAAATGTCAACAAATTAATGAGAATGATGTATATCAATAGAAAACTCAACATCTTCAACCAATTATTTCAAAAATTTGCACAAAGGTAGGACAGAAAATTAAATAATACAAATAAATTTCGACAAAAATCGTCAAATCATTATCTTTTTTACAGAAACGATTGAATTTCATCAAGTTTTTTGTACTAAAAATCATTAATTATGACCTATATACCCACTACCGACAAGGTGTTTGACCTCTTCAAACAACTCAACAACACTCCGCGCCCGTCACATCACGAGGAGCGCGTGGCCGACTTCTTGTGCAACTTTGCCCGTCAGCACAACCTGGACTACAGTCGTGACGAGCACAATTGTGTCGTCATACGCAAGCCCGCCACACCTGGGCATGAAGCTGCCACACCCATCGTCATCCTCAACCACATGGACATGGTGTGTGTGGCCGAGCCAGGCAAACAGTTTGACCCGCTGAACGACCCCATCGAGGCTTACACTCAGGACGGATGGATGCACGCACGCGGCACCTCGCTGGGTGCCGACAACGGCATCGGGCTGTCGATGGCACTTGCCATCCTGCAAGATGACAACATTGTGCACGGACCGCTCGAGGTCATCACCACCACCAACGAGGAGGACGGCATGACGGGTGCCAGCAACCTCTCGCCCGACTTCATCCGGGGCCGCAAGGTCATCAACCTTGACAGTGAGGACTATGACACCATCACCACAGGTGCCGCTGGTGCCTACTTGCAGATTCACCACCTACCCACCACCCGAGTCAAAGCGCCCCGTGGGCACAGTTGGTATCGTGTAGCCATCGCTGGCGGACGTGGGGGACACTCAGGGGTCGATATCAACAAGGGCCGCGCCAGTGCCACAACACTGCTGTGGGCACTGCTCAATGCTATCGCCCAGGAGACCATCGTCAATGTGGCTAGCATCACAGTGGGCGATGCCAGTGCCTCGATTGCCAGCAGTGGCAGTGCCATCATCTGCGTGCCACCCGATGATGCCGTCGAGCAAGTCGAAGACCGCGAGGCACACTTCAACGAGTGGCTTGCACAGGAGTATGCCGACACCGACCCCGACGTGCGATGCACCATCGCCCCGTGCGAGCCATGCCCTCAAGTGATTGACCCCAACCAAGTGGTTGCACTGATGGAGGCACTCGAGCAGACACCACAGGGTGTCATCGCCATGAGCGACACCATGCCTGGCACCGTACACACCAGCAACAATGTGGGCATGATACGCACCAATGATGGCGACATCACAGTGAGCACCCATACGCGCAGTTTCGATGTGGCCGAGATGGAACAGACCGCACTGGACATCAAGGAAGCATTTGCACAGGTCGGGGCTACCACCGAACTGGTCATGTCGGCACCGGCATGGCAGGAGAATCCCGACAGCGACTTTATCAACCTGACCAGTGACACATTCAACGATGTGCTGGGATGGCGGCCACGCAAGGTGGCTATGCACTTTGTGCTCGAGGCAGGCTTCTTTGTGCAGAAGTTCCCCGGCATCGAGATGGCATCTATCGGGCCACGCATCGTCGAGCCGCACAGCACACGCGAGCGCGTCGAGGTCAAGACCATCGAGGACATCTGGCGCGTCACTGTCGAACTGCTTTCACGTCTAGCTTAATGCGACAAGCCACCGAAAAGGATTTCGACCAGGTGTGGCGCATCCTGCGACAGGCTGCATCGTGGATGATGGCCAACGGGCGCGACCAGTGGGACGACAAGTATCCCACGGCTGAGGCCGTGCACGGTGACATCAAGCGAGGTGAGGGCTGGGTCATCGAGCGCGACAACCATGTCGTTGCCTATTGCGCCATCGCTCTGGGCGGTGAGCCGTCCTACGATCAACTCGATGGACAATGGCTCACCGCCGGTCCATACACCGTGGTACACCGTGCAGCCATCGACCTGAACTATCGTGGACAGCACCTGGGCCACATCTTCTTTGAGCAAGCCGAGCAGATGAGCCGTGACCGGGGCTGGCCCAGTGTGCGCGTCGACACCAACCACGACAATCGCGAGATGCTGGCACTCATTGCCAGTCGCGGCTACAAACTCACTGGCAAGTGCTACTACTTCCACGGCGGCCGCCACGTCGAGCGCCTCGCCTTCGAGAAACTACTATGAATCTGATTGAAGTCACATCACTCACGCAGCCTGGGGTCGAGGCTTATGGCGCACTCACCGAGGCGCAACTACGCAACCGGCTCGATCCCGAGCGGGGCATCTTCATCGCCGAGAGTCCCAAGGTCATCGCCGTCGCTCTTGATGCCGGCTATGAGCCATTGTCGCTGCTGTGCGAGCGGCGACACATCACTGGCGATGCCGCACCTCTCATCGCCCGCTGTGGCGACATCCCCATCTACACCGGCGAGCGCGACTTGCTGGCACAACTCACGGGCTACACCTTGACACGCGGTGTGCTCTGCGCCATGCGCCGCCCCTTGCCACGCCCAGTCGATGAGGTGTGCCAGGACTCCCGCCGCATCGTGGTCATCGACAGTGTGGTCGATACCACCAACATCGGGGCCATCTTCCGCTCAGCCGCAGCGCTGGGCATTGACGCAGTCCTGCTCACGCCCACCTCGTGCGACCCGCTCAACCGCCGAGCCGTCCGAGTCTCGATGGGCAGCGTGTTCCTTGTACCCTGGACTTGGCTCAACCAACCCATCAGCAGCCTCAACAATCTCGATTTTAAAACAGTCGCCATGGCGTTGACCGACCGTTCAGTCTCCATCGACGACCCCACCCTGTGCGCCGAGCCTCGTCTGGCCATCATCATGGGCACCGAGGGCGACGGCCTGGCCCCTGACACCATCCTCCAGGCCGACTACGTCGCCCGCATCCCCATGCATCACAGCGTCGACTCGCTCAACGTCGCCGCAGCCGCAGCCGTCGCCTTCTGGCAACTGCGCAAGCGATAGTTTTTTTCAGTTATTGTGTAATAAATCTTGCTCTTTCTGCGTCAAATGGATAAAAAATTCTGGCCAGGCTAGGATTTGTAATTATCAATTCACCTTTTTCAATTATTTTTTAAAAGTGGATAATTTCATTGAAATACGCGATGTTGTCAAGCAGTATGACGGACATCTGGCACTGGACCACGTGAGCATGAATGTGCCACGCGGGTGCATCTATGGTCTGCTGGGTCCCAACGGAGCCGGCAAGACCTCGCTGATACGCATCATCAACCGCATCACGCACCAGGACAGTGGTACTGTGATGCTCGATGGCCGGCCCATCACCGACGATGATGTGGCGCACATCGGCTATCTGCCCGAGGAACGCGGATTGTACAAGAAGATGAAGGTGGGCGACCAGATCGTCTATCTGGCACGTCTCAAGGGTATGGACAAAACCACAGCCCAGAACGAGATGCTGCAGTGGCTGGAGCGCTTCGACCTGAGTGAATGGCGCGACAAGAAACTGGAGGCCCTGAGCAAGGGTATGCAGCAGAAGGTGCAGTTCATCGCCACCGTCATCCACCGCCCGCAGCTGCTCATCTTCGATGAGCCTTTCTCGGGCTTTGATCCTGTCAATGCCGACCAACTCAAAGTCGAGATTCTGCGTCTCAAGCAAGAGGGAAGCACGGTGCTGTTCTCGACCCACAACATGGAGAGCGTCGAAGCCATCTGCGAGCAAATCACGCTCATCAACCACTCGCGCGTGGTGCTCGAGGGGCATGTCGATGACATCCGCCAGCAGCACAAGCAGGGCATCCTGGCTGTGGATCTGGCCAAGGGTGAGACGCTGCAGCCCAACGATGCGATGTTCACCATTCTGCCGCCCGCCATGGGTAGCCGCGAGACACAGGTGAGACTCAATCAGGGCATCGCCATGCACGATGCCATCGCTTGGCTCAACGACCACTACAGCCTGACTGGCTTCCACGAGATTCTGCCCTCGATGCACGACATTTTTATCAACACCGTTAAAGCGCAAGACCATGAGTAAACTGAAACTGATCATCGCCCGCGAATACATGTCGATGGTGGGGCGCAAGTCATTCATCATCATGACCATACTCATCCCCATCCTGATGATTGCCTGCGTGCTGCTGCCCATCGGCATCGGCTATCTCAACCATGAGGGCAGTGACACCGAGAATGTGGCCGTCATCGACGAGACGGGTCGCTATGGCGGAGCCATACACGACACCGACCTGTTCCATTTTGTCCCCTTGCGGGGTGACACTATCGCCAATCCGCGTGAGTTCTACAGCAACGCCGGCGAGAGCCTGAGTGCCATGGTCATCATCCCTGCCGACATCGACTCGCTGCACCAGGTTACCATCTACAGTGACAAGACCATCAACTCCTCGCTCAAGATGTCGCTCGGCCGCCAACTGAGCGACACCATCACCCGCGCTCATGTCGCCAGTTATGGCGTGCCCAACTTGCAAAGGATGATTGACGAGTCGAGCGTTGATGTCGATGTCAAGAGCGTCAAGTGGGGTGAGGATGGCAGCGAGACAGAGTCCAGCACCGAGATTGCCATGGGCATCGGCTTTGTCCTGGCGTTCTTGATCTACATGTTCGTGCTGATGTATGGTGCCATGATCATGAATGGCGTCATCGAGGAGAAAACCAACCGTATCGTCGAGGTTATCGTCAGTTCGTGCAAGCCGTTCGAGTTGATGATGGGCAAGATCATCGGCGTGGCACTGGTTGGCCTGACCCAGTTGGCTATCTGGACCGTGGTCATGCTGGCCCTGAGCATGGTGGCCGGCAGCATGTTGGGCCTGGCTATGGGCGACACCTTCACGATGGCCAATGACCCTGCCGCGTTGCAGGCCGCACTTGCCGAGGGTGGCAATGCCGACATGAGTGGCATCATCCAAGCCATCCTCAGTGTCAACTACTTGCAAATCTTCACCAGCTTTGTCTTCTACTTCATCGGTGGCTATCTGCTCTATGCTGCCCTGTTTGCTGCCTTTGGCTCGGCCGTCGACCAGGCCGCCGATGCCTCACAGTTCACCACACCCATCATCATCGTCATGATCATCGCCCTCTATGCCGGCATGGCTTGTATTGAGAATCCCAATGGTCCCATGGCATTCTGGTGCTCGATGATACCATTCACCTCACCCATTGTGATGATGGTGCGTCTGCCCTACGATGTGCCTTTCTGGCAACTGGCACTCAGCATCTTCTTGCTCTTTGCCACGGCAGCAGCAATGGTGTGGGTTGCCGCTCGCATCTATCGCACGGGCATCTTGCTCTACGGCAAGAAGACCAACTACCTGGACATCTTCCGCTGGCTCAAGCACTAACGAGTTAATAGGCCAATAATTCTCAATTAATTAGAATTGTGCAGTGGTGCAGATGTAGGTGGGGTGAATCACTGTGGCAAAGCGATACTGCCTGTCGGTAAGCACGGTGTGCAGGTCGCGCGAGATACCCTCGCCTGTCAGTTTGAGCACAGCCTCCTTCATCGTCCACAAGCGGATAAACGCCTCATCGGGACGGGCGGCACTGGTGACCTGGTGCCGCTCGTCTGCGTTCATGGTGTAGTCAAGCAGCGTGGGGCTATAACGTCGTGTACTCTCGATGTCGATGCCCACAGGACTGTCGCTCACAGCACACGCCACTGCCTCACGGCAATGGCTGATGTTGAAGTGGATGCCAGGATGCCCCACGAGCGAGGGCTTGCCATGCTCGCCGATGGCAAACTGCAGATCACCCTCGATGCCATACTGCTGTTGCAGGGCACGCTGCAGCAACAGATAGGCCGCCACACACTGTCGTTGTCCCAACTCGTGCTTATAGCGCAGTGCATAGGCACGGCGTTCGGCACTCACGGCTTGCAGTGCGGCCACAAGGTCAAATTGCTGGATCTGGTCATCAATATATGTCATCATTCTGTGCTGTCTTGCGTTGAGTAGATGAGATTAGGCCACAAAGGTAGCGAAATGTTGCCAACCTTTCACCGTCAGACTATAAAAATTTGCAAAAGTGTGGCGAATGTGCTAACTTTGCCCGCAAAAATAAACTACAACACTATGAAAACAATCGTCATGAGCGCTGCATTGATTGCTGCAACCGCTGTGGGTGCACAAGCCCGCACCATCACCTATCCCGACGCACGGCGCGTCGACACGGTGGATGTCTACTTTGGCACACAGGTGCCCGACCCCTACCGCTGGCTCGAGGATGACAACAGCCAGGAGACTGCCGAGTGGGTCAAGGCCGAGAACCGACTCACACAGGACTACCTGAGCAAAATCCCCTTTCGCAACAAGGTGAAGAAACGCATCACCCAACTCGCCAACTATGAGAAGGTGGGCGCACCGTTCAAGGTCAAGGACAAGTTCTACTTCTTCAAGAACAACGGACTGCAGAACCAGAGTGTACTCTATGTGCGCGATAATCTCAACGCCGAGCCACGCGTGGTGCTCGACCCCAACACACTGTCGACCGACGGCACCGTGGCACTGGCCGGCATCAATTTCTCACAAGACGGACGCTACATGGCATACGTCATCTCGCGCAACGGCAGCGACTGGAACGAAATCTATGTCAAAGACATGCAGACGGGGCAACAGCTCGAGGACCACATCGTGTGGGCCAAGTTCACCGATGCACAGTGGCTGGGCGACGGATTCTTCTACAGTTGCTATGACGCACCCGAGGATGCCAAGTCATCCAAGAACGAATTTCACAAGGTCAAGTATCACAAACTGGGCACGCCCCAGAGCGAGGATTACATCGAACTGCAGAACCAGCGCGAGCCGCTGCTCTTCCATCAGGTCACCGTCATGGACGACGAGCGATACATCTTCGGATGGGTCAGCGAGGGTGACGGCAACGAATTGTGGGTCAAGGATTTGAAAGATCGCAACCCACACTATGTGCGTCTGGCGAGCAACATGCGCTACACCTACAGCCCCATTGGCATTCAGGACGACAAAATCTATGTCTACACCAACGATGGCGCACCCAAGTATAAGATTCGTGCCTACGATGTCAATCATCTGGGCGAACAGAACTACACCGACTTCATCCCCGAGAAGGAGTGGGTGCTGAGTGGCGCACAGATGGCCGACCATCAGTTCATCCTCACCTACGACCGCGACGCGTCGAGCCACCCCTACGTCTACGACCGCCAGGGGCGTGAGGTGCGCGAGATCAAGTTGCCCACATTCGGATCGGTGGGCTTCAGCAGCAAGCGTGACCAGCAGGAAGTGTTCTACAGTTTTGCCAGTTACACCTTCCCCACCTCGGTCTACTCCTACGACATGGCGACAGGCGAATCACGGCTCATCTTCCGCCCCAAGGTGGCGCTCACGCCCGAGAATTATGTCACCGAGCAGGTGTTCTATCCCAGCAAGGACGGCACCAAGATTCCGATGTTCCTCATCTACAAGAAAGGCATGAAGCGTGACGGCAAGCGACCGGTGTTCCTCTATGGCTACGGCGGTTTCAATGCCAGCATGAATCCGGGCTTCAACTACTATCGCACACCGTTTGCCCTGATTGAAGCTGGTGGCATCGGTGCATTCACCAACCTACGTGGAGGTGGCGAGTATGGCGAGGAGTGGCACGAGGCCGGCACCAAGATGAAGAAACAGAACGTGTTTGACGACTTCATCGCCGCAGCCGAGTGGCTCATCCGCGAAGGCTACACTATGCCCAAAAAGATTGCATGCAACGGTGCCAGCAACGGTGGACTGCTCGTGGGTGCCGTGGTCAACCAGCGCCCCGACCTCTTCGGAGCAGCAGTGCCTCAGGTTGGTGTGATGGACATGTTGCGCTATCACCGCTTCACCATCGGCTGGAACTGGGCACCCGACTATGGTCGCAGCGACGACTCTCCCGAGATGTTCCAGTACCTCAAGAACTACTCTCCACTGCACACGATCAAGAACGATGGCACCAAGTACCCGCCCATCCTGGTCACCAGTGGCGACCATGACGATCGCGTGGTGCCCGCTCACTCGTTCAAGTATGCCGCAACGTTGCAGGCAAGCAATACGGGCGATGCGGTCAAACTCATCCGTGTCGACATCAACGCCGGCCATGGTGGTGGCAAGCCCATCAGCAAGGTCATCGACGAGTACACCGACATCCACTCGTTCATCCTCTACAACCTGGGAGTCAAGTACTAAGATAATTAAGAATTTATAATTAAGAGTTCATAATTTGCCGGACACGGCACCGCACCAATTCCCCTCTCAGTCTGGAGAGGGGATCGAGGTGGGGCTTTAACTAAATTACTGATCAATGAAACACCTACTCTTCACACTCTGCATGGTGCTGGCTGGCATGCTGGCTGGCACAGCCGTGGCACAGACCCAGCGCGTCTATGCTACATCGTCCGATGGCTACCTCAACGTCCGCGAGGAACCTAAGGCCGACGCATTCATCGTCGATGTCCTGTTCACTGGCGGCACTGGTGGCAAATATCTGGGGAAACAAGGCAACTGGTACAAGATTGAACATGAAGGCCAGGTGGGCTATGTCGTGGCACGCTATGCCACTCTCAGTGCCACCAAGCCCAATGTCAAACCCTACAAGGGCAAACTCTACTACATTGTCATTCAGAGTTACGATGACTTGGAGCGCGCCAAGGCAGCAGCCGAGAACTTGCCCGATGCTTTACTGAGTCCCGTCTATCGTGCCGTCGACAAGGACGGCAAGGTCAAGTACCGCATCTGCGCCTTTTGCTGCCAGAATGTGGCCACCGCCAAGAAGTGGCAGCAGACCATCAAAGAGAACTTCTCGTGCGAGTCTTGGCTATGGACCACCGATGGCTTTGCCGAGTGTGTTTACCGCCCTGGCAGCCTCTACGATGGTGCTATCTCCATCGCTCCCCTCACTCCACTGCAGTAACCTGCACAACAAAGTCAAAAGAACAAAGCAAATCCCCATCAGACAGGAGGTTTTCTTTGTTCTTTTGCTCTTTTGTTCTTTTGTCTAGAGTATCTCGTCGAATAACGAGGGTTGTGGCAGCAGCGCAAAACTGTGCCGATGGTGTGGCGTGATGCCCAGACGGCGGATGGCATCACGGTGCTCACGTGTGGGGTAGCCCTTGTTGCCTTCCCAACCATAGCCCGGAAATTCCTGCGCCAATTGTCGCATGAGTTCATCACGATGCGTCTTGGCCAAGATGCTCGCCGCGGCTATGCTCAGCATCTTGCCGTCACCCTTGATGATGGTGGTGTGCGGTATGCCCGGATAGGGCCTGAATCGGTTGCCGTCGATAAGCAACGCCTCGGGACGAACCGCCAGTTGGTCTATAGCCCTGTGCATTGCCATGATGCTAGCGTTGAGGATGTTGATGCGGTCAATCTCGGCAGGTGACACATGTGCCACAGCCCACGCCACAGCCTCGCGCTCGATGACCGGGCGCAACTGCTCGCGCTGCCGCTCGCTCAACTGCTTGCTGTCATTGATGAGTTCGTTGGCAAAGTCGGCGGGCAGAATCACCGCCGCAGCCGTCACCGGGCCAGCCAGGCATCCCCGCCCGGCCTCGTCGCATCCGGCCTCGATGCGGCCCGCCACCAGATATCGTTCTAGCATATCTCCTAAGTTATTGAATCTACTTCACAAAATTACATCAAAAGAATTAGATAAATCAAATTGTTGGGCAAAATATCGTGATTTTAAGGTGGATTTTGCCTAAATCTCGCTCAATATGACTCGATTTGTTTTCCCTCCCCATTCCAAATGGCTTGCTGGGAAAAGAGCGGCGACGTGTCTCAGTAGGGGCTCGGCATGTTACTTCGGGGCCAAAGGTAACGCTGAATCGCAAATTCTTAATTCTTAATTCTTAATTTTTAATTCTTAATTTTTAATTCTTAATTAATATTTTGTATCTTTGCAGCGCAATAATAAAACACGACTAATTAACATAACCTATGATTCATGAAATCAGTGCCGAGCATCTCACCATCGAGCGCGTCGGCGATATTATCGAGAAGAACTATCAGTTGCGCCTGAGCGATGATGCCCGTGCGCGCATCATCCGTTGCCGCCAGTATCTGGACGAGAAGATTGCCAACAGCCCCGTGCCCGTCTATGGCGTGACCACAGGCTTCGGCTCGCTGTGCAAGGTCAGTGTGAGCCAAGACCAGTTGTCGCAACTGCAAATCAACCTGATGAAGTCGCATGCGTGCGGCGTGGGCGAGCGCGTGCCCAACGAGATCGTGCGCATCATGATTCTGCTCAAGGTGCAGTCGCTCAGTTACGGCTACTCGGGCTGCAAACTCGACACCGTCGAGCGCCTGATTGACTTCTTCAACGAAGGCATCTGCCCCGTCGTCTACCGTCAGGGCTCGCTCGGAGCATCGGGCGACCTGGTGCCACTGGCACACCTGTGCCTGCCGCTGGTGGGTCTGGGCGAGGTCGAGATGGACGGCCGTGTCATCACCGGTGCCGAGATGCTCAAGGCCAAAGGGTGGGAGCCTATCCACCTGGCCAGCAAAGAGGGTCTGGCACTGCTCAACGGCACCCAGAACATGGGTTCGTTCGCTGTGTGGGCTGTGCTGCACGCCATGAAACTCAGTGACTGGGCCGACCGCATCGGCACCATGTCGCTCGAGGCCTACGACGGACGCATCGAGCCGTTCACCGAGGCTGTTCACCTGGTGCGCCCCCACAAGGGCCAACTCGAGACCGCAGCACGCATCAAGGAGTTGCTCCAGGGCAGCGAACTCATCGCCCAGCCCAAGACGCACGTGCAGGATCCCTACTCGTTCCGTTGCATGCCACAGGTGCATGGCACCGTCAAGGATACCATCCGCTATGTCAAGAGCGTGATTGAGACCGAGATCAACAGTGCTACCGACAATCCCACCGTCTGCCCCGACGAGGACCTCATCATCAGTGCCGGCAACTTCCACGGCGAGCCCATCGCACTGCCCATGGACTTCCTGGCCATGGCACTGAGCGAGCTGGCCAACATCAGCGAGCGTCGCATCTACCGCTTGGTGAGCGGCACACGCGGTCTGCCCGACTTCCTGGTGGCCAACCCGGGTCTTAACAGCGGCTTCATGATCACGCAGTACACCGCCGCCAGCGTGGTGAGCCTCAACAAGAGTCTGGCCATGCCGTCGAGCACCGACAGCATTCCCTCATGCCAGGATCAGGAAGACCTGGTGAGTATGGGTGCCAATGCTGCTATCAAGCTCTACAAGGTGGTCTTCAACACCGAGCGTGTGTTGGCCATCGAGTTGTTCAACGCCGCCCAGGCATTGGAGTTCCGCCGCCCGCTCAAGTCGTCGCCCGCTATCGAGCAGATGCACGCCGACTTCCGCAAGGTGGTGCCCTTCATCAGCGACGACGACGTGATGTATCCGCACATCGAGGCCGCCATCCAGTTCATCCGCAACAACGATTAAGTCTACAAGTTTCGAGTATTCGAGTGTTCGACTGCTCGAATAATCGAACAATGAGTAGCAATTCTAAATTCTTAATTCTTAATTAAGATGAAACTATTAGTCAAGAACATCGCCACACTGGCGGGAATTGACCGCCAGGGGTTGTTGCGCCGCCAGGGTCAGCAGATGCGTGAATTAAACTGCATCAACGATGCCTATCTGCTGGTCGAGGACGGTGTCATCGCCGACTTTGGTAGCGAGGCCGACCTGGTCATGCCCGACGGCGAAGTGACCGTCATCGATGCCGAGCGCGGCACGGTGCTGCCCAGTTGGTGCGACTCACACACCCACATCGTCTATGCCGGCAGCCGCGAGCAGGAGTTTGTTGACAAAATCAATGGCTTGAGTTATGCCGAGATAGCCCGTCGTGGCGGCGGCATCCTCAACAGTGCCGACCGCTTGCACGCCATGAGCGAGGACGAGCTCTATGAGCAAGCCATGCAGCGTGTGCGCGAGGTCATCGCCAAGGGCACCGGTGCCATCGAGATCAAGAGCGGCTATGGACTGAACACCGAGGATGAACTGAAGATGTTGCGCGTCATCCGACGCATCCAGCAGAGCACCCGCCTGCGCGTGGTGAGCACCTTCCTGGGTGCCCATGCCGTGGGGCGCGCCTACGCCGGCCGTCAAGCCGAGTACGTGGACATGCTCATCAACGAGATGTTGCCCGCCGTGGCGCAAGATCACCTGGCCGACTATGTGGACGTGTTCTGCGACGAGGGCTTCTTCACGCCCGATGAGACAGGCCGCATCCTCGAGAAAGCGCTAGAGTACGGCATGCGTGGCAAGATTCACGGACAGGAACTCGCCGACAGTGGCGGCGTGGAGGTGGCAGTCAAGCATTGCGCCCTCTCGGTCGACCACCTGGAGAGCATGACCGACCGCGACATCGAGTTGCTGCGCGGCAGCGACACGATGCCCACGGCTCTGCCCGGCACATCGTTCTTCCTGAACATGCCGTTTGCCCCTGCCCGCAAGATGATTGAGGCCGGACTGGGCGTTGCCATCGCCAGCGACTACAATCCTGGCTCCACGCCCTCGGGCGACATGAAGTTTGCCGTCTCGCTGGCGTGCATCAAGATGCGCTTGCAGCCCGCCGAGGCCATCAATGCAGCCACCATCAACAGCGCCTACGCCATGGGCGTGAGCGACAGTTACGGCAGCATTGCGCCCGGCAAGGTCGCCAACTTCTTCATCACCCGGCCCATCGCGAGCGTCGACTTCATCCCCTACGCCTACACCACGCCCATCATCGCCCGCACCTTCCTCGCCGGCGAGGAGCAGTAAGGGTGTAATACTCCAAAACGAATATGTGCGCTATCAGCCGTTTGCATACTGATAGCGCACATGCTTTACATAGAGTCCTTATGTTCTTATGTCTTCAATTCTGGAGTGGTGCTGGTGGTGCCAGATCTCAATGCTGTTGATGGCGTTCTGCCACAGGATGTAGCAGCCGGGGCCCACCGAGCACAGCGGGTTGAGGTAGGTGTAGGCTATCCACACGGCAAAGGCGGTGTTCTTCTGTCCCAACCCCTGGCCCGACTCGATGGTGGTGCCGAAGAAGTGCCCCACATAGCGGCCAAGGGCAAACTGCACCAAGCACAACACCAGCGAGATGGCCGCGATGACCAGCACAAAGCCCAGGGTGGTGCCGGCGTGCAGGATATACTTGATGGTCGAGCCGGTGACGATGGTCAGCGAGATGCCCCACATGTAGAATGAGAGGTCGGGTACACTCAATATCCAAGCATGTAGCCGGTGCACATAGTGCTTGACCACATAGGCCGCAGCCATGGGCACCAGCAGCACCAGACACACCTTGTAGAGAATGGCAAAGAACGCCGACCAGAAACTGATGTCAACCCCCTGGTCAATCATGGGGAACACTAGCGGCACCATCAGCGCGGTCACAAAGTTGGACACAAACGTGTAGGTGGTCATTGTCTCGAGGTCGCCACCCAACTTGGCGGTGACCACCGCCGCTGCCGCCGCCCCCGGCGCGATGATGCAGGTGAGGATGCTCTCCATGAGCACACGGTCGTTGCCTGTCATGTCGAACGACAAGATGATACCCGCCACCAGTGCCACCAGTGCCAGTTGCAACAAAGTGATCCACCCGTGCCATGCCGTGGGACGCATGCGGTGGAAGTCGATGCGGCAAAACGTGACGAACAAAATCATCGCCATGAACAACGGGAATATTGCGTCAAAGATCGGGTCAAAAAAACGTGCTGCCCCATCCAGTGCCGGCACGTAGGCAAACACCAGATAAAGCACTGTGCCCGTGACGATGGCACTGGGCAGAGTCCAATTTTTCAGAAATGCAATGATGTGGTTCATGATGCGGCTGCAAAAGTACAACTTTTTCCCGGCATGCCTACACTACTTTCTTAAAAATTGTTTCTGCGTTTGGTAGATTGAAGAGAATGATGTAATTTTGCAAAAACAATAAGAAAAACAACTAATAACTAACAATTTTATTCAAAAAAATTATGGCAAAGAAATGGATTTGCACCGTTTGTGGCTATGTCCACGAAGGTGATACCCCCCCCGAGAAATGTCCGCAGTGCAAGGTTCCCGCTAGCAAGTTCAAAGAACTGAACGAGGACGAGGGCCTGAAGTTTGTCGCCGAGCACACCCTGGGTGTTGCCAAGGGCGTTGACCCCGAAATTCTGCAAGGCCTGAAGGATCACTTCAACGGCGAGTGCAGCGAGGTGGGCATGTATCTGGCCATGTCGCGCCAGGCCGACCGTGAGGGCTATCCCGAGGTGGCCGAGGCATTCAAGCGCTATGCTTGGGAAGAGGCCGAGCACGCAGCCAAGTTCGCCGAACTGCTGGGCGAGGTCGTGTGGGACACCAAGACCAACCTGGAGAAACGCATGAACGCCGAGGCTGGCGCTTGCGAGGACAAGTTCCGCATCGCCAAACTGGCTAAGGCTCAGAACCTGGATGCCATCCACGACACCGTGCATGAGATGGCTCGCGACGAGGCTCGCCACGGACAGGGCTTCCAGGGTCTGTACAACCGTTACTTCAAGAACAAGTAGCCCCGACAAGGGAGATTCACACTCCCCCACTACCACAACAATTGAGGCACTAGATGCTCTAGAGATTCTAGATGGTCTAGTGCCTCAAGAAATAAAACAGCAAGAATAATGACAATGCACAAGATCCTGACCATGATGTCGTGCCTGATGATGGCGGTGACAGCCATGGCCCAGCAGAGTCCCTGGAGTTACGGAATCCAGGCGGGACTCACCGCCCACACCACCACCAGCACGCTGAGCGACAACTTCAAGGGATGCGTGGGGTTCACGGCCGGCATCACCGCCGACTGGCAACGCCTGCGCCTCAAGGCCGACGTGACCTACGGGCAGCCGTCGTTCAAGAATCGCAACATGTACAGTGTTTATGATGCCAAGGGCCGCGACGCGCAACTCAATGCTGTCGCCAACGCATCGCATGTGGGCCTCTCGGCACAGGTGGGTTACACCGTGGCACGCATGGGCCGTCTGAGCATCACCCCCGCTGCCGGTCTCTACTACAGCCGTTACAGTTGGCGGTTGAACGACATCGAGTGGGACACCGATGAGCAGGGCGAGGAGTACTTCAAGGTCACCGACACACACAACACCTCGCAGGGGCGCATCAGTTGGATAGCCTCGGTCGACCTCGACATCCGCTTGCACGATGCCTACACCGACGTGCTGGGCACACAGCAGCGCCTGCGTTCGTCGCTGCGCATCACCCCCTGGGTGACACACATCAGCCACAAGAGCGTGGTGCCCAGCGTCAGCGGTCTGCAACTGGGTGTCAATGTGGTCTATAGCGGCCTGCTCTCGTCGCTCGTGCCCTAATTGGCACAAAAATTGCACAATAACAGAAAAATATCATTCCTTGATTCTTGGTTTTCAATTAAAATAACTACTTTTGCAGCGATGAAACGGATTGTCCTCACATTGATGGCCTTAGTGGCATGGTGCTTGCCCCAGCAGGTGCAGGCCCAGGTCGCCATTGACCAACTTGAGGTCCCCTCGGCGTTGCAGAAGGTTTTTGCGGGCTACTACCACTTTGTCGAGGCCGAGACACAAGACACCTTGATGATGATGGTGTTCAACCCCATCCGCGTCTATCCCCGCGAGCGATTCCGCAACAAGAAGGACGAGGAGTTCTACTGGAAGACAGTACGCGACATCAAGAAGACTTTGCCCTACGCCAAACTCATCAGCGCCACACTGCTCGAGACCTACGAGTACATGGGCACCTACCGCAACGAGAAGGAGAAGCGGGCCTACATGGTGCAGTTTGAGAAACAAATCTTCAAGCAATACAAGCCCGTGATGAAGAAGATGACCAAGAACCAGGGAAAAATGCTCATCAAACTCATCTATCGCGAGACTAATCAGGACAGCTACCACATCATCAAGGCATTCCTCGGTTCGTTCCGTGCAGGATTCTGGCAGACCTTCGGCAAGTTCTTCGGCGTGAGCCTCAAGCAGGGCTATCACCCCAACAAGAACAAGGACGACGCCATGATTGAGCGCATCTGCACACGCGTGGAGCAAGGAACAATTTAATGAAGAATGAATAATGAAAAATTAAGAATGAATAATTAAGAATTAAGAGCGCGCTGGCAGCGGGTAGTAGACCATTTTCAATTCTCAATTAAACTTAATTCTCAATTCTCAATTCTCAATTCTCAATTAAATAAGTATATGAAGTTCAAGATATTTGCCATACTCACCCTGGCAGCAGTGCTGGCTGGTTGTGGCGACGAGCCCAAGCCCAATGTCGATGATGACAACGTCATCCAAGTCAAGGAAGAGGCCGACCGCACCGTGCTCATCGGTGCCAGCGACGGCTACATCTACAACATGCAGGGCGGTGCCGTCTACGCCACACTGCCTGGCTGCACCGAGGTCACCTCCATGACCATGCACGGCGAGAACTACTACGCCACAGGCAAGACCGATGATGGTCAGATGGCCTATTGGGCCAATGGCAGTGCCGTCGACTTGGGACACAACGGTTACTCGCACGACATCGTGCGCAATCACAATGACATCATCGTCATGGGCGCAAATGATGCCGAGGCTCTGTTGATGGTCAATGGCGAAATGGCTCAATCGTGGAACAAAGATTTGTCCGGCGCAGTTGGCATCATCAAGAACAACCAGCGCTATGGCATGGTTTGTAATACGGACGATGGTGTTGCATTCATCTTCAACAACAACTATACCAACTCGGCATCAACCAACGCACGTGCCACAGGGACCGACATCCTGTCCAATGCGCAGGGCGTGACATACTATGTGTCGGGCTACACCCACAGCATCGTCAATGGTGTTGAGGTTCAATCACCTTGCCTGTGGGTCAATGGGCAAGCCAAAGCCACCAGCCTTGATGTCAATTTCACCGAAAAGGAACAGAACAACCACACCTACAGCAGCGGCAGAGCCATGGACGTGGCACACAACAACCAGAACATCATCGCCGTCGGCAGCCGCAGCAACAGCACCACTCAGGTCGCCACCGTCTGGATCACTTCGTCGACCAACGAGGACAATGTCAGAACCTACTGGCAGCCCGATGGCAACGTAGAGGCCGAGGCAAGGAGTGTGTTGGTCTACGGCAGCGACGTCTACGTCATGACTGTCGAGCACAACCTCGACACCAACACCTGGTGCACTCGCATCTGGATGAATCACCAACTCAAGGGAACTGTCAACGGCATCGTCGGCCGCGGCTTTGCCGTCATCTAAACAATTAAGGAATGAAGATGCTATATGCAATGGTGGGGATGGCCATGATGGCCATGGCTTGTGGCAGCGGCAACAATGCCACCACTAACACCGAGAACAATACCGCCCAGACTACAACCCAAACCATGACCTTCAGCGCCGACAGCGCCTACGCCTATGTCAAGCAACAGTGCGACATGGGACCGCGCGTGCCTGGCACGCCGGCGCACGAGCAGTGCGCACAGTGGCTCACCGCACAACTGGGTCGCTGGTGCGACACAGTCATCGTCCAGCAGGCACCAGTCACCACATTTGACGGCACGACGCTCACATGCAAGAACATCGTGGGCACATTCAACCCCGATGCCACCGACCGCATCCTGCTGCTGGCACACTGGGACTGCCGGCCCTGGGCCGACAACGACCCCGACCCCTCGCTGCACAGACAGCCCGTCATGGGAGCCAACGATGCAGCCAGCGGCACGGCTGTAATCCTGGAACTGGCGCGACTCATGGCCGACAAGCGACCCGAGGTAGGCGTCGACTTGCTGCTGGTCGATGTCGAGGACTGGGGGCAGAACGAGGACGAGGACTCCTGGGCACTGGGCACACAACACTGGGCCAACAATCCGCATGTGGCGGGATATAAGGCAAACTTCGGCATCCTGCTCGACATGGTGGGAACCCGCGGAGCACGCTTCAGCCATGAGTACTTCTCGCTGCAGTATGCCCAGGGCGTTGTCGGCATGGTGTGGGAGGCAGCCAAGAAGGCCGGATACGGCAGTTACTTCGTCAATCAGCAGGGTGGTGCCATCACCGACGACCACGTGATGGTCAACCGCATCGCCGGCATACCCACCATCGACATCATCGACATGAGGCCCGACAGCGAGACGGGCTTCTTCGACGGCTGGCACACCACACACGACACACTCGACCAGATTGACCCAGCCACGCTCAAGGCCGTCGGCCAGACTCTGGCCAATCTCATCGCCAACTGGTAATCATCATGAAATATTCAAGTATCTGAAGTAGTTAACGTGAGTTCGATGAAATTTAAATCTGGAAATCAATGCGTTAGCAAATCCCCCTCTAAGTTAGAGGGGGTGCCCGAAGGGCGGGGGCGTGTGTCAAGCAGCCTGATTGCAACCACACACTCCTCCGGCGCTACGCGCCACCTCCCCTAACTTAGGGGAGGAACTGGTTCACAGCACTTTACTTTCGTCGAACTCACGATAGTTAAGGAGTTGTGTAGTCAAGTGGAGTTAAGACGTCACACAGTCGTGGCAGTATGTTACAGACTGGCTGGCAAATACTAAAATGGTGGAAAATTTGGTGCAACAAGAGCATTTGTCTTAACTTCTTTAACTCCTTAACTTCCTTAACTACTGACAAGAAGCCACCTTAGAAAGTAAAATGAAATACTACATCGTCGACGCATTCACCCACACGCCGTTCGGGGGCAACCCGGCGGGCGTGGTGCTGCTGGGGCAGGACGGAGCCTTCCCGAGCGATGACCTGATGGTGCGCATCGCTGCCGAACTGCGATACAGCGAGACCGCATTCGTGCAACAGAACAGCCCCGCAGAGTTCACCGTGCGCTACTTCACGCCCCGTGCCGAGGTCGACCTGTGCGGACACGCCACCATCGCCACATTCGGCACGCTGACCCGCGAGAGCATCGTGCCCGAGGGCACCCGGTGCCTCAATCACACCCTGGCGGGCGACCTGCAGGTCATCGCCGGGCAACAGGTGATGATGCAGATGGCCACGCCCACAGTCATCGACACAGCCGTCGACACCCGGCGGCTGCACCACATCATGGTGGGCGACTCGCTCGACCGGTGGCCCACAATGCCCGTCGAGATTGTGTCGACCGGCCTGCCCGACATCATCATGCCGGTCGCCGATGTCGACGCGCTCAACGCCCTGCGCCCCGACATGGACGCCCTGTCAGCATTGAGCAGCCAACTGGCGGTCACGGGCGTACACGCCTTTGCCCTCACCGACGATGGACTGACGGCACACGTGCGCAACTTCGGTCCCCTCTACGGCGTGCCCGAGGAGAGCGCCACCGGCACCGCCAATGCCGCACTCACCCACTATCTGCACCGCCGCGGCCTCATCGCGCCGGGTGCCCAGTGCCGATTCATGCAGGGCGAGGCCATGCAGCGTCCATCGGTGGTGGCGACATCACTCCATGCCGACGGCACCATCTGGGTGGGGGGACAGTGTTGCATCGTCGCCCGCGGCCAACTGCTCGATTAGCCCCCAAGTCACCCCCGGCTGAATAGAAAAACACGATTTTTCTTGCCCGTTTGTGACGCTTGCAGTAACTTTGCCGTCACCATTTCATAAACCATCATGAACAAACATCCCGAATTGATTGTCATGCTCACCTGGCATGACTACACTGTCGAGAACGCCGCTCAGGTGTTTGAGCAATGCAAGGACTCGGCAGCACATTACTGGGGCTTCAAGGAGCACCCACTGCCACACGAGCAGATGCGGCAACTCTACAAGCGCATGCACGACTGCGGCAAGACCACACTGATGGAGGTTGTGGCCTACACCGAGCCCGAAGGCCTTGAGGCCGCCCAACTGGCCGCCGAGTGCCAGTGCGACATCGTCATGGGCACGAAATATAGCGACACCATCCGCGACTACTGCCACAGCCATGGCCTGCGCTACATGCCCTTTGTGGGCACCGTCACCGGCCGGCCGTCGGTGCTCCAGGGCACCATCGACGACATCGTGGCCGAGGCGCGTGCCCTGGTCGACAAGGGCGTGGACGGCATCGACCTGCTGGCCTATCGCTACACCGGCGACGTGGTGGCCCTGATGCAGGCAGTCACCGCTGCCGTCACGGTGCCCGTTGTCATGGCGGGCAGCATCGACTCGCGCGAACGCCTCGACCAGGTGAGCCAGAGCGGAGCATGGGCATTCACCATCGGCAGCGCATTCTTCGAGCACCGCTTCGGGCAGGAGTTTGCCGACCAGGTCGATGCCGTCTGCCACTACGTCTCCCGCCGATGACGCTTTATCTCACGCAGATTCTTTACCTCATGCGGATCATGCAGATTATACAGATAAGCTAACCCCGCGGATTCTTTAACTCATGCAGATCATGCAGATTATACAGATATGCTTATCTCGCAGATTGATTCCTCATGCTGACTTGTCCTGAAATGAGTTTAC
>DGWI01000029.1 GCA_002396085.1 Porphyromonadaceae bacterium UBA4262
ATGCAAGCATCATTGCGCTCGTTTGCACAAGATTTGGTTGCGCTGCAAGGTGCTCGCTTGCAGCGAGGTAGTTTGTTTACCAGTAGCCGAAGGTGTCGCTTCGCTCCACCCTCGGTTACTTAAATTGTCGCCTCCGGCGACGATACTCTATGCGGTTAACAAACCTATTTTTATCTACTGGGGACATCAGGTATATAGTTCCCTAAATCAATGCCGCCTACTGATTACAGGTCCGATTCCGTAAATTTTTGCATGCACGAGGTGTATAAATCATTTCAAAATGTCTTCAAAAACGAAATTATGTGAGCATTGATATGTAAAACTCAAGAAAAAGGTGTAATTTTGCAGTCATGAAATTGAAAAATATAAATATGATGTGTAGCATACCCGTACGATCGCTGCTGGTGCTGCTAGTGGCGCTGCTGGGCTACTTGCCAGTATGCGCGCAAACTGTGGCGAATGACAGTGTGGGCGACCGCAAGAAGGTTGCTGTTGTGCTGAGTGGTGGAGGCGCTTTTGGGGCCATCCATGTCGGGGCGCTCAAGGTCATTGAGGAAGTGGGCATCCCGGTCGATATGGTAGTAGGCACAAGCATGGGCAGCATTGTGGGAGCCCTGTACAGTGTGGGCTATGATAGTGACGACATCGCCACGATGTTTCGCACGATGGACTGGACCGAACTCTTCCTTGACCGCGAAAACTACCGCAGGCTCTCGCTCGCCGATCGTGATGCACGCAACTCCTATATCTATGAGCGCGATTTCTATGTGCGTGGAGGCATTGACCCCCAGCCGGGAGGATTGATCAGGGGCAATCGGGTAGAGGGCGCCTTTGCCTATTACTTGCAGGGCCATACCGATAGCATTGACTTCTTGCGCGACCTGCCTCGCCAGTTTGCATGTGTGGCGACCGACCTTGTCGAGGACGAGGAGGTGGTTTTGACACACGGCAGGCTAGTTGAGAGCATGCGCGCCAGTATGTCAATCCCTGGTGTGTTCACCCCTGTGCACATGGGCGATCTGGTGCTCGTTGATGGTGGCGCTAAGAACAACTTTGCTGCCGATGTGGCGCGACGACTGGGTGCCGACATCGTCATTGGTGTCAAGTTTGATCTGGAATTGGGCACCGACAAGCAGTATCGCACACTCATCGATGTGATGGAGCGCTCGGCCGGCAGCGATGTGAGCCGACGAGCACGAGAGAACGAGAAATATTGCGACTTGCTCATCAAGGTGCCGGTGCGAGGCTACACCAGTGGCAGTTTCACCAAGGGGGCAATCAATGCACTGCTCGAACGGGGCGAGAAATACGCGCGCGAGAAGATGGACTCGCTGATGCTGCTCAAGTCGCAGATAGGGTTGCGCCAGGGCGAGAACAACGCGATGCATCTGCGCGAAATCAACAACCTGCAGCCAATCGATGATGGCAAGGGGGGACTCATCAAGTCGCATGAGGCGAGCACCATTCAGGCTGGCTTGGGATTGCGCTTTGACAACGAGGACATCATGGCAGCCAAACTTGGGGGGCGCTACTTCATTGGTGACAAGGCGAACAAGGAATTGGACTTGACCCTACGATTAGGCTTGCGCTCGATGTTGCGACTGGGCTTCGACTACGAACCTTCGCCGTGGAAGAAGATGGGTCTGAGTTATGAAATCTGGTACAAATACATTGACCTGTTCACTCGTGGCAAGCGGAGCAACAATCTGTCGTTCATGTACCAGCATGACAATGTCAAGCTGTTCTCGTTCGAGGCCATGTGTTTTGATTGCGAGATTGGGGTGGGATGGGAGCACTATCACATCTTCAGTGACCTGTGGAACAACAATAGCACCATGACATTCAAGCGCAACGAGCATTTCTTCAACTATCATGCGCAATTGCGCTATGACAGCGAGGATAAGCACTACTTTGCCACTCGTGGCACTCGTGCCGAGGCTCGTTATGCTTATTATACCGACAACTTTGCCCAGTGGAACGGGCACAGTGGCATCAGTGCGGTGTCGGCCATGTGGCAGACCACAATCTCGTTGACTAGCAAGACACAACTGCGGCCCAGTGTGTATGGGCGACTGCTCTTTGGCGACGACCTGCCTGTGCTCATGGGCAATGTGGCTGGAGGCGCGACCTATGGCAAGTTCTTCGACCAGCAGGTGCCCATGGTGGGTGGGGGGCATGCCGAGTTTTTTGACTCCAAGTTGATTGCCGCCTCGTTGCGGCTGCAGCAGCGACTCAAGGGGCATCACTATGTGCTGCTAGATGCCGGGGTTGCCGAGCATAACAATGACTTGGACCGCATCTTCGACCGGCGGCTCATGTGGGGCACACGCCTTGCCTATTACTATAACAGTGGCATCGTTGGACCGTTGGGTGTGTCGTTGGGATGGAACAATCACACGCATCGTCTGAACTTGTTGGTCTCGCTGGGCTATGACTTCTGACCCCATTGCGCGCTCTATTGAGCTTGGTACAAGCTGGTTGATAGCCAGAGGTTTTGTGCCGATATGAACAAGAATGAACAAATATGGTGTTTAATTTCAAAAAAAATCTTATCTTTGCGGTCTGAAAAAGTGACAATTATCTGAATGTATATGAATGTATGGAAAATTCTTTGTCTGGTTGTAGCCATTTCTTTGGCATGGCCAGGCAGAGCACAGATTACTGAAATCGGTGACATGGACAAACTGAATGCCGATAGCATTCTCAGTGATTTCGACAACCGTCCCTTCTTCGGGCTGTTCAAGGACAACTATTTTGCGCTAGGAACAGCACTGAACCAGCGCCCCACCGAGTTTAACAGTGATGTGAAGTTTCAAATCAGTTTCCAGCAGCGCCTCACCCGCAGTGTGTTGCCATGGCATTCACACTTGTTCTTGTCTTATTCGCAGAAGGCCATGTGGAATATCTTTGAGGAGTCATTGCCATTCCATGACCTGAACTTCAATCCAGGCATTGGTATTTCTAAACTTCTCATACTCAAGGGGAAACTAGTCGGTAAGGCGACCCTTATGCTCGAGCATGAGTCTAATGGCCGTGACGGCGAGGCATCGCGCAGTTGGAACAAGATTTCGCTCAGTGCATCGGCGTTTATCTTGCCCGAACTGATGGTGCACGCCAAGGGGTGGATTCCCATCATCGACGGACAGCAGAACAAGGACATCCTCAAGTACAGCGGCATCTACCAGATGGGTATGCAATTTGTCTCGACCAACAAGCGTTGGGTCTTCGATGTCACGCTGATTAAGCGCAAGGGATGGAACCTGAACTACAATACCATCTTGAATGTCGGATTCCGCCTGCGCAAGAAGGATAATCAGTTCTTGATGTTGCATTTCTATGATGGATATGGCGAGAACTTGCTTGACTATAACAAGTATCATTGCCGTCTGCGCCTGGGATTGCTCATCCGGCCCACGTTCTTTAGCGACTTTTAATAATCAATTAACCTAATAATTAACTAATTATTATGAAGAAATTATTATGTGCAGTCGTCCTTGTGGCGATGATGATGGCTGGTGGATGCCGGCAGAGTGCTACCGAGGTTGCCACAGGGAGCAATGACACGGTTGCGTGGTATGACAATGACTCGGCACTGATGGCCGATCTCAAGGCAGCCATTGAGGATGCCAAGGTGCTTGATACGACTAAGATCTCTAACGACTTGATGCCCATCCGCAAGGGCTATCCCGGCGAGGAGTGGGCAAACTTCGATGGTCATGATATGGTTCTGGTGGTTACGCTGGTCGACTCGAGCCGTCTGAAGAAGTTCTTCGGTCAGGACGGTGTCTATCGCATCGACCGTGAGATGGGTACTTGGGTATCGTTGCCAGCCGACTGGGCCAAGCGTGCCGCTGCCTTTGAGGGCTTGGATAGTGTTGCGGCTCACATGCGGCTCATCCAGATGTATGGATTGGATCCCACGTGCGACTATGACATCATGGTCAGTTTCTATGCCGACCCTGCAACGATGTTCCGTCCCGCACACGATCCCGACATCACTACGACATCGGTCGGGCTTGAATTCCCCGACTATGCCAACGAGAGTTATAAGGTTGGCGAGACTAACTTCCGCGAGTGGTACCGCTATAGCGTTGAAGCCGCCTACGAGGACGACAGCCCGCTGCCCTGGACGCAACTGGGCTACACCTACGACTGGCACCATGGTGCCGACAAGCATGGCGTGTCGGAGTATATCGTGGGCCACAACTCGCTCATCAAGGTCAAGTCGGCACAGACTGCATGGCAGTTTGTCCAGAGCCTGAAGCGATAGAGCTCTGTCTCGCTTTTAGATTGTATGGCCACCTCACGAAAGGTTTTTATTTTATTTCTGCATGGATATGTTGGCATAATTCAGCAATTCGTGTTATATTTGCAATATCGAATAACTCCCGAAGGTCATGATTGCTTATTGGACATACGATTCGCGTTACATTCAGGTGGATGAATGGCAGCCCAATGCCTGGATTAGGGTCGACAACCCCACCGCCGATGAGTTGAGTATGCTGGAAACTCGTTGGGAAGTACCTCTCAACTTTGTGCATGATGCCGAGGATGCCGACGAGCGCCCACGTCTCGACCAAGAGGATGGTTGGCTGGCGGTCATCGTGCGTGTGCCCATTCGGTGTGATGATGTCGATGGAGGCCCTGAGTTCCATACGCGTCCCTTGGCCATCATGATGCGTGGCGATGTGTTTGTCACGGTCAGTTTCTTTGACAACGAGGTGCTTGCCGACTTTGTGCAGTGGAGCAACCGTCGTCGGCAACCCGAACGTCGTGGCTACGACATGGTCTTGTCGATACTCCTGTCTAGTTCGGTGTGGTATCTCAAATATCTCAAGCAGATGGACATCATGATGCAGAGTGCCGAAGACCGTCTCGATGAGTCGATGGATAATGAAGAGCTGCAGAGGATGTTGGGGCTAGGCAAGTTCCTGATTTACTTCATCACCTCGTTGAGAGGCAACGAGGTGGTGCTCATGCGGCTCAAGAAGTTGCTGCGCAGTGCCGCCTGTGATGAGGATTTGCTCGACGATGTCGACATCGAGATGCAGCAAGCCTATGACACCGCCAACATCTACAGTCAGATTCTCGACCGTCAACAGTCATCCTATGCCTCTATCATCGGCAACAACATGAATGTGATCATGCGCACACTCACGGTGATCACCATCATCCTGATGGTTCCAACGGGCATTGCGGGTTTCTATGGCATGAACGTTCCCAACGGTATGGAAACATGGACGTGGGGCTTTGCGTTTTCTATCTTGATTTCGGCTATACTCTCGGTACTCATCTACGTCTATCTTAAGCGCAAGCGGTTAATCTGACCTTCCATGACTGTTTTTGGCCACAAAAATTCTTAATTCATCATTCTTAATTCTTAATTATTTAAATAATGTGGCAAAATCGTTGGCAGATAGACAGAAAATGACTACCTTTGCCCGAATTTTTTTACAAGTTATCAAAAATTATATGTTTACACCTACTAAAAAAACCATCACTCTGGCCGATGGACGCGAGATTACTCTCGAGACCGGAAAATTGGCCAAGCAAGCTGATGGAGCCGTCGAATTGAGACTGGGCAACACGATGATCCTTGCCACAGTCACCTCGGCCAAGGAGGCCGACGAGGGGGTTGACTTTATGCCCCTCACTGTTGAATACAAAGAGAAATTTTCGGCTTATGGCCGTTTCCCTGGTGGCTTCACCAAGCGTGAAGGCCGTGCCAGCGACTACGAAATCTTGACCGCACGCTTGGTCGATCGCGTGTTGCGTCCGTTGTTCCCATCTAACTATCACGCCAACACCATCGTGCACATTATCATGTTCTCGAGCGACGGTGTTGACGCACCCGATGCACTGGCAGGTTTGGCCGCTTCGGCTGCCATCGCCGTGAGTGATGTCCCCTTCGAGGAGCCCATCTCCGAGGTGCGTGTGGCACGTGTTGACGGACAGTTTGTTATCGACCCGACCTTTGAGCAGATTGAAAAAGCAGACATGGAATTGATGGTAGGTGCAACTTACGATAACATCATGATGGTCGAGGGCGAGATGAACGAGGTCAGCGAGGACGAACTCATTGCAGCACTCAAGGCCGCACACGAGGCAATCAAGCCCATGTGCTTGGCACAAAAGGAACTGGCTGCCGAGCTCGGTGTCACCAAGCGTGAGTATTGCCACGAGGTTGACGACGAGGACATCAAGGCTCGTTTGCGCGAGGAGGTCTATCCCAAGTGTTATGCAGTGGCCAAGGCTGGCTGCGCCGACAAGCAGTGGCGCAACGAGCAGTTCGATAAGGCCTACGAGGAGTTCATGGAGACGATTCCCGAGGAGGAGCGCGAGGAGAAGAAGCCGATGATTGATCGCTACTTCCATGATGTGCAGCGCGACGCCGTGCGTCGTTGCATCCTCGACGAGCACATCCGTCTGGATGGCCGTCGCACCGATGAGATTCGTCCCATCAGTTGTGAGCCCGACTATCTGCCTTATCCCCACGGTTCGGCTCTGTTCACCCGTGGCGAGACTCAGGCTCTGGCTACTGTCACCCTGGGTACCAAACTTGATGAGAAACTGGTCGACGACGCCCTGCGTCACGAGAACGAGCGCTTCTTGCTCCACTACAACTTCCCCTCATTCTCGACTGGTGAGGCACGTGCTCCACGTGGCGTGAGCCGCCGCGAGATTGGTCATGGTAATCTGGCCCACCGCGCACTCAAGCGCATGATTCCCGATGATTTCCCCTACACCATGCGCATCGTCAGCGACATCCTCGAGAGCAATGGCTCATCGTCGATGGCTACGGTCTGTGCCGGCTGCATGGCCATGCTCGACGCTGGTGTCAAGATGAAGAAGCCGGTGGCTGGCATCGCTATGGGTCTGATCACCGATGAGGGCAATGTCAAGCACGCTGTGCTGAGCGACATTCTGGGCGACGAGGATCACCTGGGCGATATGGACTTCAAGGTGACAGGTACCGTTGATGGTATCACTGCTACACAGATGGATATCAAGTGCGATGGACTGCCCTACGAGGTGCTTGAGCAGGCTTTGCGTCAGGCTCGTGACGGCCGCTTGCACATTCTCAACCTCATCAACCAGGCTATCCCTGCACCGCGCGAGGATTACAAGCCTCACGTGCCGCGCATTGTTGCCATGACTGTCGACAAGGAGTTCATTGGCGCTATCATCGGCAAGGGTGGCGAGGTCATCCAAGGCATCCAGGAGCAGACAGGTGCTGTCATCACGATTGACGAGATTGACGGCAAGGGCGAGATTGAAATCTCGGCTGCTAACGTCGATAGCATCAACGCCGCTGTCGAGCGCATCAAGGCCATCATCGCTGTGCCCGAGGAGGGAACAGTCTACACGGGCAAGGTCGTTTCGATTTTGGAGTTCGGAGCATTTGTTGAGTTCATGCCGGGGCGCGATGGTCTGCTGCACATCAGCGAGATCAGCTGGGATCGCCTCGACAACATGGAGGCTAGCGGCCTGCACGAGGGCGATGAGGTCACTGTCAAGCTCATTGAGATTGACAAGAAGACCGGTAAGTTCCGCCTGTCGATGCGTGCACTGCAGGAGAAGCCCGAAGGCTATGAGGAGCGTCGCCGTGAGAACCGTGGTCCCCGTCGTGAGGGTGGCAACGGTGGCGGTCAGCGTCGTGAAGGTAATGGTGGTGGCAACCGTGGCCCTCGCCGCGAGGGTGGCAACGGTGGCAATGGCGGTAACAACAACCGTGGTCCGCGCCGCTAAACCAATGGCATAATTCGTCATGCACACAGAGAGCCGCTCCACCTGATGAACTG
>DGWI01000001.1:0-173 GCA_002396085.1 Porphyromonadaceae bacterium UBA4262
GATGGCAGTGTAGAAATAGGTGAACGCGACAATCATCAGGAAGTATACCACGTTGTATGACACACCGTTCATGTCACCAAAGGTGTTGGACAGCCAGCCCCGGAAACCACCCTCACCACTGTGAGCACCAAAGCCCGCGAGCGTGATGGGGATGAACATCAGTGCCTGAGCAA
>DGWI01000001.1:233-33108 GCA_002396085.1 Porphyromonadaceae bacterium UBA4262
AAGATGATAGGCATCACATTGGCTGCATTCACCTTCAGGGGAATGTACTGGCGTGCGCCACCATACTGCTTGTTGCCCACGATGCGCTTAGCATACTGCACAGGCACCTTGCGAGTACCCTGAGTCAGCATAACTGCACCTGCTGTGATAGCAAACAGGACGATGATCTCGACCAGGAACATGACCAGACCACCCTGAGCGGTGCTCAGACGGCTGGTGAACTCCTGTGCCGTGGCTCCCGGCAGACGTGCGATGATACCCACGAGGATAATCATCGAGATTCCGTTACCAATGCCCTTGTCGGTAATCTTCTCACCGAGCCACATGATGAACATGGCACCTGCGGTAAGGACAATCGACAAGTAGAACATCATCCAGCCACCGATATGAGCATGTCCGCCTGCAGCATTGACCTGATACTGGAGATTGACCAGATAGGCAGGAGCCTGCACAAGCAGGATAGCCACGGTGAGGTAGCGTGTGTACTGGTTGAGCTTCATGCGGCCGCTCTCACCCTCGCGCTGCATCTTCTGGAAACTGGGCAAAACCATGCCGAGCAACTGAATGACGATAGACGCGGTGATGTAGGGCATGATACCCAACGCGAAGATTGAAGCTTGCGAGAATGCACCACCCGAGAACATGTCGAGCAGCTGCATCAAGCCACTGTCAGTGAAACTGCGCATGGCCTCCAGATCCTGGGGGCTGATGCCTGGCAACACGATGAAACATCCCAGACGATAAACCAGGATGAACAGGAACGTGATGGTCAGACGACGACGCAGGTCCTCAATCTTCCAGATGTTCTTGATTGTTTGAATGAGTTTCATCTGTTATTCTTAAGCTTTAGTGATTGCACCACCAGCCGAAGTGATAGCCTCTTCAGCCTTCTTTGAGAAAGCGTTGGCCTCAACATCGATCTTGCGGGTCAAAGAACCGACACCAAGAATCTTGACCAACTGACGCTTGCGCACCAGTCCTGCCTGAACGAGGTCAGCAACTGTAATCTTGTCGAGATTGTTCTTCTGAGCAAGTTCCTCGAGCGTGGCAATATTGATTGCCTTGTATTCGACGCGATTGATGTTCTTAAAGCCAAACTTGGGCAGACGGCGCTGCAGCGGCATCTGGCCACCCTCGAAACCTACCTTCTGTTTGTAGCCCGAGCGCGACTTTGCACCCTTGTGACCACGAGTCGATGTGCCACCCTTTCCCGAACCGGGACCACGGCCAATGCGACGTTTCTTCTTGTTAGAACCAACAGCGGGTTGTAAATTATGTAATTCCATTTTGTTTCTTGAGATTAAAAAATTATCACTCGTCGACCTTGGTAACGACCACCAGGTGGCGAACAGCATTAACCATACCCATCACATCAGGTGTGTCCTCAAGGACAACGTGATGATTGAGTTTGCGCAGACCCAGTGCGTCGAGCGTACGTTTCTGGCGCTCGGGACGGCCGATGCGACTTTTCACTTGCTTGATTTGAATCTTAGCCATAGTCTAGGAACTGATTTAACCGTTAAACACTTTGTCGAGGGTGACACCACGATAGTGGGCCACGGTCTGCGGGCTGCGCATCTCGTCCAGGGCCTTGATTGTGGCCTTGACCAAGTTGTGGGGGTTAGACGAACCCTTCGACTTACAGATGACATCGGTAACACCGATGCTCTCAAACACGGCACGCATAGCACCACCAGCCTTCACACCTGTACCAGGGGTAGCGGGCTTCATGATCACGCGCGAACCGCCATACTTGGCAACCTGCTCGTGAGGAATGGTACCGTTGTGCACGGGAACCTTGATGAGGTTCTTCTTGGCCATCTCAGTACCCTTGGTAATGGCAGCAGTGACCTCGTTGGCTTTACCCAGTCCGTAACCGATGATGCCGTTGCCGTCACCGACGACGACGATAGCTGCGAAGGTGAACGTGCGTCCACCCTTGGTGACCTTGGTCGTGCGGTTGATGGCGACGAGACGATCCTTCAGTTCGATATCGCTAGTCTTAACTCTGTTATTCTTCTTAACCATGATGTTTTAAAATTTAAGTCCACCTTTACGGGCACCGTCGGCCAATGATTTAACTCTACCGTGGAACAGGAATCCGTTGCGGTCGAACACCACAGTGGTGATACCAGCCTCGATGGCCTTCTTGGCCACAGCCTCACCCACCTTCTCGGCGATCTCGCTCTTGGTTCCCTCGGTGATTCCCTTCGAGGAAGCAGAAACAAGCGTTGTACCAGCCAGGTCATCAATAACCTGGGCATAAATCTGCTTATTGCTACGGAAGACACTCAGACGGGGACGCTCGGGCGTACCACTGACGCGGCCACGGATGCGTGCCTTGATTTTCAATCTACGTTCTTTCTTTGATACCATGATGTGTAGTCCTTAATTATTTGGCAGCAGCCGTTTTACCACTCTTACGGCGAATAATCTCGCCAACAAACTTGACACCTTTGCCCTTGTAAGGCTCGGGCTTGCGGAACGAGCGAATCTTGGCGCAAATCTGACCAAGCAGTTGCTTGTCGCACGACTCGAGTGTGATGAGCGGGTTCTTGTTGCGCTCGGTCTTAGCCTCGACTTTCACCTCGGGCGGCATCTTCAGATAGATGGCGTGCGAGTAACCGAGAGCCAGCTCCAAGACTTGACCCTGGCTGGTGGCACGGTAACCGACACCCACGATTTCCATTTCCTTCTTGAAACCAGTGCTCACACCCACAACCATGTTGTGAATCAGGGCACGGTACAGTCCGTGCTGAGCACGGTTCTCACGCTCGTCATTGGGACGCGAGACCTTGATCTCATTGTTCTCAATCTCGACCTTGATATTAGGGTTGAGCGTCTGCTTGAGTTCACCCTTGGGACCCTTCACGGTGATGATATTGTCCTTGATATCGACAGTTACGCCGGCGGGCACTTCGATTGGCAATTTACCTATTCTTGACATAATCTTACCCTCCTATTAATAAACGTAACACAAAACCTCGCCACCAATCTTCTCGGCCTTAGCCTGCTTGTTGGTCATCACACCCTTGCTGGTGCTGATGATGGCGATACCTAAACCATTGAGCACGCGGGGCATGTCCTTGTAGCCAGTGTACTGGCGCAGTCCGGGACGCGACACGCGCGTGAGGCACTTGATAGCGTTCACCTTGTCGACGGGGTCGTACTTGAGCGCAATCTTGATAGAGCCTGCGGGCGTACCATCCTCAACGAACTTGTAGTTCAGGATGTAGCCCTGATCGAAGAGGATCTTGGTGATCTCCTTCTTCATCTTCGAGGAAGGGATGTCAACGACACGGTGCTGTGCCTTGATCGCATTCCTCAATCTGGTCAAATAATCTGCAATTGGATCAGTCATTGTTTTTTGTTTTAAATTGATCCGGAAACCCGACACGGTTGGGCTCCGAACAATATTTAATACTTAAAAAAAATTGTGATTTCTAGTCTGGATTTACCAACTTGCCTTCTTCACACCGGGGATGAGACCAGCCGAAGCCAGTTCACGGAAATCGATGCGCGAGATGCCAAATTGACGCATATAGCCCTTGGGACGACCGGATAACTTGCAACGGTTGTGCAGACGCACGGGCGAGGCGTTGTGGGGCAGAGCCTGCAGAGCCTCGTAGTCACCGGCTTTCTTGAGCGCGGCACGCTTGGCAGCATACTTAGCCACCAATCTTTCGCGCTTGGCCTGACGAGCCTTCATTGATTCTTTTGCCATACTTGTGCTATAGTTTTAATGATTACTTGTTCTTGAACGGTAGTCCAAACTCCTTGAGCAATGCATAACCTTCCTCATCGGTGCGAGCGGTGGTGACGAACGTGATGTTCATACCAGTCATCTTCTGCACAGTGTCGATGTTAATCTCGGGGAAGATAATCTGCTCGGTCACACCGACGGTGTAGTTTCCACGTCCGTCCAGCTTACCCTCGATACCCTTGAAGTCGCGGATACGCGGCAGGGCGATGCGGATAAATCTCTCCATGAACTCATACATCTTGTCGCGACGCAGAGTCACGCGGGCTCCGATAGGCATCTTCTTACGAACCTTGAAGTTCGAGATATCCTTCTTCGAGAGAGTCATCACGGCCTTCTGACCGGTGATGGTTGTCAACTCGTTGATGGCGGTGTCGATGATCTTCTTGTCCTGGGTAGCGTCGCCCAGACCCTCGTTGAGGACGATCTTGACCAAGCGGGGAATCTGCATGGGCGAGCTGTAGTTGAATTGCTTCATCAAAGCGGGAGCAATCACCTCGTCATATTGTTTTTTCAGCGTTGTCATTACTTAATCTCCTCTCCTGACTTTTTAGAAATACGTACTTTCTTTCCGTCCTCCTTCACCTTGAAGCCAACACGAGTGGGCTTGCCCGACTTGGGGTCGACCACGGCGAGTTTGCACAGGGCGATGGGGGCCTCCTTCTCGATGATGCCACCCTGTGGGTGCTGAGCAGTCGGCTTGGTGCTCTTCTTGACCATGTTGATGCCCTCGACGATAGCCTTACCCTTCTTGGGGTCGATGCTCAAGACGCGACCTTTGCGTCCCTTGTCGTTACCCGAGAGGACATACACTGTGTCATTTTTCTTAATGTGTAACATGTCGTGTTATTAAGAATTTCTTGTGTTGTAAACTAGAATGATTAAAGAACCTCGGGTGCAAGCGAGACAATCTTCATGTTAGTGGCACGGAGCTCACGGGCTACCGGGCCGAAGATGCGTGTACCGCGGATCTCACCGGCGTTGTTGAGCAGCACGCAAGCATTGTCATCGAAGCGGATGTACGAGCCATCAGCGCGACGGATTTCCTTCTTGGTGCGTACGACGACAGCCTTCGAGACGGTACCCTTCTTGACCTCTGACGAGGGGATGGCGTGCTTGACGGTGACGACGATGATATCGCCCACCGAGGCATAGCGGCGGCGCGTGCCACCCAGCACACGGATGCAAAGCACCTCTTTAGCGCCACTGTTGTCGGCTACTGAGAGCCTACTTTCGGTCTGTATCATAACGGATAATTACTTAGCTTTTTCGATGATTTCAACTAATCTCCATCTCTTGGTCTTGCTCAGCGGACGAGTTTCCATCAGGCGCACGGTGTCACCGACGTTGCATTCGTTTTTCTCGTCATGGGCGTGGTACTTCTTCGTCTTGTTGACGAACTTACCATAGATTGGGTGTTTCTCTTTCCACTTGATGGTGACGGTGATAGTCTTGTCACCCTTGTTGCTCGAGACGACCCCAATTCTTTCTTTTCTTAGATTTCTCTTTTCCATTTCGGTCAGGGTTATTTGTTATTGAGTTCGCGTGCACGGATCTCAGTCTTGATGCGTGCGATGAGCTTACGGTCGAGTGTAATCTTTGCAGGGTTGTCGAGGGGTGCAATCTGGTGCTGGATGCGCTCCTGCACATACTCCTTCTCGGCAGCATCTAGACGGTCGAGCAACTCTTTGTCGCTCAGTTCCTTAACATTTTCTTTCTTCATAATGCTCTGTAATTGTAAAGGTTACACGTTCTGAGTTGGGTCATAGTCGCGACGTACGACAAACTTGGTGGTCACGGGCAACTTCTGAGCGGCGAGGCGCAGAGCCTCCTTGGCGATGTCATAGCTCACGCCGTCAACCTCGATGAGGATGCGACCAGGGTGCACCGGTGCAACATATCCAGCCACATCACCTTTTCCCTTACCCATACGGACATCAGCCGGCTTGCGGGTGTAAGGTTTGTCAGGGAAGATGCGCAGCCACACCTGACCTTCACGGTTCATGTAGCGAGTCACAGCGACACGAGCGGCCTCGATCTGGCGAGCGGTGATCCACTTGCTCTCGAGCGTCTTGATTCCGAAGGAACCGAAGGCGAGCTGGTTGCCGCGCTTGCTGTACTGACGGGGATGTCCGTCAGAAGGTCTTCTATATCTTAATCTCTTAGGTTGTAACATTGTAGTTCGTTGTTAGGAATTCGTGTTGTTTAACGATTGTTCTTCTTGTTGCGGAAGCCACCACGGCGCTCGCGACGCTCACCTCCACCCTGACGACGCTCGCCAGTGTTAGCGAAGTTGGGAGCCAGGTCACGCTTTCCGTAGACCTCACCACGGCAGATCCAGACCTTGACACCGATGAGACCGACCTTAGTCAAGGCGGGCACCAGTGCATAGTCGATGTCGGCGCGCAGTGTGTGCAGCGGAGTGCGGCCTTCCTTGAACATCTCATTACGTGCCATCTCGGCTCCATTCAGACGACCCGACACCTGCACCTTGATGCCCTCGGCACCCATGCGCATGGTCGAAGCGACAGCCATCTTCACGGCACGGCGATAGGCAATCTTGCCCTCGATCTGGCGTGCGATGTTGGTTGCCACGATTTGTGCGTCAAGTTCAGGACGCTTCACCTCGTAGATGTTAATCTGAACATCCTTGTCGGTGAGCTTCTTGAGTTCTTCCTTGAGTTTGTCAACATCTTGTCCACCCTTGCCGATAATGAGACCCGGACGAGCGGTGCAAATGGTGATGGTCACGAGTTTGAGCGTGCGCTCGATGACGATGCGCGACACGCTGGCCTTGGCCAGACGAACGTTAAGATACTTGCGGATCTTGGAGTCCTCGAGCAGGGTGTCTCCATAGTTGCTACCTCCAAACCAGTTGGAGTCCCAGCCGCGGATGATGCCGAGGCGGTTGCTAATCGGATTTACTTTCTGTCCCATGTTATATCTTAAGCGTTTTCATTGTTAATAGTGTCGACGAACAACGTCACGTGGTTCGAACGTTTGCGAATTCTGTAGCCACGTCCTTGGGGAGCCGGGCGCAAGCGCTTCAGCATCGGAGCGCAGTCCACGGTGATGGCCTTGATATAGAGCTGGCCACTTTCGGCCTTGGCCTCGTTCTTCTGCTCCCAGTTAGAGATGGCCGACTTGAGCAGTTTCTCGATGTCGGCCGCAGCGGCCTTGTTCGAGAAGTGCAGCAGACCCAGGGCCTTGAAGACCTCCACGCCGCGAACCATGTCGGCGACGAGTCTCATCTTGCGCGGCGAACTGGGGATGTTGCGCAGTTTGGCGCAGCACACGTCCTTGCGTGCTTCCTTATGCGCCTCGGCAGACAGTTTTTTTCTTTTTCCCATGTTGTATTTAATTCTTCTTTAGTCAATAAAACTAATACCCCGGGCCCATTACTTGTTGTTGCCGCTGTGACCACGGAAGGTGCGGGTCAGGGCGAACTCGCCCAGCTTGTGACCGACCATGTTCTCGGTGACGTAGACGGGGATGAACTTGTTACCATTGTGAACAGCGAAGGTGTGTCCAACGAAATCGGGCGAAATCATCGAAGCGCGCGACCAAGTCTTGATCACCGACTTCTTTCCGCTCTCATTCATGGCGTCAACCTTCTTCTCAAGTTTCACGCTGATGTACGGGCCTTTTTTTAATGAACGACTCATAGTTCCTTTTCGAAAACTTTAATCAAATTACTTCTTTCTTCTCTCAATGATGTACTTCGAAGACTGCTTCTTCGGTGCGCGAGTCTTCAAGCCCTTAGCATAGAGGCCTGTGCGTGAACGAGGATGTCCACCGCTCTGGCGTCCTTCACCACCACCCATGGGATGGTCGTGCGGGTTCATAACCACACCACGGTTGTGGGGGCGACGTCCCAACCAGCGCGAGCGTCCGGCCTTGCCCGACTGCTCAAGTGCGTGGTCGCTGTTGCCAACCACACCGACAGTTGCGCGGCATGCCGACAAGACTTTGCGAGTTTCGCCCGAAGGTAATTTGACGATGCAGTAGGTACCCTCACGCGACGTGAGCTGAGCGAAGGTGCCTGCACTGCGAGCCATGACTGCACCCTGACCCGGGCGCAGCTCGATGTTGTGAATTAAAGTACCGACAGGGATGTTACTGAGTGGAAGCGCGTTTCCCACCTCGGGGGCTACGTTCTCACCGCTTTCAACTGTAGAGCCAACTTGCAAGCCGTTGGGTGCAATGATATAAGCTTTATAGCCATCTGCGTAGTACAGAAGCGCGATGCGAGCCGAACGGTTCGGATCGTACTCAATGCTCTTGACGCGAGCTGGCACACCGTCCTTGTTTCTCTTGAAGTCGATGAAGCGATATTTGCGCTTGTGACCGCCACCGATGTAACGCATGGTCATGTGACCCTCGTTGTTACGGCCGCCAGTGCGTCGCTTGCCGACGGTAAGAGACTTCTCTGGTACTCGGGCAGTGATTTCCTCAAAAGTACCAATAATCTTGTGTCTTTGCCCCGGTGTTGTGGGCTTCAATTTTCTTACTGCCATTTTTGTTTATTAAAGATTGCTATAGAAATCAATAGTTTGGCCTTCGGCTACAGTCACGACAGCCTTCTTGAAGGCTGCGACCTTGCCGCGCAGCAGACCGCTCTTGGTGTAGCGCTGCTTCTTCTTGCCGTCATAGTTCATTGTGCTGATGCCAGTAACCTTCACGTCATAGAGCTCCTCGATGGCCGAGATGATCTGGTACTTGTTGGCGTCGGGAGAGACCTTGAAGGTGTAACGGTTACCCTTCTCGCTGATGGCGTTGGCCTTTTCGGTCACAACGGGAATAATCTTTATTGCCATAGTTGTAGTTCCTCCTTTTTTAGTTTAAATTATTGAGCACATCAATGCTGCTTTCGGTAACAACCATCATCTTGTTATCCAAAACTCGATAAGTGTTGATATCGCAAGCAGTCACGATATTTGCCAGCGGCAAATTTCGAGCCGACAAAAATACATTAATATTTTGACTTGGTAAAACCAGTAGGAATTTCTGGCCGTCCAATTTGAGATTTTTAACAATATTTACAAAATCTTTGGTCTTGGGGGCGTCAAAATTGAAATCCTCGACAACCATGATCTGGTTGTTCTGAGCCTTGAACGTGAGCGCCGAACGGCGAGCCAAGTTCTTGACCTTCTTGTTCAACTTGAAGGAGTAGTTGCGGGGACGTGGTCCGAAGACGCGACCGCCACCGACCAGCACCGGCGAGTTGATGTCACCGTGACGAGCACCGCCGCCACCCTTCTGGCGACCGAGTTTCTTGGTCGAGCCCGAAACTTCACTTCTCTCTTTAGCCTTGTGCGTTCCCTGGCGCTGATTGGCCAAGAACTGCTTCACGGCGAGGTACACAGCGTGCTCGCTGGGGTTCTCGATGCCGAAGATCTCGTCATTGAGTGTCACCTTGCGGCCTGTGTCCTGACCCTGGATGTTATATACTGCGAGTTCCATTACTTCTCAATTAAAACGATTGAACCTTTGCTACCCGGAATTGAGCCTTTAACCATGAGGAGGTTATTCTCGGGCAATACTTTGATCACTTGAAGATTTTGCACGGTGCAACGCTTGTTGCCCATCTGACCTGCCATGCGCATGCCCTTGAAGACCTGTGCGGGATAAGAGCAGGCACCGATCGAACCGGGTGCACGCAGACGGTTGTGCTGACCATGAGTGCGCTGTCCCACACCGCCGAAGCCGTGGCGCTTGACAACACCCTGGAAACCCTTACCCTTGCTCACACCAGCGACGTCAACAAAGTCAGCGTCGTTGAAGAACTCGACGGTAATAGTCTCACCAGCCTTGTGCTCACCTTCAAAACCTTTGAACTCGGCCAAGTATCTTTGTGGCTTAACTCCGGCCTTCTTGAAGTGACCAGCCTCGGGCTTGGTGGTGTGCTTGTCCTTCTTCTCGACAAAGCCGATCTGAAGAGCCTCATAACCATCAGTCTCAACGGTCTTGACCTGAGTAACGACACAAGGACCTACTTCGATAACAGTGCACGGCACGTTCTTGCCGTCGGCACTGAAAACGGATGTCATTCCGATTTTCTTTCCAATTAATCCTGGCATTTCTCTTTACTTTGAATTGTTGGATACACGTTAGTTTGTTTAATACTCTCGATTGAATCGTTCTACCTTACTAGACCTTGATCTCGACCTCGACACCACTGGGGAGTTCCAGCTTCATCAGAGCGTCAACTGTCTTGGCCGTGCTGCTGTAGATGTCAATCAGGCGCTTGTAAGCCGACAGTTGGAATTGCTCACGAGACTTCTTGTTCACAAAAGTCGAACGGTTCACGGTGAAGATACGCTTGTGCGTGGGCAGGGGGATAGGACCGCTCACCACGGCACCGGTAGCCTTCACTGTCCTCACGATCTTCTCGGCCGACTTGTCGACCAGATTGTGATCGTAAGATTTCAGTTTAATTCTAATTTTTTGGCTCATATTTGATAAATGTAAAACTTTATTTCAGTAAGTCAACACGCCCCATGTTCTCGGCCAACACCTTCTCGGCTATCGGTCGTGCTACTTCGGCATAGTGCGAGAACGACATTGTGCTAGTCGCGCGTCCCGAAGTGATGGTGCGCAGTGCAGTCACATAGCCGAACATCTCGGCAAGTGGAGCCTTGGCCTTAACGATGCGGGCACCGCTGCGGCTGCTCTCCATACCCTCGACTTGTCCACGGCGTTTGTTCAGGTCACCGATCACGTCACCCATGTTCTCCTCGGGTGTCACCACCTCGACCTTCATGATGGGCTCAAGCAGAACCGGCTTAGCCTTGACACAAGCGTTGCGGAAAGCCTGCATGGCGCAGAGTTCAAACGACAACTGATCGCTATCGACAGGATGGAACGAGCCGTCGATGACTGTCACCTTGAGTTGCTCGACCGGATAGCCTGCCAACACACCGCTGCGCATAGCGTTCTGGAAGCCCTTCTGGATAGCGGGGATATACTCCTTGGGGATGTCACCGCCCTTGACCTCATCAATAAACTGCAGAGAGCCTTCAAAGTCGGCATCCACAGGCTCGACACGGCAGATGATATCGGCAAACTTGCCTCGACCGCCGGTCTGCTTCTTGAACACCTCACGCAACTCCACAGCTTGGCTGATGGTCTCCTTGTAGGACACCTGCGGACGGCCTTGGTTGCACTCGACCTTGAACTCACGACGCAAGCGGTCGATGATGATATCCAGGTGCAACTCGCCCATACCGCGGATGATGGTCTGTCCAGTCTCCTCGTTGCTCTCGACCTGGAAGGTCGGGTCTTCCTCGGCCAGTTTCTGCAGACCTACGCCAAGACGATCCAAGTCCTTCTGAGTCTTGGGCTCGACGGCGATACCCAACACAGGATCGGGGAAGTCCATAGCCTCAAGGACGATGGGATGCTTGTCGCTGCACAAGGTGTCGCCAGTGCGCACATCCTTGAAACCGACGCCAGCACCGATATCGCCGCAACCAATCACCTCCATGGGGTTCTGGTGGTTGCTGTGCATCTGGAACAGGCGCGAGATGCGCTCCTTCTTGCCCGAACGGCTGTTGAACACATAACTGCCGGCCTCGATCTGGCCCGAATACACGCGGAAGAAGACCAAACGTCCCACATAGGGGTCGGTTGCAATCTTGAACACCAGTGCGCACATGGGTTCCTCGACCAGCGGGCGACGACGCTCAACCCTGTCGGGATCATCGAGCGAGTGTCCTGTCACCTCGGCCGCATCAGTCGGGCTGGGCAGATAGGCACACACGGCATCAAGCAGCGGCTGAACGCCCTTGTTCTTGAACGAACTGCCACACAACATGGGCACGATGTCCATCTTGAGCGTAGCATTGCGCAGGGCACGCTTGATCTCGTCTTCGGTGATAGCCTCAGGTGTGTCAAAGTACTTGGCCATGAGATCGTCGTCGTGCTCAGCGACCATCTCAAGCATCTTGTCGCGGTATTCCTGTGCCTCATCGAGCATCTCGGCCGGGATATCCTCAACCGAGTACTCGGCGCCCATTGTCTCATCGTGCCAGTAGAGAGCCTTCATCGTGATCAGGTCGACCACGCCCTTGAAGTTCTCTTCGGCACCGATGGGCAGATTCACTGGGCAGGGATTTGCCCCCAGGATGGTCTGCATCTGGCGTGCGACTTCCAGGAAGTTGGCACCCGAACGGTCCATCTTGTTGACATAGGCGATGCGCGGCACATTGTACTTGTCGGCCTGGCGCCACACAGTCTCGGACTGCGGCTCAACACCACCCACAGCGCAAAAAGTCGCGATAGCCCCGTCCAATACGCGCAATGAGCGCTCGACCTCGACGGTGAAGTCAACGTGCCCCGGAGTGTCAATCAGGTTGATCTTGTACTTCTCACCCTGATAGTTCCACATAGCGGTTGTAGCTGCCGAAGTGATGGTAATGCCTCGCTCCTGCTCTTGCTCCATCCAGTCCATTGTGGCAGCGCCATCGTGCACCTCACCGATCTTGTGTGTCAGTCCGGTGTAGTACAGGATGCGCTCAGAGGTCGTTGTCTTGCCGGCGTCGATGTGAGCCATGATGCCGATGTTGCGCGTGTATTTTAACTGTTGATCAGTCATTGTCTGGGATTGCTCCGTGTGTCGTGTTGGGGTTAGTTATTAGAATCTGAAGTGAGCGAATGCGCGGTTAGCCTCGGCCATGCGGTGCATGTCCTCCTTGCGCTTGAATGCGCCACCTTGCTCATTGTATGCGTCGATGATTTCGGCAGCCAGCTTGTCAGCCATGGTCTTGCCGCCACGCTTGCGTGCGAAGATAATCAGATTCTTCATGGACACCGACTCCTTGCGGTCGGGACGGATTTCGGTAGGAACCTGGAATGTAGCACCACCGATGCGGCGGCTCTTCACCTCGACTTGAGGAGTAACTTTCTCCAAAGCCTGCTTCCAGATCTCGAGCGGGGTCTTCTCCTCGCTGGCCATCTTCTTGCCCACAATCTCGAGGGCGCTATAGAAGATACGATATGACGTGTTCTTCTTACCGTCATACATCAGGTGATTGACGAACTTAGAAACTCGCACATCACCGAACTTAGGATCGGGCAGAATGATCCTTTTTTTGGGCTTAGCCTTTCTCATTTTAATTTACAAAATTGTAGTTTTTGTCCGCTTGGTTGTTTTCGTCTTTGTTCTTCAACAGCCGCCTCTGCAGCTGTTTACTCAACCATTAAAATGTCACCAATAAATCAAAAACTAAGTTGTTGTTGTTTTGTTTAGTCTCTTTTAGTAAGATAAAGGTCGTCGGAGCCGAGATTACTTCTTCGAAGCCTTGGGACGCTTAGCGCCATACTTGCTGCGACGCTGTGTGCGGCCTGCGACACCAGCGGTGTCGAGCGTACCGCGCACGATGTGATAGCGCACACCGGGAAGGTCCTTGACACGACCACCACGCACCATCACGATGCTGTGCTCCTGCAGGTTGTGACCCTCACCAGGGATGTAACTGTTGACTTCCTTTCCGTTAGTCAGGCGGACACGCGCAACCTTGCGCATTGCCGAGTTAGGTTTCTTAGGCGTAGTCGTGTAGACGCGCACGCAGACACCACGACGCTGGGGACAAGAGTCCAGAGCGGGCGATTTGCTAGCGCCGGCAAGCGATGTACGGCCTTTTCTTACTAATTGCTGAATTGTAGGCATCTTAGTTTGTTACTTTAGTTTTTAATTGTGAATAAAATTGGTGCTTCCGAGGCCGCCACAGAAAGTTATCACCCGCTGAATCAACCGATTAGCGAACGATAACATTGTTTTGGGCCGCAAAAAGCGATGCAAAGGTACACACTAATTGGCTAACTGACAAATGTTTTTCGACAATATTTATAATAAAATAGGTGCGAGACGACCTTAAAATCGCCTCGCACCAATGCTAACTGCTACAAATTCAGCGAGTTCTGAATTTGATAGGTTTTAATAAAGTTTAAAATCTATAAGCATCTTTTAACATGCGACCTTTGCGGTCTTTCTCGCTGAGTAGGAGTTGGTCGGCCGGGAGTGGCCACTCGATGGCCAATGCGGGATCATCCCATGCAAGTGTGGCCTCGGCCTGCGGCGCATAGACATTGTCAACCTTATACTGGAACTGCGCCACATCACTGAGCACGACAAAGCCGTGAGCAAATCCACGAGGAACAAACAATTGCCGCCCGTTGTCGTGACTGAGTTCACACATCACGTGCTGCCCAAATGTGGGGCTGTCGCTGCGCAGGTCGACACAAACGTCAACAACAGTGCCTTGCGAAACTCGCACCAACTTGGCCTGGCTCCACTCCCCTCGCTGGTAATGCAGCCCACGCAGCACACCACGCGTCGAGAACGACTCATTGTCTTGGATAAAGTCAACATGCCCGATGTGCTCATCGAACAAGTCCTGGCGGAACGTCTCGCTAAAATATCCGCGAGCATCGCCAAATCGCTTGGGCTGGATTATCCACACGCCCTCTATGCTAGTCTTAATAAATTCCATATACCTTATTATATATACAGTCAATAGATTTCTGCAAAGATACAAAAACTCTTCCAATTTTCGCCCCCCATGAAAGAAAAAGCCACAACTTCAACCCTCAAAAACACTCCTCAAAGCGACAACGAGAACGCTCAAGCCCGAAAACCATAAGATTAAACCGACCGTATCACACAATACACAAGCATTATTTTCGTTCTATAATTGGCAGTGTACAACAATAAGAAACAAACAGGTCCAAGGGCGGCTTACTTCAATTTCTGCTACATTAGCCGCCCAATTACCTTATTCTTCATATCAATATGGGAGACATTCTCACACTCAATGCAGTTGCACTGCGTTATCAAGCACTCTACCTTGACATCAGCCGCAAGGGCATCGACATGACATCGGCCATCACTGTGCCGGTCGCTGCTTTTGTTACCCGCCTGGCCGAGAACGGATATGGCGTGACCGAAGAGTTGCTACACGCACTCAACACAGTGCCGCCCCTTGTGTTATCAGACATCACCAAGCGCATCAACGAGGTGATGGGCATCGATCTCAACTGGACACCGCTGGTCAAGGGATGGACCACACCGACAGGCGAGACGCGTCTTGACCACCTGGTCACCCTCGTGGCCAATCTGCTCAAGCACGACATGGACATCCCAGGCACTACCCTACCCTGTGGTCACCTCATTCCCGACGGCACATTCCCGCTTGAGCGCTACAACGGTTGCCCCTTCTGCGGCACACCGTTCAAGACGAGCAATTGGGTCTACAAGGGGCAGGGAAGCAAACTGAAGTTGCTGCGCTTGTTCACGCCCGAAGACATGGTGCATGCCTACCGCGCACTGCTCGAGTCGGCCACGCCGCTCGATGCCACGCAACGCGAATCACTAGCGCAATTGCTGCCCGTCATGCCGCTGCCTGACGACATTAACATCACCATGAAGGAGACACTCATGCTGGTGGTACACCTGTTGGTTGAACAGGGCCGCGATCAAGAAGCAGGTGCCCTGCTGCGAACGCCAACCGACGTGCTGCGCCACCTGTGGTATGAGAAGACCGGGTATGTTCAAATCATTGAGCCACGCACACTCATTGCCCATGCCGAGCGCCTCTACAGTCACATGTGGGGCCCACTGGACCAGAGCGATGAAGCCGGACAAGCGATGAAGCAAAAGTTGCGTCTGAAGTACGACCGCAAGACATGCCGACGTATCGCTCAATGGCTCAACGCCTTGCCCATGACTATCGAGCAAGCGACCGAGGCGATGAACCCCAAGCGCGGCATGTGGGTGCGCATGATTCATGCCCTGCGTTTGGGCGAATACTCACGACGACCGGGCTTTGAACGCCTTGCACTTGTGCTGGACGCTTTCTATAAACACGACTACAGCACCTGGCAGGGACGTGTCGACCGTGCCCGTCGCGCCAACGACCCCGCTACAGTCCTGGCTATGCTCCAACAGCGCCCAGGCATGTTTGCCCGCTGTCTGTTTGCCACAATGTTGCGCTTCGGGGCCAGCCAGACGCTTCAAGCTTTTGAGCAAGTGGCCGACAAGATGCCGGCTCGACTGCTGCTGTCGCTGAGCAACGCTGCACAAGACTACTTCGATCCCAAGCAGACACGACTGGCGCGACCCATCACGGGTGGCACGCGAGTCATCGAACCCAATGCACTGCTGATGCTCTACAGCGACATCGAGCGCAAGTCAATGGCCAAGGGCGTAACAGACATCTATCGGCAGTCGATGCAACGACACTTTGCAGCACAACCCACCACGAGTCACAGCATCTACATCGACCCGATGCTCAACAACATTCCAGTCAGTGTGGGCGATCGCAGCACCACCATTCAGGACGCATCATGCGCCTTGATGGGCACCCGCTTCCCTGTCGAGGGCGACCAGGTGCGCCTGTTCATGCAGTGGGGCAAGGGGCTTCATGCTCAGCATCTCGACATGGACTTGAGTTGCCATATCAGTCTGCCTAACGACGAGGTAGCAGAATGTGCCTACTACAACCTGACCTGCGTGGGTGCCAAGCACTCGGGCGACATCCAGTCAATCCCCGAGTTGGTGGGCACAGCCGAGTATATCGACTTGTCGCTGCCCAAACTCGAGGCTGCCGGAGCGACTTATGCAACCTTCACCTGCAACGCCTACTCCACTGGAGCCATCGCGCCCAACCTGATGGTGGGCTGGATGAGTTCAAAACACCCGATGAAGGTGTCAAAGAAGACTGGTGTGGCCTACGACCCATCGTGTGTGCAGCACATGGTTCGCATCAGTGAGGGCAACCTGTCCAAAGGACTTGTCTTCGGCGTGCTTGATGTGGCACGGCGCGAAATCGTCTGGCTCGAGATGCCCTTCATGGGGCAAACCTTGCGCTCACTCAACCATGCAACAGTCGATGCCCTGCTGCATCACTTGCAGCAAAAGGTCACCATCGGTCAGTTGCTCATGCTCAAGGCACAAGCCCAGTCGCTCACCGTCGTCGACACACCCGAGCAAGCCGACGAAGCCTATACCACCGAGTGGGCGCTCGACCCAGCACAGGTAACCCGACTCCTCATCCCATAACAAAGAGAGAACAGTCAACACAGAATCAGGGTCTTATCCCGTGAGGACAAGGCCCTGAATGTTTTGTGTCTGCACCAATCAGTGTTTGCGTTTCTTCGCAACCTTCTTGTTCGATTTCTTGTCTGCCTTGACTTTGCCGCCAGCCTGCTGCAATCCCATCTGGATGTTCTTGATCAGCGCCTCGCTGGTGTAGGTCGCTCCTGTAGCCACATCGGGCTTGAGTTTAAGTGCCTCGGCCACGGTCAAGCCTTCGTACTGGGCAAAGACTTTCTTGGTGGCACGCTGCATATAGGCAGGACCTTCCTGGTTGGGCAGGGCCTCAATCTTCTCAATCTTGCCCTTCTTGATGGTGATATTGAGGGGAGTTGTGCCGTTATAGCCAATCACTTTCTTTGCAATATCGCCGGTGTAAACCACCTGAGTTGTGGCCTTTGTGGCTTTCTTCTTGGCCTGCATGGGCATAGCAGCCGTCATTGCGATGGCTGCAATGGCCATCAGGGTCATGAGTCTTTTCGTCATTTTCATATAGTGTTTGTTGGTTTTCGGGGTGCAAAGTTACATATTTGATGGGGTAAAGCGGACAAAGTTTAATGCTAAAAAGATAAAATTTTGTGAAAATACTTTTACAATCGGGCAAATAGCCGTATCTTTGTTCGATTGTTACCACAATAGTGGTTTGTAACCTTGATTAATGAAAGAATTTGAACAAGACATACAAGCTTGTGTTGAGGTGTTGCGACGTGGCGGCCTCATCCTCTACCCCACCGACACGATTTGGGGCATCGGTTGCGATGCGACCAATGCCGAGGCCGTGAGTCGGGTGTATGCGCTCAAGCGTCGTGCCGACAACAAGGCATTGATCGTTCTGCTCGACAGTGAAGAGAACCTCGATCACTATGTTGTAGATGTGCCAGAGATGGCCTATGAGTTGCTGAATGTTGCCGTCAAGCCACTAACACTAATCTATGAGGGCGCATTCAACCTCGCCCCGAATCTGCTAGGCGATAACGACAGTGTGGGCATACGCGTGCCGCGCGATGAATTTGCACATGCGCTGTGTGAGCGCTTCGGTCGCCCCATTGTGTCAACCAGCGCCAATATCAGTGGGTCGGCATCGGCAAGCACGTTTGGCCAAATCAGCGATGAGATCAAGTCGGGTGTAGACTATGTGGTAGGCTATCGACAAAACGAAACCACGCCCCACACAGCCAGCAACATCATCCTGCTGCGAGGCGATGGCACCTTTAAAATCATTAGATAACCGTGATTAACCAAAACATACAGCGCACCAAGTATGTCATTGGCGACTTCGTGTCATCCAATGTGGCATGGTTTTGCTATAACTGCTTGCGCTATGCGCTCTATCCCGAACACAGCGGGTTCGCGTCATTGGGAACATTCTTGAGTTCGCCCATCGTATTGATAGGTCAATTGGGATTCCCGCTGATGATGATGTCGATCTACTACTTGTCGGGGTACTACAATGACGTGTACCACAAGTCGCGCTTACAGGAGGTGTTCACCACATTCTGGAGCACAGGCATCGTGACCCTGCTCATCTTCTTCCTGGCTCTGATTAATGACACCAGTCCACGTCGCCGCGTCAACTATGAGATGATATGCATGCTGTGGAGTACGCTTTTTGTGGCGGTCTATGCGGTGCGATGCATGTTCACCAGTTACACCTCGCACATGATCAAGTCACGCCGATGGAGTTTCAACACATTGATTGTGGGTCGTGGCTCGGCTGGTGTGGCCCTCGGTCACAAACTGTCGACGATGCCCCGATCGCTGGGCTACAACATTCAGGGTTATGTGAGCATCCCGGGCGAGAATGACGTCAAGGATGTGATGCTACCTTGCTACACCCTTGACCAGATTCAAGAGGCATGCCATGCGCATGACATTGAAGAACTCATCGTCGTGCCCACAAGGCAGAATCCTGAGTCGGTACTTGCCGCTGTCAATCGTCTATTTGAGTTGGATTTACCCATCAAGGTCACTCCCGACCACTTCAACGTGATGTTGCCTAAGGTGCGCATCAGTGACATGGTGGGAGACCCGCTTGTCGACATCTCGAGCAGCAGCATGAGTGAGAGTGGCAAGAACATCAAACGGGTGCTTGATGTCTTCCTCTCGGTGATAGTATTGCTCATACTGTCCCCTCTATTTCTCGCAGTGGCTATTGCCATCAAGCTTGACTCTCATGGTCCTGTGTTCTATAGTCAAGAACGTGTGGGCTACCACAATGTGCCATTCATGATCTACAAGTTTCGCTCGATGGTGCAGGATGCCGAGCGAAACAACAGTCCACAACTCACTAGCAACAACGACCCGCGCGTGACGCGCGTCGGTCGATTCTTGCGTAAGTACCGCATCGACGAACTACCCCAGTTCTGGAATGTGATCAAGGGCGACATGAGCATCGTTGGCCCGCGTCCCGAACGGCAGTATTACATCGACCAGATTATCAAGCGCGTGCCGTCTTATGCCCTGCTGCATCAAGTGCGTCCCGGCATAACCTCAATGGGCATGGTCAAGTATGGCTATGCACAGAATGTCGACGAGATGGTTGAGCGGCTGAAGTATGACCTGCTCTATCTCGAGAACATGTCGTTGATTAACGACTTCAAAATCATGGTCTATACCATCAAGACCATTGTGACAGGCAAGGGAATGTAGTCTAAATCAAATGGCTGTCAAAAACTGAGTAACGAGAAAATTGACAATGAACTGGATAAATCGGGTGCATACCTGGCGTGAACAACACTTGAGCGAGCGTAACTTCGTTTCGCTGCTGGCTCTCATTGTCGGTGTCACCGCCGGACTTGCTGCTGTGCTGCTCAAGTTCCTGATTGGGTTTATCGGCCATCTTGTCGAGAGCACAGTCAATGCTACCGAAGGCAACTGGCAATACCTGGTGTTCCCAACCATCGGCATCCTGTTGAGCGCGCTCTATGTCCGCTATGTGGTGCGTGACAACATCTCACATGGTGTGACTCGTGTGCTCTATGCCATCGCACTGAAGAAAAGTCGCCTCAAGGTCAAGAACATGTATGCTTCGCTAGTAGCCTCGTCGATGACCATCGGCTTTGGAGGCTCGGTGGGTGCCGAGGGTCCCATTGTGTTCACAGGTGCCGCCATCGGATCAAACTTGGGTCGCTTGTTCCGTCTCTCGCCACAAACATTGATGTTGCTGGTGGGATGTGGCGCGGCAGCGGGTATTGCAGGCATCTTTAAAGCCCCTATCGCCGGTGTGCTGTTCACCATCGAGGTGCTGATGCTCGACCTGACTGCGGCACGTGCGATGCCGCTGATTCTGGCCTCGGTGTGCGGTGCGACAGTGTCCTATGTCTTCACCGGCTATAATGTCGAGTTTTTCTTCTCGCAGAGCGAACCATTCTATGCCAGCCGCATCCCATTTGTCGTATTATTGGGTGTGTTCTGTGGTTTCTTCTCGCTCTACTTCTCGGGCACCGTTGGAGCCATGGAGTCGATGTTCAAGCGTGTGAAGGATCACCGCATTCGCTATGTGATTGGCGCAGTGACGCTGAGTGTGCTCATCTTTTTGCTCCCACCACTTTATGGTGAGGGCTATGGTGCTATCAACCACCTCATTAATGGTGAAGTCAGCGAGATATTCGACAACAGTTTGTTCTATGCCTATCGCGACACGACCTGGTGTGTACTGCTATTTGTACTCATGCTGGGTGCCATGAAGGGTTTTGCCACCGCTGCCACCAATGGCGCCGGTGGTGTGGGCGGTACTTTTGCCCCCTCACTCTATGTGGGCTGTATGGCAGGGTTCTTCTTTGCCTACTTGTTCAACCAGACTGGCTTGGTTGACGCATCAATGCCACTGTCAATCAAGAACTTTGCCCTCATGGGCATGGCAGGAGTGATGGCGGGTGTCATGCATGCCCCCTTGATGGCCATCTTCCTCACAGCCGAGATGACCGGTGGCTATGACCTGTTTCTGCCACTGCTCATAGTCTCGGCCATCAGTTACGGCACATCGCGAGCCTTCACACCCTACGGCATCTATGCACGTCGTCTGGCCCAACGTGGGCAGGTTCTCACCCACGAGAAAGACCTGAGCGTGCTGACCTTGCTTAGCATGGAAACCGTCATCGAGACCGACTTCACCAGTGTGAGCCCAGAGATGAACCTCAAGCAGATGGTCAAAGTGATTTCACAGAGCAACCGCAACCTGTTTCCAGTGATCGACAACGATGGAGTGCTGGTGGGTATTGTGCAACTCGATGACATACGCAACATCATGTTCAGACCCGACCTGTATCACCGTATCACAGTTCACGAGTTCATGACCATTCCGTCGCACCGCGTGGTGGTCAATTCGCCCATGGAACAGGTTATGAGTGCCTTTGAAGACTCCGGAGCCTGGAATCTGCCAGTCGTTGACACCGAGGGGCACTATGTAGGTTTCGTGTCCAAGTCCAAGATATTCAACAGCTACCGCCAGGTGCTGCAACGGTTGGACCTTATCAATTGAGAACTGAGAAACAAAAGTCCTTGGTTTTCCTAGAAATATCGCGTTAATCCCAGATAATGACTAAAGAAGAATTAAAAATTGTGTTCTTCGGAACACCTGACTTTGCAGTCGAAAGCCTGAGACGACTCGTCGAGGGTAAATACAATATTGTGGGTGTAGTGACCATGCCCGACAAGCCTGCGGGCCGAGGTCACCATTTGTTGCAAAGCGATGTCAAGAAATATGCCCAGGAGCATTCGTTGCACCTGATGCAACCCGTCAACCTCAAAGACGAAGCGTTTGTCAACGAATTGCAAGGCCTACAGGCCGACTTGTTCATCGTCATCGCCTTCAGAATGCTGCCGCAAGTGGTGTGGCAGATGCCTCGACTTGGCACATTCAACCTGCACGCTTCGCTGCTACCCAAGTACCGTGGGGCAGCACCCATCAACTGGGCCGTGATGAATGGTGACACTCAGACAGGTGTGACTACATTCTTCCTTAAACACGAGATTGACACAGGCGACATCATCCAGCAGCGCAGCATCGACATCGGCCGCACCGACAATGTTGAAACTGTGCATGACCGCCTGATGGTCATGGGGGCGGGCATGGTCATTGAGACCGTCGATGCCATCATTGCCGGCACGGTTCACCCCATACCTCAGGAACAATTGCTCACTGCTGGCGAACAGCCCACACCAGCTCCCAAAATATTCAAGGACACCTGCCGCATCGACTGGACATGGCCCGCCGAGCGTGTCTATAACCACATTCGCGGTCTCAGTCCGTATCCTGCCGCTTGGACTGTGCTGTGTGATGCATCAGGTCAACAGTGGAACATCAAGGTATTTGAGACAGAACAACCACAACCACTGCCATGGAAGATGCAGCCTGGTGAGACCTTTATCAACAACAAGGTGCTGGCTATTGCCTCTGGCAACGGACTGATTGAAATCAAATCACTCCAGCCAGCAGGCAAAAAACGCATGACTGCCGAGGAATTCTTGCGTGGCATGCGCTACAACGGCGAACTCACCGCCCTGAACTAAAAAAGCAAGAATGAACTACAGCTCGCTGACATACATCCTGTTGTTGCCTGCCATCGTACTAGGCTACTATGCACTACCCGCCCGGTGGCGCAATGCCGCATTACTGGCAGTGAGCCTAGCATTGTACTTGCTGTGGTGGCCGGCTGGCATTATGGTGATGGCTTGGGTCACAATGGCTAGTTATCTGGGCACTCGCCGCATCACGCAACAGGTTGATGGCTCGACGGGCATGCTGTGGTTCACCATAGCCTTGACCGCCCTACCACTGATATTCTTCAAGTACTTGCAGCCGCTGAATGACACCATCACGTCCTGGCTACACATCGAGTGGTTCCTGAACCGCCACCGCTGGCTCATCCCCGTGGGATTGTCATTCTACACCCTGCAGGCCATTGCGCTGGTTGTCGATGTGTACAAGAAGCGCATCCCGTCAGCATCGTCGCTGGTCAACCATGCCTTGTTCATCAGTTTCTTCCCCATCACCAGTTCTGGTCCCATTGTTCGGGGTGGAGAATTATTGTCGCAACTCGAAGACCGTCAGCGCCGTTTCGACCCTGATCTGGCTTGGCAAGGCATACGGTGGCTCATCTGGGGCATGTTTATGAAGGTTGTTGTCGCCGACTCGTTTGCACTGTTTGTTCAAGCCGTTGAACAACGCATAGACACCCAGAACGGATTCACTTTGTTTCTATCTGTGCTAAGCTACACCATCCAATTATATGCCGATTTTGCAGGGTATTCACTCATGGCACTGGGCACATCGGCTCTACTGGGCGTGAGGTTGAAGCACAATTTCTGGCACCCGCTGTTTGCAGTCGGCATCAGGGACTTCTGGCGGCGATGGCACATCTCGTTGAGCACCTGGCTGCGCGACTACATCTACATTCCCCTGGGTGGCAGCCGTTGCTCGGCATGGCGAACGCGGCTCAATGTGATGGCAACTTTCATATTCAGTGGCTTGTGGCACGGTGCTGGCCTTGCCTATCTGCTGTGGGGGGCGATGCATGGTCTGTGGGTGGTAGTTGAGCGACTGGTGCGTTTCGACCGGTGGCCGCGTCACTGGGTGTTGCGTCTCCCTTTGGGCCTAATGACATTCGTTTTTGTTGCCGTTTTGTTTATGCTTTTCAGCCACGACACGTCCACAGCACTGCACATCCTCGGGCGCATTGCCAGTGGTTGGGACGGATTCCACCTGACTGTGACGCAATCGGTGAGTACCCTGTCGCGTGAGTGGACCATGGTCACCATGTTCGCACTGATGTTAGCCAAGGAGGCACGCGACGAGTGGTGCCCCACACTACTATCACTCCACTCACTTCAAGTAGTATTTTATGCCTGCGTGGTCATAGTCACACTGATGTTCGGCGTGTTCGACCGCAGTGGTAGTTTCATCTATATGCACTTTTAATGCCAGTCCTTATGCGAAAGTTTATCTATAGCATTCTGATACTGCTTGTGGCGGTCATCGTGGGTGACTGGGCCATGGGGCGGTGGTTGCGGCATATCTATGAGCACACACACTGCGATGAAATCGGCCGTCTGAACTACATCAGCGACTCGGTCACTGCCGATATCGTGGTGCTGGGATCATCACGTGCGCTGCATCACTATGTCCCCAGCACCATCACTGACTCAACGGGATTGTCGTGCTACAACTGCGGATTTGAGAACGAGGGCATCGTGTTCCACTATGCCTTGTTGCGACAGTTGCAGCAACGTTACCGACCACGCTTGGTTGTCTACGAATTGACCTACGACTACGACATCCAGTACTTGTCGTGGCGGCCAGCCAACCTCAAGCACATTCATGCCATGGGTGAACTGCAATGCCGTGATTCCATTTTGCACAGCGTTGACCCGTGGGAGCGTGTGAAAATGCTTTCGCGCATCTATCCCTATAATTCAATGGCATTTGCCGCACTGGCCAGCCGGGAGCCCACCACCTACGACAGCGCATTTGTTGACAACGGCTACATCCCACAATTCAAGCACATGCAACTTGATCCCGACTGGCAGTTCCATCCACAGAAGTGGGACGACCAGATTGACACGCTCAAGGTCAGTTATCTGAAGAAAATGATTACAGAGAATGCCGGGCACCTGCTCATCGTGGTGTCACCACGCTATCTCTCGCCAGAGGACAACATCTACGGTATGGTGCAACAGTTGTGCAACGAGCATGGCGTACCCTTCGTGTGCATGGTGAGTGACCCGGTTATCAGTCGTGACATCAGCCTCTGGGAGGATGACGGGCATCTGAATCACACTGGCGCACTGATGTTCACACGTGCGATAGTCCCTCATATCAAGAAAGTATTAACCGAAAACAATAAACAATGAAGAAATTAATGACATGGGCGGCTGCGGGCTGCCTACTGCTGATGGCTAGTTGCGGTGATGACGAGCCGCAACGCATCAAGTATGAGAGCGTTGACCTGGGATTAAGTGTCAAATGGGCAACCATGAACGTTGGCGCCCAGAAGCCACAGGATCATGGTCAACTCTTCGGTTGGGCCGATTCTACAGGTTCACACAAGACATTTGACAACATCAACATCTCCTACCGCGACAATGGCAATGGCACCGAAACCACTCTAGTCAACTGGAACTCGGTGTACTTTGGCGGAAAGAACCCACCTGTGGACATCAGTGGGACAGCCTACGACATCGCCATCTACAATTGGAATGCCAACTGGCGCATGCCCACCCAGGATGAGTGGCAAGAACTGATGAATCGCTGCACATGGACAGTCGAGACCACAGCCGACGGCGCAACCGTCTATCGCGTGACAGGCCCTAACAACAACAGCATCATCCTGCCCATGACCGGCATACGCTCAACCAGCAACAACGAGGACATGCGCACAAGCATCGGGCGCTACTGGACATCAGCACTGCTGCCGATGAACGAACAGGCTACTCAAGGATATGAGAGCAGTGTTCCTTGCGCAGCATGGTGTGTGCGATTCGATGCCAACAATCGCCCCACCCTGTCGACCGCCGTCCGTTGCTACGGCATGGCCGTCCGCCCCGTCGCCAAGTAGGTTAATTGCATCATACAATGCAAGGAGGGACATGCTGACATGTCCCTCCTTGTGCTATAATAATCAACCCGATTGTTTTTACTGCTTCTTTTGCTCCTTGGCCCAAGAATCCTTGAGACCGATGGTGCGGTTGAACACCAGTCGGTCGGGTGTTGAGTCAGGGTCAACACAGAAGTATCCGATGCGCTGGAACTGGAACTTGTCCTCGACCTGTGCTACCTCGGCCAGATAAGGCTCAATCTTGACGTCGGTTAAGACCTTGAGCGAGTCGGGATTGAGCAGGTCGCGGAAGTCCTTCTCGCTCTCGGCGCTAGGATTCTCAACCGCGAAGAGGCGGTCGTAGAGACGCACCTCTGCGCTTTTGCAGTGACGGGCACTCACCCAGTGCAGCGTACCCTTGACCTTGCGATTGGCACCCGGCATGCCGCTGAGCGTGTCGGGATCATAAGTGCACTGGATCTCGGTGATGTTGCCCTCGGCATCCTTGGTGCAACCGGTGCACATGATAATGTAGGCACCCTTGAGACGCACTTCCTTGCCGGGCGTGAGGCGGAAGAATTTCTTGGGAGCATCTTCCATGAAGTCCTCGCGCTCGATGTAAAGTTCGCGACTGAAAGGCATCTGGTGCTTACCGGCATTCTCCTGCTCGGGATTGTTGTCCATCTCCATCATCTCAACCTTGTCCTCTGGATAGTTGGTGATGACAAGTTTCACAGGATTGATGACTGCACTCACACGATTGGCATTCTTGTTCAAGTCCTCACGGATGCTGTGCTCGAGCAGGCTGATGTCGTTCAAAGCCTCATACTTGGTGTAGCCGATGGCATTGATAAAGTTCTTGATCGACTGCGGAGTGTAGCCGCGACGACGCAGGCCACACAAGGTGGGCATGCGCGGATCATCCCAACCAGCCACCAGACCTTCCTTGACCAACTGCAACAATTTGCGCTTGCTCATCAGCGTGTAGGTGAGATTCAGGCGGTTGAACTCAATCTGGCGCGGACAGTACTGGTCGGCAGTGTCGCCAGCCAATTCACGCACCAGATGCTCATAGAGCGGGCGGTGAGGCACAAACTCCAAGGTGCAAATCGAGTGGGTCACACCCTCGAAGTAATCGCTCTGGCCGTGGGCAAAGTCATACATGGGATATACTTTCCACTTCTCGCCAGTGCGCCAGTGGGGAGTCTTGATGATGCGATAGATGATGGGGTCGCGAAAGTGCATATTGCTGCTGGCCATGTCGAGCTTGGCGCGGAGCACGCGGGCACCCTCGTCAAACTCACCGGCATTCATGCGCTGGAACAAGTCCAGATTCTCCTCCACCGAGCGGTTGCGATAGGGACTCTCGGTACCAGCCTGTGTGGGTGTGCCCTTCTGCTGGGCAATCTGCTCACTGGTCTGGTCATCGACATAAGCCTTGCCCTCCTTGATCAAGCGAATGGCAAAGTCATACAGTTTCTCAAAGTAATCGCTGGCATAGTAGAGGCGGTCTCCCCAGTCATAGCCCAACCAATGAATGTCGCGCATGATGGCCTGTTCATACTCAGTGTCCTCCTTCTGGGGGTTGGTATCGTCAAATCGCAGATTGCAAGTGCCGCCCATCTTCTCGGCCACTCCAAAGTCCATACAGATAGCCTTAGCATGCCCGATGTGCAAATAACCATTAGGCTCTGGTGGGAAACGGGTATTCAGTCTTCCACCATTTTTACCTGCTGCCAGGTCATCGGCAACAATCTGCTCGACAAAGTTCAATTGCTGCTTCTCCTCGTTGGGGGTGATATTCGCTAGTTCTTCCATAACGATGTTAAGATATTGTGATTGCAATTATTCAAACTGCAAAATTACAAAAAATCTTTGAAGTCACGGCAACGACTGCACGAGTTTTGAAAATATTATCGGTTTTTCTTGGTTGTTTCTGCTGAAATCAGTAACTTTGCAAGTTCTAGGGGGCTCTTGTGACAGATCTTCATCTTCAATGACCACTATTATAGATGTGGTCAGCCAGCCAATGACCCACCACCGCGTAGCGCGGTCTTAGTTCTCAATTTTCAATATTCAATTAATTAAAGTGGACAATCGCAAACTCATTGACAAAGTGGCCCGCAAGTTGGGCAGGGACAAGAAGGACGTGGCCAAGTTGCTGGATGCGTTCACCAGCGTTGTTGCATCGCGTTGCAGCGAACTCGACTCCATCGCCATTCCCGGCTTTGGCAACTTTGAGCCGCGCAAACGCAACGAACACATCCATTACAACCCGGCCAATGGCAAACGCACGCTCATGCCACCAAAGGTGACCTTGAACTTCAAGTTGAGCAATGTACTCAAAAATAAACTCAATCAGAAGTAGCCGCACATGAACAACAAGATTACATTTCCCGAACTCGTTGGGTTGGTTGCCGAGTCGACTAGCACATCTGAACGCATGAGCGAACTGTTCCTGAAGGAGTTGTTTGCCACGATCTCACAGGCACTCATCGATGGGCAGAATGTTTCCATCAAGAACTTGGGCTCCTTTGAGTTTGTCGCCAGTGGCAACGAAGGCAGCAAGAAGTTGGTTTTCAAGCCCGACACCAGTTTAGCCGAGACGATCAATCAGCCTTTTGCCGCCTTTGAGCCCATCGAATTGAGCGAGGACATGACCGCCGAGATGCTGCAAAGCATTGACAATGAGATGGAACCAGCGCAAATATCAGAGACCATTGAGACCTCTGGAAACCTTGAAACCTCTGAGACTACCGAGATTCCACAGGCCGCCACGCCACTAGGCATCATGGCACCTCCACCTTTTGTTCCGCAACACTCCGAGCCAGTCATTGAGCAAGAACCGGAACAAGAACCGGAACAAGAACCGGAACCCGTTGCAGAACCAGAACCGGAACCAGAACCGGAACCCGTTGCAGAACCAGAACCGGAACAGGGACCTGTGCCAGAACCCGTTGCTGCACCAGAACCGGAACAGGAAATCACAAACGAACCAGATATAGTAACTGAAAACAATACTGATATGGAATTTGATGAAGAACAGCGCACTGTACAGCGGTATATGAAAAACGAGTTTGAACAGGCCAAGCACAAGATTGCCCATCAGTCATTCCTGAAAGGACTCATCACCGGCGTGTTGGCGACCCTTGCACTCGGAGCCATCATCTGGGGAGCATGGAGCAGCGGTCGCAACTCGGTGTTGTCATCACGCGAACCTGTCCAAGCCGACACCATCGCCGACCAGGTGGCTGCCGACACCACCCCGAATGAGCCTCAACCAGTCGAAGAAGCACCAACCGCTGCACAGCAACCCGCAGCCAGCGGCAATGTTGTGACCGACACCTGCACCGCCACGATGTATCTGTCCAAGATGTCGACCAAGCATTATGGCAAGCCCGACTTCTGGATCTACATCTACGAGGAGAACAAGGACAAGATTGCCGACCCCAACAACGTCACCCCTGGCACAGTGGTAGTCGTCCCCCCGGCATCGAAGTACGGCATCGACCCTCAAGACAAGTCCAGCATCGACCGTGCCCGCAAACGCACCTACGACCTCCTCTCCAACAAATAGTTCCTACAGACGAGAAAATGCTATTGCAGCATGAATAGAGACCATCAACAACATTAAAATCGCCGTGACCCCAACAAGAGCCACGGCGATTTTGATTCACAAGGAGGTTGCGCAACCTTATTCCTTACCCAGGATGATGTTCACATCGATGTTGACATCGGTGACGTCGACTTTGTCGTCCTCGTTGACATCGCCGCGCAGGTAGCACCAGATGGCGCACCACGCCGAGTTACCCTGCGCATCGGTGGCAGTGATGGCCACCATGCCGTTTTTGAGTGCGGTCACCATTCCATTTTCGTCGACAGTGGCAACTGTCGGGTCACTCGAGGTCCAAGATACCTGTGTACCTGTTTTGTTGGACAGTTGCAACGTGTGTTGCAACTGCAGCCGTGCCATCGTGGTGCTCAGCATCACGCCCTGAGCGGTAACGGTACACTGGGTGTCGGGCAACAGATGCTCAGTGCGATTGGCCTCGGTGGCGACCACTCCCTTCAATTCGATGGCTTTGGTGCCGCTGAACGAGGCATCGGCAATGACATTGAACGTGACCACAGCACCACTGTTGCCGCTGATCTCCTTCAGCGTCTGCGAGACGATGAGGATGCGTACCGCACCGCTGGCCAGGTCGGAACTCGAGATCGTGTGATTATGCCCCTTGCGGTCGGTCAGGTCAAACAAATACTCGCCGTCCTCCTGCTCGATGGTCAGCCCCTCGGGCAGATAGATGTCGGCCTGCAGCGCGGTGTAAGCCACCGTGTTGTCCAGCATGATCTCGACCTGCTTGGCCTCGCCGGCATTGATGGCGAAGTCGGCAATATAAAGCCGGTCATCGCCCACCACGGGAGGCTCTTCGCCACCCTGATTGGTGACGGTACACTGAGTGTCGGGCAACAGATGCTCGGTGCGGTCGGCCTCGGTGGCGACAACACCTTTCAGTTCAATCGTCTTGGTGCCGCAGAACGAGGCATCGGCAATAATGTTGAAGGTGACCAGTGCGCCACTGTTGCCGCTGATCTCCTTCAGCGTCTGCGAGGCGATGAGGATGCGCACCGCACCGCTGGCCAGGCCGGAACTCGAGATGGTGTGGTTGCGTGCCTTGCGGTCGGTCAGGTCAAACAGATACTCGCCATCCTCCTGCTCGATGGTCAGTCCCTCGGGCAGATAGATGTCGGCCTGCAGGGCGGTGTAAGCCACCGTGTTGTCCAGCATGATCTCGACCTGCTTGGTCTCGCCGGCATTGATGGCGAAGTCGGCAATATACAGCCGGTCGTCGCCCACCACGGGAGGTTCGTCGCCACCTTGTGGCCCAGTGACGGTGCACTGGGTGTCGGGCAACAGATGCTCGGTGCGGTCGGACTCGGTGGCGACCACTCCCTTCAACTCGATGGCCTTGGTGCCGCTGAACGAGGCATCGGCAATAATGTTGAACGTGACCAGCGCGCCACTGTTGCCGCTGATCTCCTTCAGCGTCTGCGAGGCGATGAGGATGCGCACGGCACCGCTGGCCAGGTCGGAACTCGAGATCGTGTGGTTGCGTGCCTTGCGGTCGGTCAGGTCAAACAGATACTCGCCATCCTCCTGCTCGATGGTCAGTCCCTCGGGCAGATAGATGTCGGCCTGCAGGGCGGTGTAAGCCACCGTGTTGTCCAGCATGATCTCGACCTGCTTGGTCTCGCCGGCATTGATGGCGAAGTCGGCAATGTACAGCCGATCTTGAGCCTGGGCACTGAACAGTGCCATCAGGCTCAAGATGATATAATAGAATCTTTTCATCACTGTCATCCGCTTTAGAGTCTAATTTTTGCTACACTGCCATTCATCTTCACCAGGACAATGCCACTGGCGGGGGCTGCAATGACATTGCGACCTGCATGCACGTTGTGGGCCACGCTCATGCCATTGGGCAGGGCAATTATCACCTGGCCGTTAACCGGGGTCTCAACCACGATGTTGCCATCCTGGGCATAGATGCGTGTCTTGGCATTGGCATCATGCACACCCGTGGCAAGAGGAGTCAACACGATGTCGCTGTGGCCGATGCCTTGTGCAGCGGGTGTCGCCAACTGGATGCCGTGCAGCGTCACCACGTCCTGCGCCTCGCCCGAGAGGCTGATGCGCAGCACCGCTCCCTCATGGTCCTTGAATGCCTTGAGTGCGCTCGAGGCTGCCAGCAGGCGGTAGTTGCCGTTTACCACTTGTGCCACATCGACGGTGTGGCTGTCGCTGCCGCGGTCGGTCAGTGTGGCCTCAGCCACACTCATGCCCTGCGGCAAAGTGAGGTCAATCTGCAGTGCGGTGATGTCCACATCGTTGTCCAGGCTCACCACAATCTCGTTGCCGTTCATCATGGCATTCATGGCGACATCACCGTCCATGATGCCCATGGCAGGCGCATGGCGTGGTGCCTCGCTCGGATAGGTCAGCGCAATTGCGGCAACACCCACCAGGTCGGTCACATTGATGGTACCGTTCTCGTCGAGGTCGGCAGCCGCGAAGATAAACGGCTGCGGGTTCTGCTCCAGGATGTAACTGGCGGTGGTCACATAGTCACTCACGTTGACCTTGTTGTCGCCGTTCACATCGCCGGGCGTGACGCTCTTGGTCACGGTCACCTGGCACGACGCGCTCAGGTTGGTGCCATCCTGGGTGGTGGCGGTGATGGTGGCGGTGCCAGGAGCCACAGCGGTCACCAGGCCAGACGCATCGACGATGGCGATTGCCTCATCGTCGCTGTGCCATGAAACAGTCTTGATGGCGGCGTTGTCGGGCAGGATGGTGGCGGTGAGTTGCAGCACATTGCCCTCGGTCATCTCGACCTCGGTCTGATTCAGCGTGATCGACTCGGCCTGGATGCCCTTGACGATGACCACACACGAGTCGGGCACGGCCTTGCCGTCGGCCGAGCGCACGGTCACCACGGCACGGCCGGGCTTCACAGCCAGCACCTGCACGCGGTTGTTGATGACTTTTATTAAGGCAACTTCAGTATTACTGTTTACTGCTACAATATCGGTGGCGGCGGGGTCAAACGACGGGGTCAGCCACTGGATGGTGCTGGGATCCATCTCCAGTTGGTGCTTGTCGAGCGTGATGGTGATTTGCTGCTCGAGCACCACCACATGGCAGCGTGCCATCAGGTCGGCGCAGGTGACGGTGATGTCACACTCGCCGGGCTTCAGCGTGGTCACCACGCCACTGGAGTTGACGGTGGCGATACTGGCATCCGATGTGCTCCAAGTCAGGCTCAGCCCGGTGTTGCTGGGCTGCAAGGTGGCTTGCAGGTTGAGTGTGCTACCCAACTTGACGTATGCCGTGTCGGCACTCAGTATCAATGAGGCAGGCTCGACGGCATCGCCCACGATGTTGGTGAAGTTCTGCCAGTAGGGGGCCTCAAAGTATGCCGCCATCGCGCTGGCAGGCACATGGAGCGTGCCGCTGTAACTCGTGAATGTGTTGTCATCACACTCGGGTGGAGTCGTGGCGTAAGAGTAGATTCTCGATGGCTTGATACCCAAGTTCTTGATGCTCACCACCTCATCCTTGAGTATAAGTGTGGCTACATTGGTATATGAAGAACCGTAATAAGAACCAAAAGCACCGTCTCCAATCGTTTCAATCCCGCCACACAGGGTCAGAGTTCTATTAAGGCTTCGTTGCTCTTTATTGTAGAAAGCTTCTTTGCCGATGGTGGTGACGGAGTTGCCGATGCTCACCGAGGTCAGCCCGTTGCAGCCAGAGAACGCTCTGTCGCCGATGGTGGTGACGGAGTTGGGGATGGTCACCGAGGTCAGGCCGCTGCAGCTAGAGAATGTGTAGTTGCCGATGGTGGTGACGGAATTGGGGATGGTCACCGAGGTCAGCCCGCTGCAGCCAGAGAACGCCCGGTCGCCGATGGCGGTGACGGAGTTGGG
>DGWI01000001.1:33300-61867 GCA_002396085.1 Porphyromonadaceae bacterium UBA4262
TGGCGGTGACGGAGTTGGGGATGGTGACCGAGGTCAGCCCGCTGCAGCCATTGAAAGCATTGTAGCCGATGGAGGTGACGGAATTGGGAATGCTCACAGAGGTAATTTTTGAACCTTGAACAAAGTTGTTTGGCAACACCTCAACTTCTTCGCCAATCGTGACATGCTCTATGTTGCTTGTTGGCATGTAACCCATCGATGAGCAATTTTTGGTATTCCAGGTCAAATCAACAATGCCGCTGCATCCATTGAAAGCTTCATAGCCGATGGAGGTGACGGAGTTGCCGATGGTCACCGAGGTCAGCCCGCTGCAGCCAGAGAACGCCCAGTCGTTGATGGTTGTGACGGAATTGGGGATGGTCACCGAGGTCAGGCCGCTGCAGCCAGAGAATGCGCTGGAGCCGATGGAGGTGACGGAGTTGGGGATGGTGGTGTTTTTGCAGCCTTTCACCAGCGTGTTTGTCGCAGTCTCAATGATGGCATTGCAATTGTCGCGCGAATCATACGTTGAATTGCCTGCAGCAACGACTATACTCTCCAGGCCGCTGCAGCCACGGAATGCGCACTCGTCGATGTAGGTGACGGAGTTGCCGATGGTCACCGAGGTCAGGCCGCTGCAGCCAGAGAAAGCTTCATTGCCGATGGAGGTGACGGAGTTGGGGATGGTCACCGAGGTCAGGCCGCTGCAATTCAAGAATGCGTAGTTGCCGATGGTGGTGACGGAATTGGGGATGGTGACCGAGGTCAGCCCGCTGCAGTCACAAAATGCGTAGTTGCCGATGGAGGTGACGGAGTTGGGGATGGTCACCGAGGTCAGGCCGCTGCAGTAAGCGAATGCGTACTCGCCGATGGAGGTGACGGAGTTGGGGATGGTGACCGAGGTCAGCCCGCTGCAGCCGTAGAAAGTTTCATTGCCGATGGAGGTGACGGAGTTGGGGATGGTCACCGAGGTCAGGCCGCTGCAGCCGTAGAATGCGCCGGGGCCGATAGAGGTGACGGAGTTGGGGATGGTGACCGAGGTCAGGCCGCTGCAATTCAAGAATGCGTAGTTGCCGATGGAGGTGACGGAGTTGGGGATGGTGGTGGTTTTGCAGCCTGAGATCAGCGTGTTTGTCGCAGTCTCAATGATGGCATTGCAGTTGTCGCGCGAGTCATACGTTGAATTGCCTGCTGCAACGACCATGCTCTCCAGGCCACTGCAGCCACAGAATGCGTAGTTGCCGATGGCGGTGACGGAGTTGGGGATGGTCACCGAGGTCAGGCCGCTGCAGTAATTGAATGCCCACTCGCCGATGGAGGTGACGGAGTTGGGGATGGTCACAGAGGTCAGCCCGCTGCAGCCACGGAATGCGCTGGCGCCGATGGAGGTGACGGAGTTGCCGATGCTCACCGAGGTCAGCCCGCTGCAGCCATAGAATGCCAAGTCGCCAATGGAGGTGACAGAATAGGTGGTGCCGTTGTAGGTCACCGTCTCGGGGATAACCAAGTCGCCTGTCAAATCGGTGTATCTCGGCGACGAACTTTTCTGATAGGTCACGGTGACGCTGGTGCCGTCGCTATTGCGGTTATAGCACAGGCCGTCGATCATGAAGTCGTAGGCCGCCGCTGCCTGCGGCAGCAGCAACGCCACGGCCAGCAGCAACACCGCCGCCCAGCCGCGGATTAGGGTTTGTCTGTTTCGTTTCATCGTTCAATTGTTTCTTAAGTTTATATAATCATTTATTTGTTCTTCTGCGTGACGTTTGAGGCAGGGCTGCGCACTCCTCCAGCGCACTCCCTCACGTCCGTCCTTACAGCCACCTCCTCTCGGGCAGAGGAGGAATCTACCTCCCCTAACTTAAGGGAGGAACTGCCCTAATTTTTGGGGTGCATATTTGTGGGCAAATTTAGAGATTATTTCTTGAAGCGCAAAACCATATTCAATTTCATTTCATGTCGTTTCGCCGATAAATGAAACGATTTAATATCATTTGATTGCATTTAGCAAAGTTTATATATTTTTGGGTCCCGTAAACAGCCGAAGGGTCGCCGTATGCTAAGACCTATCAGCGAGTGTATCGGCCCACATGCGGCAAGGATAATAGGCGAGAATCATCGGAGTCGAATTATTGGCAACGAGGGGTGGTGAGGATGGACATGTAGTCGTCGTAGGGGATGAAGCGTGCGCCCATCGAGCGGAGATGTGGGGTCTCTAACTGGCAGTCGATGAGTTTCCAGCCCATATCCTGCATGTGATAAGCGAGGCCGATGAGCGCGAGTTTTGAGGCGCTGGGTACCAACGAGAACATGCTCTCACCGATGAAGCAGCCGTTGACGGTGACCCCATAGAGACCACCCACGAGGTGGTCTTCTTCGTCCCACACCTCGACACTGGCAGCCCACCCCATGCGGTGCAACGCAGTGTAAGCCTCGATGATATCATCGCCCAGCCACGCGCCCTCCATGTCGATGCGATTTTGCGCCAGGGAGCAGCCATGAATCACGCCGTCGAAGTCCTGGTTGATGGACACACGGTACTTGCCCTTGTTGATGAGGGTGCGCATGGAGTGTGACACATGGATCTCGTCGGGAAAGATGACAAAGCGCTGCTTGGGGCAGTACCAATGCGGCGAGTGGCGGTCGCGGAACGAGAACCACGGGAAGATGCCGTGATGATAGGCGAGGATGAGCCGCTCGGGGCTCAGGTCACCCCCGATGCACAGCAAGCCGTCGTCCTCGGCCAGGTGGGGGTCAGGAAATATCAATTCATCTTTAGGAATGCGAAAAACCATGGTTGTTGCTTTTACTGTTTGTTTAGTTTCAGCGACATTGTCGCTGAACACGCCGAAGGGGGGGGCGCCGAAGATGCCGAAGGGGTCGCTGAACACGCCGAAGGGGGCTTCAAGGTGCTCAACGACCATGTCGTTGAGAAATCACGTGGCACAGATGGCGGCGGCAAGCCCATTCATGATCAGGCACTGCTCGCGGGTCAGCACCTGCTTTCGGGTGCTATGCTCCCAGGGTGAGACAATGAGCAAATGCCCTGCCGCGCAAGCCTCGAAGAATTGCCCTCCAGGCTTGGTGTAACTGTTGAAGCCCTGCGAATCAATGTGGATGATGGGCAGTTGCGCTTCGAGTGCCGCTCGCATGACGGCTTTCTCTCCAGGACTGATTGAGGGCGACACTAGCACACTGCCTTGCTTGCCCTTTTCTAGATAGTATGACACTTGCTCCTTAATCTCAAGTTCGCCAAGACTGCGCGAACACTTTACCGCCAGTTTATCGGGATAATCAAGCAGAAAACGATTGCCAATCGCATTAACTTGATGCCCTGCAACATGGGCCCCGAACTGCACGCGGAACAGATCGGGATGCTCACGCTTGAGAGCCAATCGCAAAGGATTCTCGGCCAGGTAGCGTTTCCACTTGTCGAGCATCTCGTAGTGCGTGAGGATGCGGTCGTTGTAGCCCTTGTTCCAGAGGAGAGCGTCGCTGTGCGTCACCGAGGTGCCCTGCACGAGTTCACGATAAGCCCGATTGCAACCTGTCTTGAAGCCTCGCATAACGTGTCCCAAGTGCAAGTCGCTGTTTTCCTTAAAAAAGATGATACCATGGAAATGATCGGGCATCACCTGAGCAGCGACAACCGAGACAGTGCCATAATAATCAGGAAGTTTCAGCCATGATGACAACACAGCCTCGCCCAATGGCGAGAGCACAATGCTTGGACGCCCGTCAGGGGTCTCTGCTTGACTGTTCCCCACCAATCGACCCAATAGCGGTTGCCTGTTGACGACTGTGGTTGTCACCAGATAGAAGCAGCGTGACGTATAGTCATGGACACTGCAACGACGAGCCATTGAGGGCTTAACGGGCTTGTAATAAGATGGATTGCTCATGTTGTTTCTTTTTTTCAGCGACATGGTCGCTGAACACGCCGAAGGGGCGCTGAGGGCTAGGTGCAGGTGAGGGTAAACTCGCCCTTGCTGTGGCCCAAGGTTGCAGTGCCGCCTTGCTTGAGCGGGCCAAAGAGCATCTCGCGCATGAGACGCGACTTGACTTGTGCCTGGATGACACGATCCACCTCGCGACCACCATATTTAGCCGAGAAGCCCATGTCGATGAGTTGCTCGCGAGCCTTGGCGGTGAGTTTGAGTTTCACATTCTTGGCGGTGAGTTTGACCTGCAGTTCCTTCAACTTCTTGTTGAGGATGAGACCAGCCATGTGCCGATCCATGTCGGCAAACACAACTATCTCGCTCAGACGGTTAACAAACTCAGGTTTGAACGTTTTTTTGACCTGCGCCAACATAGCCTCGCCCGTGGTGATGGTCGATGCAAAGCCGACCGACGCCTGTCGGGCAAACTGCGCCCCAGCGTTGCTAGTCATGATGAGGATGACGTTGCGGAAGTAGGCCTTGCGCCCCTTGTTGTCGGTGAGTGTGCCGTAGTCCATGACCTGCAACAAGATGTCGAACACATCGCTGTGGGCCTTCTCGATCTCATCGAGCAGCAACACACAGTCGGGCGCGCGACGCACGGCATCGGTGAGCAAGCCGCCGTCATCGTAGCCCACGTAGCCCGCAGGCGAACCGATGAGTTTAGCCACAGTATGCTTCTCCTGATACTCACTCATGTCGAAGCGCACTAGTTCGACGCCCAATTCGCGTGCCAGTACCCGCGCAACCTCGGTCTTGCCCACGCCTGTGGGACCGACAAACAACAAACTGGCCAGTGGCTTGTCGTCATCGGTGAGCCCAGCCTTGGCCAACTGCACCGCCTCGACCACTGCGGTGACGGCACGATCCTGACCGTAAATCTTGTCGGTGATGCGGCTCTTCAACGTGTCCAGGCGCTCGGTATCATCTTCCTTGACCGCCAGCGCATCGACCTTAGCCACCCGCGCCAGCACCTGAGCGATGAGTTCCTGGTCGACCACACGGTCGGTCTTCTCGCCCTTGCTCATCTGCAAGTAGGCTCCTGCCTCGTCCATCAGGTCGATGGCCTTGTCGGGCAGGTAACGGTCGGTGATGTGCTTTGCACTCATGCGCACACCGAACTCCAGCGCCTCTTCATCATACTTCACACCGTGGAACGCCTCATACTGCGGTTTCAACGCCTTGATGATGCCGATGGTCTCATCGATGCTCGGCTCCAGTATGTCGATGGGTTGGAAGCGGCGAATCATGCCTTTGCTCTTGGTGAGGTTGCGGTTATACTCCTCGTAGGTAGTGGCCCCGATAAAGCGAATGTCGCCGCCCTCAAGATAGGGTTTGAGCAAATTGGAAGCATCCAAAGTGCCGTCACTGCCACGTCCAGCCCCCACGATGTTGTGAATCTCGTCGATATAGACAATGGCATGCCCCTCGGCAGCAACTCCCTTCATCACTTCCTTGATGCGCTTCTCGAAGTCGCCACGATATTGCGTACCCGCCAGCAAAGTGCCCATGTCGAGCGAGTAGATCTTGAATCCCTTGAGTTTGTCGGGCACTTGCCCATCCTCGATGCGCTGTGCCAGCCCGTAGACAATCGAGGTCTTGCCCACGCCAGGCTCACCCAGATGCAGGGGGTTGTTCTTGTCCTTGCGACACAGCACTTGCATGGTGCGCTCCAGTTCGGCGTCACGCCCGATGAGCGGATTGTGATCCTTGAGATGATCGTTGATGCAGACAACAAAGTCACGCCAAGCGCCCGGCTTTGAATCCTTATCATCGCTCAGCGGGTTTTCACCGAACACCGAGTCAAACAGGTCATCAGATAAAAACTCCTCGCCATCGTCCTTGCCGAAGGCATCAATCAAGGCACGCAACAACTCGGGGAAATTGTTGCCGAAGTAAGCCTCAATCAGATTGGCAGCCCACGATTCAGTAAGTTCGATCATCGCCGAGACCACCATCGGAACATCGACCATTGATGCCTCGGCATGCAGCGCCTTCAACTCGGCACCGGTGAAGAGGTCAATGTACTGCTCAGAATGCATGGGTTCGGCACCATCGGGAAGCGGTGTGTTATTGTCGTAGACGCAATGCAGCACAGCCTTCTGAAACTCCTTGTGGTCGCCTTGCAGAATAGTTTCGTCAACGGCTTGACAGAATTGCTTGTCATAGAGCATGGCATCGAGCACCATCTCGGGGGTGATAAACTCCAGTTGGTCATCGATGGCCATCATATAGGTCATGTCGATGATGCTCAACAGAGTGGGACTATATTTAACTTCGTTTGGCATTCTCCTACAAATAGAAAATTGAGAAATGAAATATATTTGACTAGACGGGCTCGGTGGTGCAACGCAGCGGGAAGCCCTCATTGCGTGCCATCTGCATCGCCTTCTCGGCCTTGCTGGCAGCAATGTCATACGAGTAGACCCCCACCACAGCCTTGCCAACGTGGTGTATGGCGAGCATGAGTGCCATGGCCTCGGAGGGCTCTTTAGCAAAGACCGCCTTGAGCACATCGACCACAAAGTCCATGGTTGTGAAGTCGTCGTTGTGCATCACCACTTGATACTGCTGGGGTTCCTTGACCTTGACGCGCTCTTTCACGCCAGCTCCCGTCTGTCGCTGTTCATGATTTGCCATTGTTATTTATGCTTTTGGTTGTGCAAAGTTAATGCCTGACCAAGAAATAACCAAACAAAAATGATGCTTGAATAGGAAAAAAGCAGTAATTTAGCCAAAAATTTCAAGAATCGCCCCATGGACATGTTCAAACAACGCATTGAGGAGTTGCGCCAGCAACTTAACCAGCACAACCATAACTACTATGTGCTCAACCAGCCCACCATCAGCGACCAGGAGTTTGATCGCCTGATGCGCGAACTGCAGGAGTTGGAGGAGAGTTACCCACAATATGCCGACCCCCTCTCACCCACCCAGCGCGTGGGAAGCGACTTGAGCAAGGGATTTGAGCAAGTGGAACACGAACGTCCCATGATGTCACTGGCCAACAGTTACAACATTGGCGAGGTGCAAGACTTCTTGCGCCGAGCCAAGGACGGTCTGGGTGGCGAACAGTGCGAGATCGTGGGCGAAATGAAATATGATGGCACCAGCATCTCGGTGACCTATGAGCATGGGCGCATGGTGCGCGCTGTCACCCGCGGTGATGGCGTGCGTGGCGACGATGTCACGGCCAATGTGATTACCATACGCAGCGTGCCACTGCAACTTGCCGAGGGGCTTGACTGGCCCGACCGCTTTGAGGTGCGCGGTGAGATTTTGCTGCCCTGGCAAAGTTTCGACCGTCTGAACCAGGAGCGCGAACAGAACGAGGAGCCTCTGTTTGCCAATCCTCGCAATGCCGCAGCCGGCACACTCAAGTTACAGAACAGTGCCGAGGTGTCACGACGTGGACTGGATGCTTACTTCTACTTCCTGCTAGGCGAGAACCTGCCCTTCTCAACGCATAGTGAGAGCCTCGATGCACTGCAACGCTGGGGTTTCAAGACCGGCGAACACACCATCTTGCCGTCAATCGATGCGGTGAGCGACTTCATTGCCCACTGGGATGTGGAGCGGAAGCGTCTGCCCGTTGCGACCGACGGACTGGTGTTCAAGATCAACTCGCTGAGACAGCAGTTGAACCTGGGAGCCACAGCCAAGTCACCCCGATGGGCCATTGCCTACAAGTTTGCGCCCGAGCGTGAGTGCACACGACTGCAATCAGTATCGTTTGAGGTTGGGCGCGGAGGCACCATCACACCTGTCGCCAACCTCGACCCAGTGCTGCTGAGCGGCACCATCGTCAAGCGTGCATCACTGCACAATGAGGACATCATCCGTCAGTTGGACATCCACGATGGCGACATGGTCTATGTCGAGAAGGGAGGCGAAATCATCCCCAAGATTGTTGGCGTAAACACCAAGCAGCGCCAACCTGGTAGCCGCCCGCTAGCGTTTATTACCCACTGCCCTGCCTGTGGCACCCCGTTGCAGCGCATTGAGGGCGAGGCTGCATGGTTCTGCCCCAACAAGTGGGGTTGCCCGCCCCAAATCACGGGTCGCATCGAGCACTTTGTGGGACGCCACATGATGAATATCGATGGCATTGGCGAGGAAGTGGCAGCGACACTGCATGACGCAGGACTGGTCAACGACGTGGCCGACCTCTATGACCTGACCGAAGAAAAACTGGTGGCACTGGATCGCTTCCAGAGCCGCAGCGCCCAGCGCATCTTGCGTGGCATCGATGACTCACGACAAGTGCCGTTTGCACGGGTCATCTTCGCGTTGTCCATCCCCTATGTAGGCGAGACGACAGCCAAGGTGCTGGCACGCAACGTACACGATATCGACACCCTGATGTCGATGCCAGCCGAGCAGTTGGCAAGCATCCCTGAAATCGGCCCAAAGATTGCCGAGAGCATCGTAGAGTTCTTTGCCCGCGAGGAGAACCGTGTGATTGTCGAGCGATTGCGGGCTGCCGGACTGCAGATGGCACTTAGCGATGACGAGTTGGCCAGCCGCAGCGACAAGTTGGCGGGCAAGAAGATTGTCATCAGCGGCGTGTTTGCCCATCACTCACGCGAGGAATACAAAGCCATGATTGAGCAGAACGGTGGCAAGAACGTGAGCAGTATCAGCAAGGCCACCGACTTCGTCTTTGCAGGCGAGAATATGGGTCCCGCCAAACTCGAGAAAGCACGCAACCTGGGCATCCCCATCATCGGCGAGGACGAATTCCTGGAGATGATTCGATAGTTTCTTGATTCTGCTTCTGCTGAACTGATGATTTAAACTAAGGCCTCCAGCCTGTCGGTGTGTGACACTTGACGGCTGGAGGCCATATTTTGTGCGCCATTGGCGCTATCAGCATGATTACTTGCCCAGCATCAGGTTGATGACCATGTTGACATCAGTAACATCGACCTGGCCATTGCCATCAAGATCAGCACGATTACCGTATGCCTCGGCATTCTCTTTACCCAGCATGATGTTAATCAGTATATTCACATCACTAACATCAATCACGCCATTGCCATCGACATCACCAACTATAAACTCACCGGGCAACAGGACAACCCTGGTGCTGGCAGTCCAGCGACTCTCGCTCTCATCAATGTAGAGAGCCTTAACCTTGAAGTGGTAAGATGCTCCGGTAGTCAGACCTGTGACAGTATAGAACTTGTCAGTAATGCCTGTGATGGTGCGCGACATCGCATCGCCCTGCTCTTGTGGAGCCATGCTGTTGCGGATACCCGAAGACACATCGGTCGTAGTGACCGAGATGCTGGTCAAGAACACACGCTTGCCGCTGCTGCTGAACGTAATGGTCTCATTGTCAAACTCGTCGCAATCGAGGACAACAGTATAGGTCTTGCTGGAAGACTTAAGCACCTGGGAAACAGAATGCTCTCCAGTCTTGATAACCAACGAAGACTCACCCGAACCGCCTCCATAGACCTTGGCCTTGAAGGTGATGGTGAGCTTGCCACCACTGCGCGAGAAGTCAAGTTGCGGTGTCGTGAGCGTACCAACAGGCTCGTTAGAGCTGTAACCCAGACGCACACCAGCCTTGTCGGGATAGACATTTGAACCAGTCCATCCAACGGGCGTACAATAAGTGTCATACTCGGCAAATTCATCACCCTGCATACCCGTGAAGTTGAGCGCAGAGAAGTCGGCTGCAGCCACATCCTCGGCAACCTCAAATCCGTCTTGATGCACAACTAGCGTGTAACTTGCCACATTGTTCTCAGGAGTCTCATCGGTCCAAACGGCACGGAACGAGTTGGTCTCAATCTCAGTGGGCTCGAGTGCCACGGGATTGGACTTGCGCAGTGTTGCCGTACCCGTGAGCTTGACAACAGCTTCCCTAGCCTCGTCGCTGGTCAAGGTGATGGTAGCAGTGTACTCGCCACAAACCTGCGGAGCAAAGGTCACCGTGACCTCCTTGCCATCGTCCTGTGTATCGGCAAGTGTCACAGTGGCAACATCGGCACTGAACACGCCGTTCTCGTCCTCAAGCGTCAGTGTCACATCGCCAGTGAGGTCGCGTCCCTTGACATTGAAGGTAGCAGTTGCAGTCTCGCCTGTGTAGCAAGCCAGACTAAGGTTGCGTGATGAGGTCTGTACCGCTGGGCCTTGATAACCCGGCTGGATGCCAATGACCATCTGCTGATACTGGTTGAACGTACTCGATCCGTCGCGGAATGCGTTGAGGGCAAAGTCGCCATTGCCGTCACCGCTCCAGCCATAATTAACATGATAGGTATTGTCATCGGCATTGTAACCGTCGACATTAAAGGCATGACCACCCTCACTCGAAATGGCGCAATAAACAATGGGGCGCTGTTCGGCCAGTTCCTCCTGTATCATGGCAGCCCACTCAGCATCGCTATAGACGGTTTGGCCACCATAGTAAGAACTGGTTTTCTTGACGGCACGCACAGTGGTCTCGTCATATCCAAAGAAGGTGAAAGCGTTGGCGATGTTGATCACACTGTCGGCATCCACGCCACTGCCACCCGCTGCATAGGTTCCATAGTCCATGCGCTCGGCCTGACCCACATAGCGCATGAGCGTAGCCACAGCATCGCCTTGCTCGGTGGTATAGTTGACACCACGGTAGCGATCCAGCATATTGTCCCAGTCGAATGTTACCGAGGGCAATTCGGGCACATTGACCGTTGTCGAGCCCCAGAATGAGTAACTCAGATTAGTGCGATAGGCAGGTACAACAGGCGTTGGGTCAACGGGGTATTTCCAGTAATAGAACACCATCGCAGCCGATGTTGCCGGGCAACCAGTGAGACACTGATAGCCACCTATGTTGCACTGATTGTAATAAGGTGCATCCTGGTCCCAGAGTGCCGTGAGCAACGGCTCGACAGTCGTAGCATTGAGCATGACATTGGCTTTGAACGGCTTCTCGACCTTGATATCAGGATTTGAGAAAAGATAGTCAATCTGCTCACGATAACCATTGAGCCAAGCCTTCATGTTAGCTGGCATGCGGTCGACATTGAGTGGACGATCGCCGACAGCCAAGATTTCCTCGGCTCGGTCATCACCTGCCACGATGATAAAACGGTCATCGGTGTTGAAGATGTAATAGACAGCCTTATCAACATTAGTCTTACCCATCTCGGTAAGCACCAACTTCGGGTTAACGTTTGCCGCAGCACGCATCTTCCCGCTTGCGACCTTTTCGAGCACAAACTGCTTGGCCTTAGCTTGCGCTGTGGCCAGGTCAACCTGAGCAGCCGAGAGTTGCATTGCACACATCACGACAGCCAGCATCAGTAAAATTTTCTTCATAAGCAATGAATAGGTTATGGTAATAAAAGAAAGATTATTGTCTGGGGCGAATATATGGCACTAAACGTCCATTAAAGGTAAGTCGTGGACCACTGAAGGCCGGCTCGACGATGGCCTGCGCATAGTCGCTTCCGGCATAGACGGTAATGTCAATATGGGCATTGATGTCTTCACCCAACAGGACATAGGAGTAATTAATATTCCCTTTCTTGTCGGTGCGCATCTTCACGTCGCTGACTCGACCTTTCATCGTCATTCCCCCCATGCCATTTGTGCCCGGGTTAGCATGATTAAAGGCAAACTGCACTACGCCTTCCTGCGCCTGCTGGAAGACGAAATTGCTGTTCCCGTCCAGTCCTGCAGCCGTATAGGCCGTATATCCCACATTGATGCGGTCGGCCACTAGTACCCAGTAGCCACGCTCAAGCGCCATCGCTGCCTTGGCATGCCCCAACGAATCGACACGCTGCTTGAGTAGTTTCTCACGTTCTTTCTGCGACTGCTTGCTAGCCTTGTCGGGCTTGGCTGGAGTGACAATGGACAATTGCACGTCATTGCCGTCCTTGATGTCGCCATAGATGTCATCAACCACCTGTGCCGACAAGACAATAGTCGTCATCATCATTATTGCAAACAAAAAATGTCTCATGATTTCAACATATTTGGTCATTGAGGCCGCAAATTTACGAATTTCTTCAACATTCTGCAAACATTTTAGCAAAAAACAAAGAAATATGGAAGAACTATGTAGTTTTTCAACACCCACCATCGTCCAAGAAGCACAAAATATTTGCCTCCTTTCAAAAAAAGTAGTATTTTTGTTCTCTAAAAAATAATGATAATCATGATTGAACCAAGACAGAACACGACTAATGCGGTGCGGGTGCTCATCCTGTTAGCACTGGCACTGGCTGGTGCTGCGGTCACTGGCATCATCACAATTGTGCTCACTGCAATGGGAGCAAACATCATGTGGGGGATTGTCCTACAGGACATCCTGGTATTCATATTACCAGCCATCTTGCTGGCGGTGATTTGCTACAAGCAACCATGGCGGTTCCTGGAGGTGGATCGCGCCCCACAGTGGCAAGCCATTGCGGTAGTTTTGGCAATATGGGCAGTTTCACTTCCGGCGCTAAACTGGATAGTCGACTGGAACGAGAACTTGCACTTGCCTGCCAGCATGGCCGCTTGGGAAAAAGCCATGCGCGACACCGAGGCAGCACTGGAACAGATGACCAACCAACTGCTTGCTACCGAAACGGTTGGACAGATGCTCGTGGCCTTTGTTGTAGTCGGCGTGATGGCTGGCTTGAGCGAGGAACTCTTCTTCCGCGGTGCCTTGATGGGCATCATGCGCCGTGGGCGCGCCAACATTCATGTGGTCATCTGGACTGTGGCCATCGTGTTCAGTGCCATCCACTTCCAGTTCTTGGGCTTCGTACCCCGCATGTTGCTGGGTGCTTGGTTTGGCTACCTGCTGGTGTGGACACGCAGTCTGTGGGTGCCAATTATCGCTCACACACTGAACAATGGGATGGTTGTAGTGTTTCAGTGGATGGGCAACAATCACTTGATTGATAGCGATGCGATGGAGCGCCTGGGCATACCCACCGATGGCAGCTTTCCCTTGCTGGCGCTGGCCAGTGCGGTGGCGACAATCGCCTTGATTGTGTTCGCACAACACATTTTTTCAAAAAAACCGCTATAAAATATGCGCTGTTTAATAACTTTTCACTACCTTTGCTTGATTATTTGTGACATTCTGTCGGCATTCAGCCAGCAGATGGCGCTAACACTTTGATTATAAATATATTAAAAAACATACCGCTATGATGAAGAAATTCTTACTGATAGTGTGCGGCTCGTTTGTTGGCACAACTTTAGCACTATTTGTGTTCATGCTGATGAGCATCGTGATGAGCATTGCCATCATGAGTGTTGGCAGCTCGATGGGCAAAACCACAACCAGTGTTCAGAAGAATTCGATTCTACACCTCAAACTCACAGGTGAAATCGCCGAGCGTGAGGGTGGAGGCGAAATGTCGATGATTGACATGCTGCAAGGTGGTGGCACCAGTTCGATGGGGCTGAACACATTGCTGGCCGCTATCGACAAGGCTAAGACCGACAAGAAGATTGAAGGCATATACATCGAGTGCGATGGTTCAGCGGCAGCACCAGCAACCCGCTTGACTCTGCGCAATGCGTTGAAGGATTTCAAGAAAAGCGGCAAATGGATTTATGCCTACGGCAACGAGGGCATTGACCAGGGCGACTATTACCTTGCTAGCGTAGCCGACAGCATCTTCATCAACCCCGTAGGTGCCGTCGATGTGCACGGTATGGCTGCTGCCAACCCCTACTTCAAGAAGTTGCTTGACAAGGTGGGCGTTGAGATGCAAGTGATTCGTGTGGGCACATTCAAGAGTGCCGTCGAGCCCTACATGCTTGAGGACATGTCCGAGGCCAACCGCCTGCAGACCGAGCACTACATGGGCAGCATCTGGCACAACATGCGCGACTCAATGGCTGCCGACCGTAAGATCGATATCGCCAAATTTGACCAACTGACCGACAGCATGCTGGTGACCATGGAGCCTGACAGTCTGGTGAAGAACCATGTTGTCGATGGCACGTGCTATCCCAACGAGATGGAGGCACGCCTGAAAGCGGTGACCAAACTGAAAAAGGATGATGACCTGCGACTGGTAAATCCAGCGGACTATGCCACTAATGTTGAGGAGTCAACCAATGGAGACCACATTGCCGTACTCTATGCCGTGGGCGAGATTGTGCAACAGGGCAGCAACAACCCGATGAGCGACCTCAATGCCATCGTGGGCGAGAAGTTGGTCAAGCAGATTAAGGAACTGCAAGACGACGAGCATGTCAAAGGCATGGTGCTGCGCGTCAACTCGCCTGGAGGCAGTGCCTTTGCCAGCGAGCAGATTTGGAAAGCCCTGGAGGATTTCAAGGCAGCGGGCAAACCCCTGGCCGTGTCGATGGGCGACTATGCAGCCTCGGGTGGCTACTATATCTCCAGCGGTGCACAGCGCATCTTTGCCGAGCCTACAACAATCACAGGCTCAATCGGCATCTTTGGCATCATTCCTTGTGCCGAAGACCTGGCTGAAAACAAGTTGGGCGTACACATGGCAGTGGTCAAGACCAATGCCAACTCGGACTTCGGCATCATGACCAAGCGCATGACGCCATCACAGCGCAATGCCATGCAGCAGATGATCAACCGTGGCTACGACCTGTTCACCAAGCGTTGCGCCCAGGGTCGCCATGTGACCCAGGACAGCATCAAGCAGATTGCCGAGGGACGTGTGTGGGATGGCATGACCGCACTGAAGATTGGCCTGGTCGACGAGTTGGGCAATCTGGATGCCGCCGTCAAGTGGGTGGCCCAGAAAGCCAACATGAAGAAGGACTACAAGACACAGAACTATCCTGCACTGGAAGTTGATTGGCGCAATATGCTGAACATGATGATGGCATCGCAGTATGAGATGAAGATGCAGGGCGAGATGGGCATGCTCTATGACTGGCACAAGCGTCTGCAGCAGATTGGCACCCGTGACCACATCCTGTGCCTCATGCCCGAGACTGTAATTTATTAAGCAATTCTTAATTTAGAAAATTATCATCGACCTCACCAAAATATTGAACAAGCAGCAACGTAAGGCTGCGCTCAACGCCATACTGACACCCTTCTCGTGGCTGTATGGCGCGGGAGTGTGGCTGCGCAACATTGCATTCAATTGGGGCATACTCAAGCAGGAAAGCTTTGAGGTGCCTGTAGTGAGCGTGGGCAACATCACTGTGGGCGGTACGGGCAAGACTCCGCATGCCGAGTATATCATCGAGGCTTTGTGCCGGCGTTACAAAATCGGTGTACTGAGCCGTGGCTACAAACGCAAGACCAAAGGCTTCATTCTTGCTACCGACTCGCTCTCGCCCAAGGATATCGGCGATGAACCTTATCAGATTTTCCATAAATTCAACGGACTCATTACACTGGCTGTGTGCGAGGATCGTCGCAAGGGCATCCGCGAGATGATGGCCATCAATCCCGATATCAATCTGTTTATCCTGGATGATGCCTTCCAGCACCGCTATGTCAAGCCCAAGGTAAACATCGTGCTGGTCGACTACACCCGTCCGCCATTCAACGACAAGTTGTTGCCATTGGGTCAGTTGCGTGAGCCGATGGACCGCCTGGTGAATTGCGACATCGTGGTGGTGACCAAGTGTCCGAGTGACTTATCGCCTGTTGATATCCGCACCATGAAGGAGAATCTGAACCTTTTCCCCTATCAAGAATTGTTCTTCAGCAACATCCGCTATGCCGACCCGGTGCCAGTGTTTCCTGTGCCTAACCCGCAATTGTCGGCACTGTCGTGGCTGCGCCCCGAGGACACCCTGCTGTGTGTGACGGGCATCGCCAATGCCAAGCCTCTGGTGCGCTACTTGCGCCAATATGCGGCACAGGTCAAGGTGATGCACTATGATGACCACCACTACTTCACCCGCAAGGACTTTGCCGACATCTTCGGCATCTTTGAGGGGCTCGAGGGTCAGCGCAAGTTCATCATCACCACCGAGAAGGACATGGTGCGCATCCTCAATAACCCCTACTACCCGCCCACCATGCGCGACATCATCTATTATATCCCCATCCGTGTGGGCATCCTCGAGAACGAAGGGCATGAGTTTATCCCCAACCTGGTCAAGAGAATCGAGGAGTAAAGTTTACAATTCAAATTGTTTTCAGTTTCTATTTAAGATAAATGGCAGAAATTTCAACACTTGGTGAGTTTGGCTTGATTGACCATCTCACCAATGATTTTGTGAGCAAGAACGAAAGTACTCAACGTGGCGTGGGTGATGACTGCGCCGTGATGAACTATGGCAACAAGCGCACACTGGTCACCACCGACCTGTTGCTCGAAGGCATACACTTCGACCTGCGCTATGTGCCCCTGAAACACTTAGGCTACAAGGCAGTGGTGGTGAACCTGAGTGATGTCTATGCCATGAATGGCACTCCGCAGCAGATTACTGTGAGCCTGGGCATCAGCAAGCGTTTCACCCTTGAGCACATCGAGGAACTGTACAGCGGCATACGCCTGGCCTGCAAAGAATATGGAGTGGATCTGGTGGGCGGCGACACCAGCGCCAGCGTCACGGGGCTCATCATCAGCATCACTGCCATTGGCGTGGCCGATGCTGACGACATTGTCTACCGCAATGGTGCGCACGACACCGACTTGATTTGCGTCAGTGGCGACCTGGGCGCGGCTTACATGGGCCTGCAACTGCTCGAGCGCGAGCGCCAAGTGGCTGAGGGCGTAAAGGACGACTCGTTCCAGCCCGACTTTGCCGGCAAGGAATATCTGCTCGAGCGGCAACTCAAACCCGAGGCACGCCGCGACGTCATCGCCGAACTGAGAGACCTGGGCATCCGCCCCACGGCCATGATGGACGTGAGCGACGGCTTGTCGAGCGAGTTGCTGCACATCTGCAAGGCGTCGGGCGTGGGATGCCGTGTGTATGAGGACCGCATCCCCATCGACTATCAGACAGCCATCCAGGCCGAAGAGTTCAACATGAATCTAGTGACGGCAGCCATGAACGGCGGTGAGGACTACGAACTGCTATTCACCGTTCCACTGACCGACCACGAGAAAGTGTCGCAAATGAAGACTGCACACCTCATTGGGCGCATCACCAAGCCCGAACTTGGAGCCTACCTCGTCAGTCGCGACAACCAGGAGCTGGAAATACGCGCACAGGGATGGAACGCCTTCAATTCTGCGCACAACTCATAATCACTCACATTACCAACACCATTGGCGGCGAGTCCATCTTCGGACCCGCCGCCATTCATATTAGTGGAGTCTCAGAAATTACGTTATTGGGCAGTGAAACTGCCATACTGAGTAGTTCCATAAGAACTGCTACCCAGATAGAGGCCGTGCCATGCCGTTGTGGCATTTGCAGGCTCGGTTGTGCTATATTTCACATAGTAAGTGGTGCCTTTGACCATACCCTTTGCAGACATCAGACACAGTGTACTGGGTACTGCTGTTTCAAAACTAAATGACACCAGCGGTGTATTGCTCGAGGTCTGGATGGAATAGTAGCGACCTGACGAGAAACTGCCTGAGAAGGAACCCAGATAGTAGCCTTGTGCAGCACTTCCGATCGAACTTGAACTGCCGCCCCAGCCGCCACCGCCTTGACTACCACCTGCGCTGATGGCATAGCCATTACCAGTGATGGCAATTCGGCTGTTGTTGTCGCAATCCAGTCCTTCTTCAGCACCACCCTTGCTCGAGTATGCAAGGACAGCACCATTGCCAATAGTGATAGCACCCGTAGAACTATAGTTGGAGTCAATGGCGTCGTTGCTGAAACTATGGGCAACAGTCACACCATCGTTAAAGACAACTTTACCACCCGAACTGATGCAGTCATCATAGCATTTGAGGTAGTGCTTGCCGCCAGCGATAGTGACACCACTCTTGCCCTCAATTCCTTCGCCGCCATCTGCTGCTGTGGTTACAACCGTCTCACCACCATAGAGCGTGCAAGTTCCTTCAGCCTTGATGCACTTGGCTGCGCCACCTTGACCCGTGGTCTTGCCGCCCATGCCACCAGAACTGCCCGATGTGCCATATCTGTTGCCAGTGGTACTCAACGTCAGAGTCGGTCCATTGCCATCGCTAGTACCCTGATAGTAGTTGCCGTTAACCTTGATTGCCTTGGCACCAGGAGTCACAGTCGACACGGTAATGGTGCCTCCATTCAGATACATATGTCCATCAGATTTCAGACCCTTGGCCGTATGGCGCGTTGAGCCACTGCCATATCCTACTGCGCCAGTAGTTAGGTTGACGGTCAACGTGCCGCCATTGACGGTGAGTGTGCCGTTTGACGAGGAATTATTGCCAACCGAGATACCCTTGCCGCACTGACCACTGACTGTCATATCAATCGTACCTCCATTGATGACACAATCCAGCGCCTTAATGCCAGTGCTGTAAGAAGCATCGCCGTTGATGACTTTCATTGCACCGCTGGGTGTAAGGGTCAGATTGCCACCATTGATGGTAACTGTTGCCTTGCTCTTGATGCTCTTGCTCATCAGGCCACTGTTGGCAATGGTGATTGTTCCACCACCAATGGTAATGTTGCCGTCTGACTTCAAGCCCGAAGCATTGTAACTCTCGCCATTATCCTCACTCGACTCGCTACTGCCACCATAAGTGCTTGTCACATTATTGAGCGTGAATGTGCGGGTCGTACCACTAGTTGTATAGCCGTCGCGAGACATCTGGTAATAAACGTCCGAGCCGTCGGGTACAGAGAATGTCTGTGAGACAATTGTATAAGTGGTTCCACCACCCCAACCACCTCCAGAGGTGTAGTTGTCGCTCTTGAAATAATAAGTATCATTTGAGGCAGCCTTGAAATCATAGTAGTAGAAAGTGTAAGTGCTATAGCCCGATGACCTAGTCACACTATTAGTCAGTTGACCAATGTATGTGCCATCGCTCTTGTAGAGGTAGATATTCTTCCACAGGCTACTGCTGCCACCGGGATATCCACCACTGCTACTGCCCGAATAGTTGATATATACCTTATAAGATTTCGGTGTCTCGGTCGAGCCGCTGCCGCTGCCGGGCTCGGCGTTCTGCTCGAGCACGCCACCGGCACCGTTGGCCTTGATGTCGATATTGGTTGTGGCGCTGCTTTGGTCAATGTTGATGGTACCATCGCAGTTCAGGCCACGGCCGCCATCGGCGGTGCTGGTGATGTTGACCGTGCCGCCAGTGATGTTGATGTTGCCGTCGGTCTTGATACCGGCGCAATAACTGCCATCGGTGCCGTCGTAGGTGTAGCCACCCGTCTGGTTGACAGTGACCGTACCGCCTGTCATCACATAGTCGACTGCAGCCTTGATGCCCTTGGCACCTGAGGCAGTAGTGGTGATGTTGAGTGTGCCGCCATTCATGGTGAAGATGCCCGTGTTGTCGACATCCTCCTCTACATTGCCGGCATCGTCGGTACTCTGGCTCAGCTGCATACCGTCATCGCCCACACCACTGATGGTGATGGTGCCGCCGTTCATCTCAATGTACTGGTTGACATTGAAACCGTCGCCCACGGCCTTGTTGACCGTGATTGAGCCGGTGAGCTTCTTCTTGAACTGCACATACTCCTTGCCCCAGAAGGCGTGGTTCGAATTGCCCGTGATGGTGAGCGAGCCGCCGCCGGTAAACTCGGCATGGCCCTTGACGGCGAAGCAGCCCTTCTGCGAGCCGTTGGCACCGTCGGCCAGGGTGTTGGTTGTGCCATCGACCAGTGTCACGCCGATGCGTTTGCCATCGCGGATGTTGATGGCAGCACTGTCGGGGTTAGTCAGGTTGACACCATCCAACTCAAGCGTCATTTTGTAGGCACCGTCCATCCAGAACGATCCATTGGTCGACGTGCCACTCAGCACATAGGTTATCTCGCCCAAGTCATCGCCGGGGTAAGTTTCGCTCTGCGTGATAGCCACATGAGCGCCATTGGCAACAACATCAATATACTGTGCTATGTTGCCCGCCACACGCACCTGGGCGGTAGTGCCGTCATAGTCCACATAGACCATATTGTCGGTCACAGGTGTTTCATCGAGATACATCTCATCCACCTCGTTGAGGTTAAACACCTTATTTAATATAGTGGCTACTGTCCCACTCTCGGACAGATTCATGCGCCCAACCTGATCGGTGGCATACTGGAAAATAACTTCGCCCAGACGCACATTCAACGTCTGAACGGTTGCCGCAAGAATGGCCACAGTGGCCACCATCGTGGCAAAAATGGTTAATGAGCGTTTCTTCATATCACTGATTATTAAAGAATTTGCAATAAACTGGAATGCAAAGTAACAAAAAAACAGTCTCAACTGCAAATTCTTACAACCAGTATTCAACCAATTAAGTTGAAGTATCAACCAACTCCACCGATATTAATCTGATTCTGACACAAACAAAAAGAGGAAATCGTGATAGATTTCCTCTTCAAGTGACTCCCGCGGGATTCAAACCCACAACCTTCTGATCCGTAGTCAGATGCTCTATTCAGTTGAGCTAGGGAGCCATGCTTTTCTCAAATGCGATGCAAAGGTACTGCCTTTTCAGAAACTGACCAAATTTTTGACAAACTTTTTTTGAAAAAAATTTGTTTTAGGGCATTTTTTCAAATACACCTTATTATATAATTACAACAACCAGGTTGCAACTGCCCACACCACAAAAATGCCAAGGGCGATGAGTGTAGGTTTGACCAGTGTCTTATAGTCGACGATATACAATCCCTGCTTGGGCACATCGACAGGCTCGGGACGCTCGCTGGCAACAGCCAACTTGTGCTCATCAATAGGCTCGATGGGCTGCTCGACTTCGTTGTATAATGCTAACTTTGCTTTCATTGTCGTGATGAATTATATATGTTTCGGACTGCAAAGGTACGACAAATAATTGAGAATCTAAAATGAGGGGTTGAGTTTTTTTGATTTTTCTCAAAAAAACGGGGCTGATCCTCACGACCAACCCCGCACTCCATTTAGTCTTATGATTAGAAATTACTTCACAACTTTGGTTGTGCTCTGGGTGCCATCACTATAGTTAGTGACCACCATGTTCACACCCTCGAAGGGCACATTGCTCACATGGCCAGCAAGGTTGACATACTTTACACCGGTGGCAGTCTTAGTGGCATTGACGTTGCTCACTGCAGTGGAGGGTGCGCTCATTTTGTAGCATGCCACGAACAGACCCGGCATGTACTGATAGATATAGGCATCATTACCGACGACCTCGGCATTCACCCAGTTGCACTGAGCATAGGCAGTCTTGCCAGTGGGCTCGACGGTGAACAGAGGCTCCTCGGCACCAACCTCGGCGACTGCAAAGCCGTCCTGATAGTTGGGCAGCGTGGGATAGACAGCAATGTCCTTGCCATCAAATTGGAAAATCTGAGCTCCACAAGAAGCACCCTTGTTGGGCAGCGCGATTGCCTGACCAGCAAAGTTGTCACCGTCGGGAGTGATAATGACAGGAGCAGCATTGCGAGTCACATAGAAAGCACGCTCGCCGTCAATGTTGTTAATGACAGTAGCCGTCGAGGGAGTGACAGCCACATCGACGGTAGCCTCATAAGAGTTGTCGACATCGACCTCACCGTCAACAATCGAGAGGATGACAACGCCCGAGTTGGAAGCATCAGCACTCTGACCGACCATGAAGAGTTTACCTTCATTCATGAGGTCGCCCTGCGCCATGCCCAGCATGTCGCTACGACCCAACACCGCAGCATCCTCGGGGATAGCATATTCCTTGGTCTCACCCGTGGTCGGATTAATGACTCGAATCAGCGGAGTCTCGCCATCGCAAGCCCAAGATCCCGGGAATGTAGCCAGACTGATTACCAGATTACCAGCCTCATCACAGGTAATGCCGCAATTAAGTCCACCCTCAAAATCAGTCGTCTGGACACCGTTCTCGTCCACAGCAACCACATAGGGTGTAACGCCCGTTTCAGCGTTATTAGTCTTGACGTTGATGTAGTAGGTGCCATCGACACAGATACCTTGACGAGAGTCAGCATTGGTGGGCAGCCCTTCGGTCACCTCCCAAACTTTCTCGAACGTATAGTCCTGAGCAGTCATCGTCAGTGCTGCAAAAGCAGCTGCAAAAAGTAAGATTCTTTTCATAATTACATAAGTTTTAGTTAATAATACATGCAAACAAGTCTTGTTTCCTTACAAATTAGAATGCACAAAGGTATAAAACTTTTCCGAATCAACCATCAAAAATACCAAACATTTTCAGTTAAATACTATAAAAATCTGTTATCAAATCACAAATCACAATCAACACAACTAGCCTCACCTACCTAAAAACATAAAATTAAAGCCACTTATTAAAAAAAATCGTAAAACTTCATCAATAATTCTCAGTTTTGTTGTACCTTTGCACCCGCATTTATCGCCACATGGCTCCAAGTGCATGTGAAATTAACTGATTTACTAACTATTAAAGCATGCTCCGTCATCTCCACGCCTGCAAAGGTGTGCTGGCGAAGCAAAAAAACTAAATGAGCGAAGAATTAAAGAATTCTCCCATCGCCGATTTCGATTGGGAAGCCTTCGAAAAAGGCGAAACTCAGCGTGACAAATCGTTCGAGGAACTGGAAAAAACCTACGACAAGAGCCTTGGCTCGTTCCGTGACAAGGAAGTAACCGAAGGTACTGTGATCTCAATCAACAAGCGTGAGGTCGTGGTTAACATCGGTGCCAAGTCGGACGGCATCATTCCTTTCAATGAGTTCCGTTACAATCCAGACCTGAAGGTTGGCGACACCGTCGAGGTGTTTGTCGAGAACCAGGAGGACAAGAAGGGTCAGTTGATCCTGTCGCACCGCAAGGCTCGCGTGGCCAAGAGTTGGGACCGTGTCAACGAGGCACTGGAGAAGGACGAGGTCATCAAGGGCTTCATCAAGTGCCGCACCAAGGGTGGTATGATTGTTGACATCTTCGGCATCGAGGCATTCTTGCCCGGCAGCCAAATCGATGTCAAGCCCATCCGCGACTATGATGTATTCGTGGGCAAGACCATGGAGTTCAAGGTGGTCAAGATCAACCAGGAGTACAAGAATGTGGTCGTATCGCACAAGGCACTGATCGAGGCCGAACTCGAGCAGCAGAAGAAGGAAATCATTGCCAAACTCGAGAAGGGTCAGGTGCTCGAAGGCACCGTCAAGAACATCACCAGCTATGGTGTGTTCATCGACCTGGGTGGCGTGGACGGCCTGATCCACATCACCGACCTGTCGTGGGGCCGCGTGAGCAACCCCGCCGACATCGTCGAGCCTGAGCAGAAGTTGAATGTCGTGATTCTCGACTTCGATGACGAGAAGAAGCGCATCGCTCTGGGTCTGAAGCAACTGCAGCCGCATCCTTGGGACAAGTTGGATCCCAACCTGAAGGTTGGCGACAAGGTGACTGGCCGCGTGGTCGTGATGTACGACTACGGAGCATTTGTCGAGGTCGCTCCCGGCGTGGAGGGTCTGATTCACGTCAGCGAGATGTCGTGGTCGCAGCACCTGCGCAGCGCTCAGGACTTCATGAAGGTTGGCGACACTGTCGAAGCACAAATCCTGGCACTGGATCGCGAGGAGCGCAAGATGTCGCTTGGCATCAAGCAACTCAAGAAGGATCCTTGGGAGGACATCGAGGTCAAGTATCCCGTTGGTTCGCAGCACACCGCCAAGGTGCGCAACTTCACCAACTTCGGCGTGTTTGTTGAGTTGGAAGAGGGCGTTGACGGCCTGATTCACATCAGCGACCTGTCGTGGACCAAGAAGGTGAAGCACCCCAGCGAGTTCACTCAGATTGGTGCTCCCATCGAGGTGAAGGTTCTGGAGATTGACAAGGACAACCGCCGCCTGAGCCTGGGTCACAAGCAACTCGAGCAGAATCCTTGGGATGTGTTCGAGACCATCTTCACCACTGGCAGCGTGCACGAGGGCGTGATCACCGAGATGCTCGACAAGGGCGCCGTGATCAACCTGCAGCCTTACGGAGTTGAAGGCTTTGCCACTCCCAAGCACCTGGTTAAGGAAGACGGCTCACAGGCCCAGAAGGATGAGAAGTTGCAGTTCAAGGTGATTGAGTTCAACAAGGACGCAAAGCGCATCATCTTGTCGCACAGCCGCATCTTCGAGGATGAGCAGAAGGCCGAGGCTCGCAAGGCTCGCAAGGCCCAGCAGAGCACCAACAAGCCCGCCGAGGAGGCAGTTCCCGCAACCACCATCGAGAAGACTACCCTGGGCGACATCAGCGCCCTGGCTGCCCTCAAGGAGCAGATGGAGAAGGGTGGTGAGTAATCACATCACTTGATTCAATGATAAAAAGTGGTGCCGAGAAATTGTTCGGCACCACTTTTTTGTGCAATTATTTTGCCGTGTTGATAAAATCAATTAACTTTGCAGCGTAAAAAAATGAAAGCGAAGTTTAGCAAATATCTATTCACCGCAGCATTGGGGACAATATTGGCCACCGCAGGCTGCACGTGGGGCAACAGCGACAACCAGTCGAGCGGCATCGATTCTGATTCGATAAAGCATCCGATTGACTCGATTGATGTCAATGGTGATAGTATGTGGCTGTATCGCGGCATCATCGTTGATGGCTCAAGGAGCAACATCAACCTCAAATTTTACGGTGATACGCTAGACTTTGAAATACCTTCGGACATGGATTTCACCTACGAGGTGGGCGACTCGGTGAGCATCCTCATTAAGGCTAGCAGCAATGGATCGGACAGCATAGCCGAGATACGAAACTACAACCAGTAGAGGAACTAAAGTCAAAAAAACAATACGCGATAGTAGCTCAGTTGGTAGAGCATCAGCTTCCCAAGCTGAGGGTCGCGGGTTCGAATCCCGTCTATCGCTCCACTTTTAGAATACGCTGATAATTAAGGTAAATGCCTTGATAATCAGCGTTTCTTGTCTTTAAGAAAACACCTGTATAGGTCAAAAAAAAACCGCAAATTTGTACCAACTTATCGCACTTTAGCCCACCTTTGCCCGTTTGACGTGCAAGTAGACGTGCAAGTAGACGTGCAAGTAGGCGTGCAAGTAAGTGATACAATTGCGTCAGTTTTGAGTATGGCAAATACTAGGTTCTATCTCGATGAACGAGGAGCGAAGCCGAACACTCCCCGTGTGCTGAAGGTCGCAATTGCCCACAAAGGGAGTTCGGCGTTAGTCTCACTTTCAGTAAAATTACTGCCAAATCAGTGGGATGGCAAGAAGCAAAGGGTGGTTAATCATCCTGACCAGATGTTGACTAATGTTTATATTTCAAGCATTAAGCAACAGATAGACACGATTCTATTAAACTTAGCCAATGAGGGCAAACTTGGTACAATGAAAGCTTCTGAAATACGAAGTTACATTGACCTTGAACTCAATCCCGAGCGTGCCGAAGCAAAAGCCGAAGAAGAACGCAAAGCAAAATCTTTTGCAGTGCGATTCCTAAAGTTCGCTGAGAGCAAATCAGCCAGTACCCGTGGTGTCTATATGCAGACCTATAGACGCATGATAGCGTTTGCGGGTGATGAACTGCAAAAGCTGACCTTTGAGGACGTTACGAGAGATTGGATTGGCAAGTTTGAGGCATTTCTTGCCAAAACTGCCCCATCGAAGAATGCCCGTAACATCCACCTGCGAAACATTCGCGCAGTCTTTAACGAAGCAATTGACGATGAGATTACTACGGCATATCCTTTCCGCCGGTATGACGTGCGACCTGTCGCCACTCGCAAGCGCAATCTCAAAGTTGAGGACTTGCGTACACTATTTGACTACCCTTGCGAGGAGTATGCCGTGAAGTACCAAGATTTGTTCAAGTTGATGTTTATGCTCATCGGTATCAACGCGATAGACCTCTACAATCTGAAGAAGATTGTAGATGGCCGGGTGAGTTTCAACCGTTCAAAGACTCATCGCCTTTATAGTATAAAGGTGGAGCCTGAGGCTTTGGAGATCATCAACAAGTACCGCAGCAAGGGTTGGCTTCTTGACATTCATGACCGCTACAAGAACCATCAAGACTTCTTGAAGAAGATGAATGATGCGTTGAAGAAGATAGGCCCCATGAAGCGTGTGGGCCGTGGCGGCAAGAAAGTTCGGGAGCCGCTATTTCCCGAAATATCAACGTATTGGGCGCGTCACTCATGGGCGACCATCGCCGCCAGCCTTGATATTCCCCGTGACACAATAGCCCATGCACTCGGACATGGTGGTAACACCGTGACTGACATCTACATCGACTTTGATGAGCGCAAAGTCGATGAGGCCAACCGCAAAGTGCTTGACTGGGTTCTTTACGGCAAGCGATAAGGAGAATTTGGGAGCGCAGAGTGCTATCTTCTGCGCTTCCTTTCAAACTTCCTCATGCGCTTCCTTTGAGACTTCTCGCAGTGATTTCCCCGCCGTTTCCACGATAGTTTTCTTCACTACTTCCATAAGTGATTTTCTCAGTACTTCCGCTGCTGATTCTCGATGTGCTTCCGTTACTGTTCCACGCTATTATGACGCAAAAAGCACCTGCACTTTGAAAATTCTCAAAATGCAGGTGCTAAATCTGCTGATATATAAGGACTTACACCACCTTGTAGAAGTCGCCTTTGAGTAGATGGCTCATACCGTCCTCGGTGAAGGTGGCGGTGAGCTTGGAGCAAAGGTAGCGTTTGCCGTCGATGTGGAACAGGGCGCGGACGTTTGGGATTTCATCGGAGAGGAAGGAGAAGGTGTACTTCTTCTTGCGGTCAACCTCGGTGTAGGTGGTGCGCTGCACGCCCTGGCCGTAGGCTCGGTTGTTGATGCGCAGCAACAACTGCCGTCCGCTGTAGATTACTCCCCATGTGATGGTGAGCTTGCTTGTGTCGGTGAGCACCGCCGGCACAGCGTATGAATAGGTCATGTCGAAGGTGTCCGTCCATGGGTGCGGCAGCCGAGGCTTGCACTTGGTGTAGTCGCCCCACCAAAAGGCGACAAAGAGTTTGTCGAACACGGCACCCGACATGTCCTGCTCGCCATTGCTCACCGAGGGGAACGCCCCGAACTGAATCACCACATCGGGGTCAACTACCTCCACACCCGGTCTGCGCCCCGTGTGTGTCTGCGAGGCGTTGGCCTCATCGTCCTCGCCGGTCTCTCCGCAGTCGAGGAACACGAGATTGCCATAGGTGTCATCGGTCTCATCGATCCATGCCGGAACGATATTCATTTCCTCCACCTCATCGGGGTGCTCGCGGTCGAGCAGCAGCGTGCCGAAGCGGTTGACGGGCACCAGTCGGCACACATTCCCCCACTTCAATGCCTCGGAGTTGATGGCGAAGGGTGTGGTGCGATACTCCACACGTTTCATCACTTCGAGGACAAAGTAGGTGTCGATGTCCTGCACATGGTGCAAGCCCCATTTGCCGCCCGGGTACTGGGCGTAGTCGCTGCGTCCGCCGCCGGTGTCAAGCACACTGTCTTGCGGCAGGTCGCTTGCGAACAGGTCGGCGAGCGTAGCCCACTCGGTACATTTGACCGTGCCGTCGGCTCGTGTCATTCTCTCGATGTACCACTGGGCGTTATAGATATTATCAAGGCGGTGGCCACCATCAGCGAAGCCCTGGTTGAGCATGGCCTTGTAGCCGGTGTTGTCCTCGTCGGTCGATACTTCCACCGAGAAAGCGTCAATCACCTTGTCAATGTTTACCAGCCCGGCACCGCTGACGTTTTCAGCCGTGACCGAGCAAGTGACCTTGTTGCGTGCGTGGTCAATGTCAAACTCCATGAGCAGGAATTTTTCAAGTTCCATGAAAAATTCATTGACCGTCCAATGAGGCAGCGCAGCCGCCCATCGGCGGTTGCTCCATGAGTACGGCAGCGTGTTGCAGACAAGCAGGTACTTGTAATCACTGTTTTCCCACTTGGCGAAGTCGTAGGCGTAGCCGAGCGCATCGCAAATCTTCTTGGTGAGCCATAGAAGATTGGGCTGAAACGAGAAGCCTTTGGTGAAGTCCGTGTCCTCGTCGTTATCACCTGTGACTTTCCACTCATACTTGTTGGCGGAAGCGATCCATCGGGCGCAGTTCTGCAAGTTGCCGCTATAATTATTCACCCACGGCAGAGCCGTATAGTCCTGCCAGCGTGCCCACATTTGGGCAGGAGTCATATAGACCGCATCCTCCCATCCGGGGCGAGGTCCCGACATTCCACCCGATGAGATATTGTCGGGGAAGATGTGTGGCCATTCGCCCAAATCCAGCTCGTCGATGTAGGTCTCATCGAAGTGCGGATAGAAGTTCTGATAACTCCTCTTTTCGAGGAACTGCACCTTGACGCTTTCGTTGGTGATGCCGGTGATGACCACTGCACCCACCTTACGAAACTTGGTGTCTTGCAGAACGGCATTGAAAAAGATTTTGTCGGTGTCAATATCTTTTCTTGTGAGGTGTCCGAACACTGCGATGTTCTGCGGACACTCGGCAAGCGGCAGTTCAATCTCCATAGAGTAATCATCGGCATCCGTGAAGATTCGGTTTTCCGAGACATACTCTATTGACGAGCCTTTCTTAATGCTCGCCTCTTTGCCGTCGATTGTAAGTGATATTGCCATAAGTTAAGCAGTTGAGATACGCAAAGGTAACTCAACTGCTTTGGCTCTTAAAAGACGATGAAAAACTTATAGCTCTAAATCT